>NZ_PSWC01000005.1:0-157963 GCF_002931535.1 Rathayibacter sp. AY1C6 | reverse complement strand
GGGTTCGGTGCTGAGGCGTGTCGTTGGCACGGACTAGGAGCCCTTCTGGGTCGTGTCGGAGCCGCCGACGGCGGCCCCGACACGACCCAGAAGGGCTCCTAGTCCGTGCCAACGACACGCCTCAGCACCGAACCCACCGCCGTCCTCGTCCTCGAGGACGGACGACGATTCCGGGGACAGGCCTACGGCGCCCGAGGCCGCACCCTGGGCGAGATCGTCTTCGCCACCGGCATGACCGGGTACCAGGAGACGCTGACCGACCCGAGCTACGCCGGCCAGATCGTCGTGCAGACCGCGCCTCACATCGGCAACACCGGGACCAACGACGAGGACATGGAGTCGCGCCGCATCTGGGTCGCCGGCTACGTCGTCCGCGACCCCTCCCGCGTCGTCTCCAACTTCCGCGCGCAGCGCTCCCTCGGCGACGACCTGGAGACCGACGGCATCGTCGGGATCTCCGGCGTCGACACCCGGGCGATCACCCGCCACATCCGCTCGGCCGGCTCGATGCGCGCCGGCGTGTTCTCCGGCGAGGACCTCGCCCTCCCCGAGGAGGAGCAGCTCGCGCTGGTCCTCGGCGGCCGGCAGATGCAGGGGCTCAACCTGTCCTCCTCGGTCTCGACCGACGAGCAGTACACGGTGCCCGCCCGCGGCGAGCGCGTCGGCTCGGTCGCGGTCATCGACCTCGGGGTGAAGACCTCGACGGTCAACTACCTCGCGGAGCGCGGCTTCGACGTGCACGTGCTGCCCGAGTCCGTGACCGCCGAGCAGGTGCTCGCGCTCGACCCGTCCGCGCTCTTCTTCTCCAACGGCCCCGGCGACCCCGATGCCTCGGACCGCCACGTCGAGCTGCTGCGCACCACCCTGCGCGCCGACCTGCCGTTCTTCGGCATCTGCTTCGGCAACCAGCTGCTCGGGCGCGCTCTCGGCTTCGGCACCTACAAGCTCCCGTTCGGCCACCGCGGGATCAACCAGCCCGTGCTCGACAAGCTCACCGGCCGCGTGGAGATCACCTCGCAGAACCACGGGTTCGCCGTGGACGCGCCGATCGAGGGCGAGCTGGACTCGCCCGAGGGCTTCGGCCGCGTCGAGGTCAGCCACTACTCCCTCAACGACTCGGTCGTGGAGGGCCTGCGCTGCCTCGACATCCCCGCCTTCTCGGTGCAGTACCACCCGGAGGCGGCGGCCGGCCCGCACGACTCCAACCACCTCTTCGACCGCTTCCGCGAGATGGTCGTGCAGCGCACGGCCGGGCGCGGGGCCTCGGAGCCCACCGACATCCCCACGACCAGCAGCATCGGAGAGCAGAAGTAATGCCGCGCAGGGAAGACATCCAGAGCGTCCTGGTCATCGGCTCCGGCCCGATCGTCATCGGACAGGCCGTCGAGTTCGACTACTCCGGCACCCAGGCCTGCCGCGTGCTGCGTGCCGAGGGGGTGCGCGTGATCCTCGTCAACTCCAACCCGGCGACGATCATGACCGATCCCGACTTCGCCGACGCCACCTACGTGGAGCCGATCACGCCCAAGGCGATCGAGGCGATCATCGCCAAGGAGAAGCCGGACGCCATCCTGCCGACCCTCGGCGGGCAGACGGCCCTGAACGCGGCCATCCAGCTGCACGACCTCGGGATCCTCGAGAAGTACGGCGTCGAGCTCATCGGCGCGAGCTTCGAGGCGATCAACCGCGGCGAGGACCGCCAGATCTTCAAGCAGCTGGTGCTGGACGCGGGCGCCGACGTCGCGAAGTCCTACATCGCGCACACCGTCGACGAGGCGATCGAGTACGCCGAGGACCTGGGCTACCCCCTCGTCATCCGCCCGTCGTTCACCATGGGCGGCCTGGGCTCCGGCTTCGCCTACACCCGCGAGGAGCTGGTGCGGATGGTCGGCGACGGCCTGCACCAGAGCCCCACCACCGAGGTTCTCCTGGAGGAGTCGATCCTCGGCTGGAAGGAGTACGAGCTCGAGCTCATGCGCGACACGGCCGACAACACGGTCGTCGTCTGCTCGATCGAGAACGTCGACCCCGTCGGCGTGCACACGGGCGACTCGATCACCGTCGCACCGGCGCTGACCCTCACCGACCGCGAGTACCAGAAGCTGCGCGACATCGGTATCCGGATCATCCGCGACGTGGGCGTGGACACCGGCGGCTGCAACATCCAGTTCGCGATCGACCCGGCGGACGGCCGGATCATCGTGATCGAGATGAACCCGCGCGTCTCCCGCTCCTCCGCCCTCGCCTCCAAGGCGACCGGCTTCCCGATCGCCAAGATCGCCGCGAAGCTCGCCATCGGCTACCGCCTGGACGAGATCCCGAACGACATCACCAAGGTGACGCCGGCGAGCTTCGAGCCGACGCTGGACTACGTGGTCGTGAAGGTCCCGCGGTTCGCGTTCGAGAAGTTCCCGGCCGCCGACAAGACGCTGACCACGACCATGAAGTCGGTGGGCGAGGCGATGGCGATCGGCCGCAACTACGCGCAGGCGCTGCAGAAGGCGCTCCGCTCGCTCGAGAAGCGCGGCTCGTCGTTCCACTGGGGCGCGCAGGAGCGCTCGGTCGAGGAGCTCCTCGAGATCGCGAGGACCCCGACCGACGGCCGCATCGTCACCGTGCAGCAGGCGCTGCGCCTGGGAGCCACGGTCGAGCAGGCGTTCGAGTCCACGAAGATCGACCCCTGGTTCCTGGACCAGATCGTGCTGATCAACGAGATCGCCGACCTGGTGCGCGAGCACGACGGCCTCGACGCCGGACTCCTCCGCCTGGCGAAGGACCACGGCTTCTCGGACGCGCAGATCGCCGAGCTCCGCGGGCTCGACGAGGCGGAGGTCCGCCGCACCCGCTACGCGCTGGACGTGCGCCCGGTCTACAAGACCGTCGACACCTGCGCGGGCGAGTTCCCGGCGCTCACGCCGTACCACTACTCCTCGTACGACGAGGAGACGGAGGTCGTCGCCGCCGACCGCCGCAAGGTCGTCATCCTGGGCTCCGGCCCCAACCGCATCGGCCAGGGGGTCGAGTTCGACTACTCCTGCGTGCACGCCTCGTTCGCGCTCTCGGACGCGGGCTTCGAGACGATCATGATCAACTGCAACCCCGAGACGGTCTCGACCGACTACGACACCTCGGACCGCCTGTACTTCGAGCCGCTGACTCTCGAGGACGTGCTCGAGGTCATCCACGCGGAGTCGCAGTCCGGCGAGCTCGTCGGCGTCGTCGTGCAGCTGGGCGGCCAGACGGCGCTCGGGCTCGCCGCGGGCCTCGAGGCGGCCGGCGTGCCCATCCTCGGCACCACCCCAGCGAACATCGACCTCGCGGAGGAGCGCGGCGCGTTCTCGCGGATCCTCGACGAGGCGGGGCTTCTCGCTCCGCGCAACGGCACCGCGACCGACCTCGACGGCGCTCGTGAGGTCGCGGTGGAGATCGGCTACCCGGTCCTCGTCCGTCCGTCGTTCGTCCTCGGCGGGCGCGGCATGGAGATCGTCTACGGCACGCCCCAGCTCGAGGACTACTTCGAGCGGATGGCCGGCGAGGGGATCATCGACGAGGCGCACCCGCTGCTGGTGGACCGCTTCCTGGACGACGCGATCGAGATCGACGTCGACGCGCTCTTCGACGGCGAGCAGCTCTACATCGGCGGCGTGATGGAGCACATCGAGGAGGCCGGCATCCACTCCGGCGACTCGGCGTGCACGCTCCCGCCGGTGACGCTCGGCCGCCGGCAGATCGACCAGGTGCGGGAGGCGACCCTTGCGATCGCGCAGGGCGTCGGCGTCCGGGGACTGCTGAACGTCCAGTTCGCGATCGGCCAGGGCGTGCTCTACGTGCTCGAGGCGAACCCCCGGGCCTCGCGCACCGTGCCGTTCGTGTCGAAGGCGCTGGGCATCCCGCTCGCGAAGGCCGCGTCGCGCCTGATGGTGGGCGAGACCATCGCCGCGCTGAAGGCCGAGGGCCTGCTGCCCGAGCGCGACGGCTCCGACGTCCCGATGGACTCTCCCATCGCGGTGAAGGAGGCGGTCCTGCCGTTCAAGCGCTTCCGCACCAAGGAGGGCCAGATCGTCGACTCGCTGCTCGGGCCCGAGATGCGCTCCACCGGCGAGGTCATGGGGATCGACCGCGACTTCCCGCGCGCCTTCGCGAAGAGCCAGGACGCCGCGTACGGCGGCATGCCGGCGAGCGGGACCGTCTTCATCTCGGTCGCCGACCGCGACAAGCGCTCGATCGTCCTGCCCGCGCTGCGCCTGCGCCAGCTCGGCTTCGACATCCTCGCGACCGAGGGCACGGCCGAGGTGCTGAACCGCAACGGGATCCAGGCCCGCGTGGTCCGCAAGTACAGCGAGACCGCCGAGGGCGACGCGCCCTCCATCGTCGAGCTGATCGCCCGCGACGAGGTCGACGTGGTGATCAACACGCCCAGCGGAGGAGCGACCCGCGCCGACGGCTACGAGATCCGCGCCGCCGCGGTCGCCGCGGACAAGCCGCTGTTCACCACGATCGCCCAGCTCGCGGCCGCGGTCGCCTCGCTCGACGCGGCGAACGAGCCCTTCGAGGTGACGAGCCTGCAGGACTACGCCCTGCGCCGCGCGGAGCGCACCGCGTGAGCGGCGGCGCGGCGGGCACCGCCTCCTTCGGCTCGCGCCTCGAGGCGGCGTTCGCCGCGCACGGCCGGCTCTGCGTCGGGATCGACCCGCACGCATACCTGCTCGACGCGTGGGGCCTCGCCGACGACGCGGCCGGGCTCGAGAGCTTCGGCCGCACGGTCGTCGAGGCGGCGGCCGGCCGTGTAGGCGTCGTCAAGCCGCAGATCGCCTTCTTCGAGCGGCACGGCTCGGCGGGCTACGCCGCGCTCGAGCGCGTGCTCGCCGACGCCCGCGAGGCCGGACTGCTGGTGATCGCCGACGTCAAGCGCGGCGACATCGGCACGAGCGTCACCGCCTACGCCGAGGCGTGGCTCCGGCCCGGCTCGCCGCTCGAGGCGGACGCCATGACCGCCGCGGCCTACCAGGGGCTCGGCTCCCTCGAGGGGATGCTGACCCTCGCGGAGGAGGCGGGCAAGGGCGTGTTCGTCCTCGCAGCCACCTCCAACCCCGAGGCCCGTCCCGTGCAGCGCGCCCTCGTGCAGGACGGCGGCCGGGCGGGATACACCGTGGCACGCGCGGTCGTGGCGGACGTGGCATCCTGGAACGACGCTCACGCTCGCGCGTCGATCGGCTCGGTCGGCGTGGTGCTCGGCGCCACGGTCGCCCTGGGCGACTTCGGCATCGGCATCGACGAGCCGCTGCACCCCGCACTCCCGGTGCTCGCGCCCGGCTTCGGCCACCAGGGCGCGGCCGTCGCGGACGCGCAGCGGCTGTTCGGCGCGCTGAGCGCCGCCACCATCGTCAGCGAGTCGCGGAGCGTGCTCGGCGCCGGCCCCTCGGGGATCGCGGCCGAGATCACCCGCCGCGCGACCGACATCCAGGAGACCCTTGTCCGCTGAAACCGTCAGCCCCGATCCCGGCGCCTCCTCGCGCCCGGAGGCCGTGCGCCGTCCCTCGCCGCCCGAGGTCGACCGGCGCGCCGCCTCCGAGGCCGCGATCGCGGCGCGCCGTGCCCGCGCCGCCGTCAAGAAGGCCGTCGCCGCCGGACGCCGCCCCGCGACCGCCGTGCTCGCGGCGGCCCAGGCCGAGCCGCTCGGAGTCGAGGGGCGGATGCGCGTCAGCGAGCTGCTCCGCGCCGTGCCCGCACTCGGCGTGGTGAAGACGCCCCGGGTGATGGACCAGCTGCGGATCGCCGAGTCGAAGCGCCTCGGCGGGCTCGGCCGGCGCCAGGTCGAGGGCCTGTCGTCGTTCCTGGAGGAGCGGGAGTCGCGGCAGCGCCGCCCCGGCCGCAACCGCCTGCTCGTCCTCGCCGGTCCGACCGCGGTCGGCAAGGGCACCGTGTCGACCTACATCCGCGAGAACTACCCGGACGTCCTGCTCTCGGTCTCGGCCACCACCCGGGCCCCGCGTCCGGGCGAGGTGGACGGCGTCAGCTACTACTTCGTCGACGACGCCGAGTTCGACCGGATGGTCGCGGCGGGGGAGTTCCTCGAGTACGCCGTCGTCCACAACGCTCACCGCTACGGCACGCCCCGCGGCCCCATCGACGCCGCGCTGGAGCAGGGCCGGCAGGTGATGCTCGAGATCGACATCCAGGGTGCCCGCCAGGTGCGCGAGCGGATGCCGGACGCGCGGCTGGTCTTCCTCCTGCCGCCGAGCTGGGACGAGCTGGTCCGCCGCCTGGTCGGCCGCGGCACCGAGAGCGCGGAGGAGCAGGAGCGCCGTCTGGCCACCGCGAAGGTGGAGCTGGCCGCGCAGGACGAGTTCGATTTCGCCGTCGTCAACAGCACCGTGCCCGAAGCGGCCCGCGAGGTCGTAGAATTGATGTCGCCTCGTGCCGACGGCGCGCCCGCTGACCCGGGCCGCTGAGACCGGGCCACCGACCACCTCCGGGCCGACGCCCCGGGTCCCACCGGGCACACGCCCCTCGGAGCCCGCGCGCCGTGTTGCTCCGGAGCCGCAGATCGGCGCTGATGCGCCTGCAAGGAGACACCCATGGCCAACAACCTCGGCATCATCGACCCGCCCATCGACGAGCTCCTCTCGAAGGTCGACTCCAAGTACGCGCTGGTGATCTTCGCCTCCAAGCGCGCCCGCCAGATCAACGACTACTACGCCGACCTCCACGAGGGCAGCCTGTTCGACAACGTCGGCCCGCTGGTCGACTCCACCATCGACGACAAGCCCCTCTCGGTCGCACTGCACGAGATCAACGAGGACAAGCTCGTCGCCAAGCCCCTCGCCGAGTAGTCCCCTCCGGGTGGGCTCCTCTCTCGAGGCCGGCCGACGGCTCAACGTCGTCGTCGGCATCACCGGCGGCATCGCCGCGTACAAGGCCGTCGGAGTCGTCCGCGCGCTGGTCCTCGCGGAGCACGACGTGCACGTCGTCGCGACCGAGGCCGCGCTGCGCTTCGTCGGCAAGCCCACCCTCGAGGCCATCTCGCGGAACCCGGTGCACACCGAGCTCTACGAGGGCGTCGCCGAGGTCCGGCACGTGGCCATCGGCCAGGCCGCCGACCTCATCGTGATCGCGCCCGCGACGGCGCACACGCTCGCCAAGCTCGCCGCCGGCCTCGCCGACGACCTGCTCGGCAACACGGTGCTCGCGAGCACCGCCCCGCTCGTGGTCGCCCCCGCGATGCACACCGAGATGTGGGCGAACGCCGCCACCGTCGCGAACACGGCGGTGCTCCGCTCCCGCGGCGTGCACGTCGTCGGCCCCGCGGTCGGCCGCCTCACCGGCGCCGACTCGGGCCCCGGCCGCATGGAGGAGCCCGAGACGATCGTGGCGGAGGCCCTCGCCGTCCATGCCCGCTCCGCCTCCGCCCGCCGCGACCTCGCGGGCGTGCGCGTCCTCGTGACCGCCGGCGGAACCCGCGAGCCCCTCGACCCGGTGCGCTTCGTCGGCAACCGCTCCAGCGGCAGGCAGGGCGTCGCGCTCGCGCTGGCCGCTGCGGCCCGGGGCGCGGAGGTCACCCTCCTCGCCGCGAACCTCGACGTGCCGGCGCCGGAGGGCGTCACGGTCCTCCCGGTGGGCACCGCGCTCGAGCTGCGCGAGGCCGCCATCGCCGCGGCCACCGGCGCGGACGTCGTGATCATGGCCGCGGCCGTCGCCGACTACCGGCCCGCCGCGGTCGCCGACGCGAAGATCAAGAAGGAGCAGCAGGGCGACCGTCTCGTCCTCGAGCTCGTCAAGAACCCGGACGTCCTCGCCGAGATCTCCGCCTCCCGGCGGGAGGGGCAGATCGTCGTCGGCTTCGCCGCGGAGACCGAGCCGGACCGGGACGCGATGCTCGCGCTCGGCCGCGCCAAGATCGCCCGCAAGGGCTGCGACCTGCTCGTCCTCAACAGGGTGGGCTGGGCCGAGGGCTTCCAGAGCGACAGCAACGCCGTCGTGGTCCTCGATCGGGCCGGCGATATAGTTGGCGAGGCCTCGGGCAGCAAGGCGGAGGTGGCCGATCGCGTCCTCGACGCGGTCGTGCGCTAGCCCCGCCGGTCCGCCCGCCCAGGCGCCGATCGCCTGCCGCCCGGCATCGCGCCCGCCAGGCCACTCCCGGTACGAACGACCCCGGTCCGCACGAGCCGGGACGAGAAGAGAAGCATGACCTCCGGTCCCCTCCGCCTGTTCACCTCCGAGTCCGTCACCGAGGGCCACCCGGACAAGATCTGCGACCAGATCTCGGACCGCATCCTCGACGCCCTGCTCCGCGAGGACCCGCACAGCCGGGTCGCCGTCGAGACGCTGGTCACGACGGGGCTCGTGCACGTCGCGGGCGAGGTCTCCACGAGCGGCTACGTCGAGATCCCCAAGATCGTGCGCGACACGATCGTCGAGATCGGCTACGACTCCTCGGAGAAGGGCTTCGACGGCCGCTCCTGCGGCGTCTCGGTCTCGATCGGCCAGCAGTCGCCCGAGATCGCGGCGGGCGTCGACACGGCGCTCGAGGTCCGCTCCTCCGAGGCGGGCGAGGACGCCTTCGACCGCCAGGGCGCGGGCGACCAGGGCCTGATGTTCGGCTTCGCGACCGACGAGACCCCCGAATACATGCCGTTGCCGAGCTGGCTCTCGCACCGCCTCGCCGAGCGCCTGGCCGCCGTCCGCAAGTCGGGCGAGCTCGACTACCTCCGACCCGACGGCAAGACCCAGGTCACCATCGGCTACGACGGCACGACGCCGTCCACCATCGACACCGTCGTCCTGTCCACCCAGCACGCCGAGCACGTCAGCACCGAGACGATCCACGCGGACATCGCGGCGCACGTCATCCGCCCCGTCCTCGAGACGGTCGACCTCGACTCCTCCGCCGTGCGCCTGCTGATCAACCCGACGGGCCGCTTCGAGATCGGCGGCCCTCAGGGCGACGCCGGGCTCACCGGCCGCAAGATCATCGTCGACACCTACGGCGGAGCGTCCCGCCACGGCGGCGGCGCGTTCTCGGGCAAGGACCCGTCGAAGGTGGACCGCTCGGCCGCCTACGCCATGCGGTGGGTCGCCAAGAACGCGGTCGCCGCGGGGCTCGCCTCGCGGCTGGAGGTGCAGGTCGCCTACGCCATCGGCAAGGCGGCCCCGGTCGGCCTCTACGTCGAGACCTTCGGCACCGGCACCGTCTCCGACGAGACGATCACCGAGGCGATCCGCTCGGTCTTCGACCTGCGCCCGGCCGCGATCATCCACGCACTCGACCTGCTCCGCCCGATCTACGCGCAGACCGCGGCCTACGGCCACTTCGGCCGGGAGCTCCCCGACTTCACCTGGGAGCACCTCGACCGGGTCGACGACCTGCGCTCCGCCGCGGGCCTCTCGTAGCGGGCGCGGCGGCGATGGCGACGAGCGGAGCCGTCGCGCGCGTGCTCCTGGACTCGCCCCTCCCGCAGCTCGACCGGCTCCTGGACTACGCGGTGCCGGAGGCGCTGCGCGGCGAGGTGGTCCCCGGCGTGCGCGTGCGGGTGCCGTTGCGGACCGGAGGCCGGATCGCCGACGCGTTCGTCGTCGAGACGGGGGAGGGGACCGAGCACGCCGGAGCGCTCAGCGGCATCGAGGAGCTGGTCTCGCCGCTCGTCGTGCTGACCCCGGAGGTCTGGGCCCTCGCCCGCCGGGTGGCCGACCGCGCCTCCGGAGGCGCGAGCGACGTGCTGCGCCTGGCCGTGCCGCGCCGCCACGTCCGCGTCGAGAAGGCGCGACTCGCCGCGGGTCCCGCTCCTGCGGCGCCCGCGGTCGAGGCGGGCGGCGTGACGGGCTACCCCGACGCCTCCTTCGTTGGACTCGCCGAGGGGGCCCGGCTGGCGGTCGGCGCCGTGCCGGCTCCGGTGAGGCTCGACTCGGGCGCGTGGGTCGGCGGCTGGGCCGTCACGCTCGCCGAGCTCGCCCGGGACACGCTCGCCGCGGGCCGCGACGCGATCCTGGCCGTCCCCGACTACCGCGACCAGGAGCAGCTGGAGCTCGCTCTCGCCGCCCTCGTCCCCGCGGAGGCGGTGGTGCGCCTCGATGCGCGGCAGAAGGGCGCCGAGCGCTACTCCGCCTTCGTCCGCTGCCTCGATCCCGGGCCGCGGGTCGTCGTCGGCAACCGCTCCGTCCTCTACGCGCCCTCCTCCGCCCTCGGCCTGATCGCGCTCTGGGACGACGGCGATCCGCTCTTCGCCGAGCCGCTCGCGCCCTACGCGCACGCGCGCGACGTCGCCCTGGTGCGGCAGGAGCAGAGCGGCGCCGGCCTCGTCCTGCTCGGCAACACGCGCACGGTCGAGGTCGAGCGGCTCGTCGAGATCGGCTTCGCGACCGAGGTGGAGCCGCGGCCGAGCCGCCGCCCGCACGTCGTGCCGACCGCCCAGCAGTGGGCGGCCGACGAGCACGACGCGGCAGCGCGCATCCCCTCCTCCGCCTGGCGGGAGGCGCGGAAGGCCCTCGACTCCGGTCCCGTGCTGGTCCAGGTCGCGCGCCCCGGCTACGCGCCGGTGGTCGCCTGCGCCCGCTGCCGGACCGTCGCACGCTGCAACCGCTGCCAGGGTCCGCTCGGCGTGCACTCCGAGGGCGGGCGGCCGAGCTGCGGCTGGTGCGGCCTGATCGCGGCCGACTGGACCTGCTCCGTCTGCCAGGCGACGGCTCTGCGCCTCGTCTCCCTCGGCGCGGGCCGCACCGCGGAGGAGCTCGGACGCGCCTTCCCGGGTGCCAAGGTGATCGTCGCCGACGGGCAGCGCCCCGTGCTCACCCTCCCCGACGAGCCCGCGCTCGTCGTGGCCACGCGCGGGGCGGAGCCGCGGGCCGACGGCGGCTACCACGCCGTCCTTCTGCTGGACGGCGAGCGGATGCTGGCCCGCGAGAGCCTGCGGGTCGCCGACGACGCGCTTCGCACCTGGTCGAACGCCGCGGCGCTGGCCCGCCCGGGCGCGCCGGTCCTCCTGGTCGGGGTCGGCGGTCGGCTCGCGACCGCCCTGGCGACCTGGCGGCAGGCCGAGTACCTCCGGGCCGAGCTCCAGGAGCGGCGCGCTCTGCGCTTCCCGCCCGCGGTGCGCCTGGCCACGGTGAGCGGCGACGCGCACGCGGTGGAGGAGGCGCTCGACGCGCTCGACGAGGACGACCGGCACGAGGTCCTCGGTCCTGTCGGGCTCGAGGACGGCTCCGTCCGGGCGATCGTCCGGTTCGACTACGCTCGCGGTGCGGATGTGGCCGCGCGCCTCCGCTCCGCCGTGATCCGCAACGCCACGCGCCGTCGTCGCCCGCCGACCACGCCCGGCCGCTTCCGGCCGGCCCCCCGGCTCCGGGTCCGTCTCGACGACCCCGACATCCTCTGACTCCCCAGGAGACCCCCGTGCGCCTCGTCTTCGCCGGCACGCCCGCCGCCGCCGTTCCGACCCTCCGCGACCTCGCCGCCTCCGCGCACGAGGTCGTCGCCGTGGTCACCCGGGAGGACGCCCCGGTGGGCCGCAAGCGCGTGCTCACCCCCTCGCCGGTCGCCGTCACGGCCGAGGAGCTGGGGATCCCGGTGATCCGGGCGAACCGCCTCGACGAGGACGTGACCGACCGGATCGCGGAGCTCGCCCCCGACCTCGGCGTGATCGTGGCCTACGGCGGCCTCGTCCGGCAGCGCCTGCTGGCGGTGCCGCGCCTGGGCTGGATCAACCTGCACTTCTCCCTGCTGCCGCGCTGGCGCGGGGCGGCTCCCGTCCAGCGGGCGCTGATGGCGGGCGACACGCGGATCGGCGCGAGCGTCTTCCAGCTGGTCGCCGAGCTCGACGCCGGTGACGTGTACGCCGAGCTCGCCGTCGACGCGGGGGAGCGCACCGCGGGCGAGCTGCTGACGGAGCTGGCCGGGAGCGGCGCCGGCCTCACCCTCGGCGTGGTCGACGCGCTGGAGGAGGGCACGGCCGTCGCTACTCCGCAGGCCGGAGAGGCGACCCCCGCTCCCAAGCTCGACGCCGCGGACGGCCGGATCGACTGGAGCCTCCCGACCGCGCGGGTCCTCGCGCTCGTGCGCGGAACGACTCCCGAGCCCGGAGCCTCGACCGCGGTGGGCGACGCGCGCCTCAAGGTGCTCGCGGTCCGCGCGGCCGAGGGGGACCTCGCTCCCGGCGTCGTCCGCCTCGACGCGGGGCGCGCCCTCGTCGGCACCGCGGACGGAGCGGTCGAGCTGGTCACCGTCCAGCCCGCCGGCAGGACCCCGATGGCCGGCGCCGCCTGGGCCCGCGGCCTGCGCGAGAGCACGGTGCTCGCATGAGCGCCCGTCGCGAGGCCGCTCCCGCCCGCCGGGTCGCCTACGACGTCCTGCTCGCGGTGAGCGGGTCGGACGCCTACGCCAACCTGGTCCTGCCCGCGCGGATCAGCGCCGCCGGCCTCTCGCCCGCCGACGCGGGACTGGCCACCGAGCTCTGCTACGGCACCCTGCGGATGTCCGGCTACTACGACCGCGTGATCGCCCTCGCGGCCGGCCGGTCCGTCGAGAGCATCGATGCGCCCGTGCTCGACGCGCTGCGCCTGGGCGTGCACCAGCTGCTCGCGACCCGCGTGGCCCCGCACGCCGCGGTGAACGAGAGCGTCGCGCTCGTCGCGGCCGGCTCCTCGCGGGGAGCGGTGGCCTTCGCCAACGCCGTGCTGCGCGCGGTCTCGCGCTCGAGCGCCGGCGAGTGGCGCGAGCGGGTCTCCGCGGCCGCGGTCTCCGGGGACGACCGGATCGCCGCGCTGAGCTCCCACCCCGTGTGGATCGTGCGCGCCCTGCGACGGGCGCTGGCGGCGGAGGGGGCGGCCGACGAGCTCGACGCGCTGCTCGCCGCCGACAACGCGGCTCCGCGCGTGAACCTGGTGGCTCTGCCGGGCCTGGCGTCTCCCGGCGAGATCGCCGACGCCGAACCCGACCGGTTCTCGCCGGTCGGCATGACCAGCACCGGCGGCGACCCGGAGGCGTTCCCCGCGGTGCACGAGGGCCGCGTGCGCGTGCAGGACGAGGGCTCCCAGCTCGCCGCTCTGGCGCTCTCCCGAGCACGGCCGGTCCGCCCGGGCGAGCGCTGGCTCGACCTGTGCGCGGGACCCGGCGGCAAGGCGGCGCTGCTCGCGGCGGAGGCGCGCGCAGGAGGGGCGGCGCTGCTCGCCAACGAGGTGGTTCCGGGCCGCGCGGGCCTGGTGCGGCAGGCGCTGGCCGCCGTCGATCCGTCGGTCGAGGTGCGCACCGGCGACGGGCGCGACCTGGGCGACGAGCAGCCGGGATCGTTCGACCGCATCCTCCTCGACGCGCCGTGCACCGGTCTCGGTGCGCTGCGGCGTCGGCCCGAGGCGCGCTGGCGCAAGTCCGCGGCCGACGTGGAGCCGCTGGCCGCCCTCCAGGGCGAGCTGCTCGACTCCGCGGTGAGGGCTCTCGCTCCCGACGGCCTGCTGGCCTACGTGACCTGCTCGCCGCACCTCGGCGAGACCCGGCGCGTGCTCGCCCTCGCGCAGGAGCGGCACGAGCTCGAGCTCGTCGACACGCCGGCCGCGCTGCGCGCGGTGACGGCGGACCCGCTCCCGCTGCCGGAGGGCACCCTCCACGTGCAGCTCTGGCCGCACCGACACGGCACCGACGCCATGTTCGTCCAGCTCCTCCGCCGCCGGCCCCTCGAGGCGGCGTCTGGAGACGCCTGACCCCTCCGGAGCGGGAACGCGCTCGGCCGGGCGGACGCGGAGGACGCTCCGATCTAGGCTGGAGGCATGCCCGCACGGATCAACCCCAGCATCCTCTCCGCCGACTTCGTGAACTTCGAGGCCGAGCTGCAGCGCATCGCCGGAGCCGACCTGGTGCACGTCGACGTGATGGACAACCACTTCGTGCCGAACCTCACCTTCGGGCTGACCATGGTCCAGCGCCTCCAGGACGTCTCGCCCCGGCCGCTCGACCTGCACCTGATGATCGACGACCCCGACCGGTGGGCCCCCGACTACGCCGAGACCGGCGCCTACTCCGTGACCTTCCACGCCGAGGCCGCGCGCGACGCCGTGGCCCTGGCGCGGCGCCTGCGCGAGATCGGCTCGCGGGCGGGGATCGCGCTCAAGCCGGGCACGATGGTGGACGACTACCTCGACCTCCTGCCCGAGTTCGACCAGGTCCTCGTGATGACGGTCGAGCCCGGCTTCGGGGGCCAGTCCTTCATGGAGGAGACGATGCCCAAGCTGCGCACCCTCCGGAACGTGGTGGACCGCACCGGGCTCGACGTCTGGCTCCAGGTCGACGGCGGGATCGCTCCCGGCACGATCGAGATCGCAGCGGAGGCGGGAGCCGACACCTTCGTCGCGGGCTCCGCGGTCTTCGGCGCGGACGACCCGGAGGCCGCGATCGCGTCGCTGCGCGAGACGGCGACCGCTCACCTGCACCGGCACTGAGGTGGCCCGCGCCCGGCCGCCGTATAGACTTCCCCGGTGAAAACTTTCGACGACCTCTTCGCTGAGCTGGGCGAGAAGGCCGCCGCCCGTCCCGAGGGTTCGGGCACCGTCCGCGAGCTCGACGCCGGCGTGCACTTCATCGGCAAGAAGATCGTCGAGGAGGCCGCCGAGGTGTGGATGGCCGCCGAGTACGAGGGCGACGAGCGCACCGCCGAGGAGATCTCGCAGCTGCTCTACCACCTGCAGGTGCTCATGCTCGCCAAGGGACTGACGACGGCCGACGTCTACCGGCATCTGTGAGCCCCGCCCCGCTCGCCGGGGTGCGCCTCCGCTCCGCGCCGTCGCGCCCGCACGCTCCCCGAGGAGCCGTGCCGCCCCCTGAACAGCCGTCGAGTCATGAAGGACGTCCCGTGACCACCACCCCCGCCCCGGCGCTCCTGCGCGTCGCCGTCCCCAACAAGGGCTCCCTCTCGGAGACCGCCGGTCAGATGCTCGCGGAGGCCGGCTACACCGGCCGTCGCGACCCGAAGGAGCTGCACGTCGTCGACGAGCGCAACGGGGTGGAGTTCTTCTACCTGCGCCCGCGCGACATCGCCACCTACGTCGGCTCCGGCGCTCTCGACGTCGGGGTCACCGGCCGCGACCTCCTGATCGACTCCGGCTCCGAGGCGCGGGAGATCGCGAGCCTGGGCTTCGCGAACTCCACCTTCCGCTTCGCTGGGCCCGCAGGCCGCTACGACGAGCTCGCGCAGATCGACGGCCTCCGCGTGGCGACCAGCTACCCGGGCCTCGTGGGCCGCTTCCTCCGGGAGCACGGCGTCGAGGTGACGCTGATCCGCCTCGACGGCGCGGTCGAGTCCGCGATCCAGCTCGGCGTCGCCGACGTCATCGCCGATGTCGTCGAGACCGGCACCACGCTCCGCAAGGCCGGCCTCGAGATCTTCGGCCCGGTCATCCTGGACTCGACCGCCGTCCTGGTCTCCGCCGCAGGGGAGCCCGAGGGCATCCCGGTGCTGCTGCGCCGCCTGCAGGGCGTGCTGGTCGCCCGCGAGTACGTGCTGCTCGACTACGACTGCCCCGTCGCGCTCCTGGAGAGCGCCACGGCGATCGCCCCGGGCTTCGAGTCGCCGACGGTCTCGCCGCTGCACGACGCCGAGTGGGTGGCCGTCCGCGTGATGGTGCCGCGCTCGGACATGAACCAGGTGATGGACCGCCTGTACGACCTGGGCGCCCGCGCGATCCTGGTCACCTCCATCCACGCCGCGCGCCTGTAGAGGGGGAGCCGATGAGTCTCGCCGTCCGCGTCATCCCCTGCCTCGACGTCGCCGCCGGCCGCGTCGTGAAGGGCGTCAACTTCCAGAACCTGCGCGATGCGGGCGACCCCGTCGAGCTCGCCCGCCTCTACTTCGAGCAGGGCGCCGACGAGCTGACCTTCCTCGACGTCACCGCCACGGTCGACGACCGCTCGACCACCTACGACGTGGTGCGGGCGACCGCCGAGCAGGTCTTCATCCCGCTCACGGTCGGCGGAGGCGTGCGCAGCGCCGAGGACGTCTCGCGACTGCTCGCGCACGGCGCCGACAAGGTGGGCGTCAACTCCGCCGCGATCGCCCGGCCCGAGCTCCTCGGCGAGATCGCCGACGTCTTCGGCGCGCAGGTGCTCGTGCTCTCGCTCGACGTCAAGCGGAGCGACGCCACGGCGTCCGGCTTCGTCGTCACCACTCACGGCGGACGCCGCGAGACCGAGCTCGACGCCCTGGCCTGGGCGGCCGAGGCCGTCGAGCGCGGCGCCGGGGAGCTGCTGGTCAACTCCATCGACGCCGACGGCACCAAGCAGGGCTTCGACCTCGAGCTGATCGCCGCGATGCGCGAGCTGAGCTCCGTGCCGGTCATCGCCTCCGGAGGCGCCGGCGCCGTCGAGCACTTCGCTCCGGCCGTCGACGCGGGAGCCGACGCCGTGCTCGCCGCCTCCGTCTTCCACAATCGCGAGCTGACGATCGGCGACGTCAAGCGCGCGCTCGCCGCCTCCGGGATCGAGATCCGATGACCCCCGCCGAGCTCGACGCCGTCCTGGACCGCGCCGCCTTCGATCCGACCGGGCTCCTGCCCGCGATCATCCAGCAGCACGACACCCGCGAGGTGCTCATGATGGGCTGGATGGACCGCGAGGCGCTCCGGCGGACCCTCACCGAGGGCCGCGTCACCTTCTGGTCGCGCTCGCGCCAGGAGTACTGGCGCAAGGGCGACACGTCCGGGCACGCGCAGTACGTGCGGGGTGCCGCCCTCGACTGCGACGCCGACACCGTGCTGGTCCAGGTCGAGCAGATCGGCGCCGCCTGCCACACGGGCGAGCACGCCTGCTTCGACGTCGACCCCCTCGTGCCGTTCACCGGCCTCGGTCCGGCGGAGTGAGCATGAGCGGACGGCGGCTGAAGTACACGGCGATCCTCGGGGTCGTGCTGCTCGCCGCGCTCGAGCTGACCTCCTCCACCCAGACCTGGTCCACGCTGACCCTGGCCGCGATCGAGGGGGAGGGCCAGCGGATCGACGTGGCCGGGACCGTCGCCGCGCCCGCGCTCTCCGCCCTGGCGCTCGCAGGCCTCGCCCTCGCCGCGGCCCTCGCCATCGCCGGCCCGGTCTTCCGGATCCTGCTCGGTGTGCTCCAGGCCGTCCTCGGCGCCTCGGTGGTGCTCGCGGCCGCGACGGCACTGGGCGACCCCGTGCGCGCCGGCGCCTCGCTGGTCACGGAGGCGACCGCCATCGCGGGGGAGCAGTCCGTCGCCGCGCTCGTGGCCTCGTCCTCCGCGACGGCCTGGCCCGTCGTCGCCCTGGTCTGCGGCGTGCTCACCGCGTTGCTCGGGATCGGCGTCCTCGCGACCTCGCGCCGCTGGCCGGGAGCGGCGCGGAAGCGCGCGTCCCGCTTCGAGCCCGCCGACGGCTACGGCCACGGCGCGTCGACCGTGCAGACGGACGACGGCGACATCGATCCGGTCGTCTCGTGGGACGAGCTCTCGCGCGGCGACGACCCCACCTCGGGCCGCTGACACCGGCCGGGGACGTGTCCGGCGGTCCGGCATCCCCGCCTCCTGCAGGCGACTGCGCAGGCGAGTCCGGGGCCGGGCGCTCAGGCGCCTCACGCTAGACTGCTCTGGTCCCGATGCACCCCCAGGAGGAGACCCATGAGCACCGAGCACGACGACGACAACCACGGCCACTCGCCCGCAGCGTGGACGGCCGTCGTCATCATGCTGGTCGGATTCACGATCGGCACGATCGCGTTCTGGTTCGACGTGCCCCTGGTGGTCTGGCTCTCGGCCGGCCTGGTCGTGGTGGGTCTGCTCGTGGGCATGGGCATGGCCAAGGCGGGCTACGGCGTCAACGGCGCGAAGGCGAACCCGAAGGCGCGCGCCTAGGTGCTCGCCGACCTCACCGCCGGCGCCCTGGCCGACGCGGCCCGGCGCCGCGAGAGCGCCCCGCTCGAAGCCGTCGAGCGCCGCGCGCTCGCCCAGGCGCCCGCCCTCGACGCCCTGGCCGCTCTGGCCCCCGCCGAGCGCGTCAGGATCATCGCCGAGGTGAAGCGCGCCAGCCCGTCGCGCGGAGCCCTCGCCGACATCCCCGTCCCCGCCGAGCTGGCCGGACAGTACGAGCTCGGGGGAGCGAGCGCGATCAGCGTCCTCACCGAGGAGCGCCGCTTCAAGGGGTCCCTCGCGGACCTCGAGGCGGTCCGCGAGCGCGTGTCGATCCCCGTCCTGCGCAAGGACTTCGTCGCCGAGCCGTACCAGGTCCTCGAGGCCCGCGCGGCCGGAGCCGACCTGGTCCTCCTCATCGTCGCCGCGCTCGAGCAGCCCCTGCTCGCCGAGCTGCACGCCCTCGTCCTCGAGCTGGGGATGACCCCGCTCGTCGAGACGCACTCGGCCGACGAGCTCGAGCGGGCCGCCGACCTCGGCGCGCGGCTCATCGGCGTGAACGCCCGCGACCTCTCCACCTTCCAGCTCGACCGCGACCTCTTCGGCCGCCTCTCCGAGCGCTTCCCCGACGACGCGGTGAAGGTGGCCGAGTCGGCCGTCCTCACCGCCGACGACGTCGCGCACTACCGCGGCTCCGGAGCCGACGTCGTCCTCGTGGGCGAGGCTCTCGTCACCGGCGGCGACCCCGTCTCCACCCTCGCTGGCTTCCTGGCGCACTGACCACACCGATAGGCGGAACCCCCATGGCACTCCGGGATGAACTCGGCCCCTACTTCGGCGAGTTCGGCGGACGCTACGTCCCCGAGTCCCTCGTCGAGGCCCTCGACGAGCTGAGCGCCGAGTACGAGCGCACGAAGGTCGACCCCGCGTTCGCGGCCGAGCTGATGGAGCTGCACCGCAGCTACACCGGCCGTCCGTCGATCATCACCGAGGTGCCGCGGTTCGCCGAGCACGCCGGCGGTGCGCGGATCATCCTCAAGCGCGAGGACCTCAACCACACCGGCTCGCACAAGATCAACAACGTGCTGGGCCAGGCGCTGCTCACCAAGCGGATCGGCAAGACCCGCGTCATCGCCGAGACGGGAGCGGGCCAGCACGGCGTCGCGACCGCCACGGCCGCCGCCCTGTTCGGCCTCGACTGCGTGGTCTACATGGGCGAGGTCGACACCGAGCGCCAGGCCCTCAACGTCGCCCGCATGCGCCTGCTCGGCGCCGAGGTGATCCCCGTGACGACCGGCTCGCGCACCCTCAAGGACGCGATCAACGACGCGATGCGCGACTGGGTGACGAACGTGGGCACCACGAACTACATCTTCGGCACCGTCGCGGGCCCGCACCCGTTCCCGGCCCTCGTCCGCGACTTCCAGAAGATCATCGGCGAGGAGGCGCGCGAGCAGGTCCTCGAGCTGACCGGCTCGCTGCCCACCGCGGTCACCGCCTGCGTCGGCGGCGGCTCCAACGCGATGGGGATCTTCCACGCCTTCCTCGACGACCCCGACGTCCGCCTCGTCGGCTTCGAGGCCGGCGGCGACGGGATCGAGACCCCCCGCCACGCGGCGACCATCAGCAAGGGCCGCCCCGGCGTCCTGCACGGCGCCCGCAGCTTCCTCCTCCAGGACGAGGACGGCCAGACCGTCGAGTCGCACTCGATCTCGGCCGGCCTCGACTACCCGGGCATCGGCCCGGAGCACGCGTGGCTCTCGAGCATCGGCCGCGCCGACTACCGCGCGGTCACCGACTCGGCCGCGATGGACGCGCTCATGCTGCTCAGCCGCACCGAGGGGATCATCCCCGCGATCGAGTCCGCGCACGCGCTGGCCGGCACGCTGGAGCTCGGGCGCGAGCTCGGCCCCGAGGCCACCATCCTGGTCAACCTCTCGGGCCGCGGCGACAAGGACATGACGACCGCTGCGCACTACTTCGGCCTCATGGACCAGGGCGCGGTGCAGTCGTGAGCGGCCGCGGACCGAGCGTCGCCGAGACCGTCCGGCGCCGGAACGAGGAGGCGGCGGGCGCCCTGATCGGCTACCTCCCCGTCGGCTTCCCCGACCTGCCGACCAGCATCGACGCCGCCGTGGCCATGGCCGAGAACGGCGTCGACGCGATCGAGCTCGGTCTGCCCTACTCCGATCCGGTGATGGACGGACCCGTCATCCAGGAGGCGACCCAGGCCGCCATCGCGGGCGGCTTCCGCCTCCGCCACGGCTTCGAGGCCGTCCGCGAGATCCGGGCGCGCGTCGACGTGCCGGTCCTGGTGATGACCTACTACAACCCCGTCCTGCAGTACGGGGTCGAGCGCTTCGCCACTGATCTGGCCGAGGCCGGCGGGTCCGGCCTCATCACGCCCGACCTGATCCCGGACGAGGGCGCCGAGTGGCTCGCCGTCTCCGAGCGGCTCGGACTCGACCGCGTGTTCCTCGCGGCGCCGTCCTCGACGGACACGCGCCTGCGCCAGGCCGTCGACTCGAGCCGTGGATTCGTCTACGCGGTCTCGACGATGGGCATCACCGGCGCGCGCACCGACGTCGACTCCGCGGCCCGCACCCTGGTCGACCGCCTCCGCGCCGCCGGCTCCGAGAGCGCGTGCGTCGGCCTGGGCATCTCAACCGGCGAGCAGGTCGCCGAGATCCTCGCCTACGCGGACGGCGCCATCGTCGGATCCGCCCTGGTGCGGGCGCTGGCGTCCGGCGGGGTCGACGCGGTCGCCGAGACCTCCCGCGGCCTCGCCGAGGGCACCCGCCTGCGCTCCGCGCGCTGACACCCTCCCGCTACAATCGGGATGCCCACCGGGGCGCGGCAGAGCCGCGCCCGGGGGACCCCCTCCTTCGAAAGGTCGAGTACCGGTGTCCGTACCGCTGAGCATTCCGAGCCCCCCCGACGCGTGGAGTCAGTACGACCTCACGATCGGCACCTTCACGCTCGCGATCCACACCTACGCGCTCTGCATCCTCGCGGGGATCATCGTGGCGACGATCATGACGAACCAGCGCCTCAAGCGCCGCGGCGCGGAGCCGTGGGTCGTGCTCGACATCATCATCTGGGCCGTGCCGCTCGGCATCGTCGGCGCCCGCGCCTACCACGTGCTCACCCACCCCGGCGACTACTTCTACGACGGCGCCGACCCGTGGGAGGTCGTCCGCATCTGGAACGGCGGCAACGCCATCTTCGGCGGGCTGATCGGAGGCGCGGTCGGCGCGTTCATCGGCTGCCGCTGGACAGGAGTGCGGTTCTGGACCTTCGCCGACGCCCTCGCCCCCGGCATGCTCGCCGCGCAGGCGCTCGGGCGTCTGGGCAACTGGTTCAACCACGAGCTCTTCGGCCTGCCCACGACCCTGCCCTGGGGCCTCGAGATCGAGACCACCAACCCGGCCTTCCCCGTCGGCCTCCCGGCGGGCACGCTCTTCCACCCGACCTTCCTCTACGAGATCCTCTGGAACGTCGTCGGCATCGCGGTCATCCTCCTGCTCGAGCGCCGTCTCAAGCTGCAGTGGGGCACCGTCTTCGCCGCCTACCTGATCTGGTACGGGATCGGCCGCGTCTGGTTCGAGTCCATCCGGATCGACCCGAGCGAGTTCTTCTGGGGCATCCGCACCAACGTCTGGGCCGCGCTCATCGCCGTGGTCATCGGCCTGGTCCTCGTGGTGATCCAGAAGCGCGAGCACCCGGGCGCCGAGCCCTCGGCCTACCGGCCGGGTCGCGAGTGGACGCCCGCTCCGGCTGCGGTAGAATTCGAGGACGTCGAGTCCGACTCCGACGACACCACCACCCCTGCTTCCGGCACCGACGCCGAGAAGCCGACGGTCTCCCGCACCTGACGGAGGTCGCGGAGCCTCCGCGACCGCCTCCCGGGTGCCCGACACCTCCACGACCGCCCCATCGCGGCGCAGCCACGAGCGCTGCCGCGGGCGGGTCGTCGTGCAGGCACCGCCGGCGGCGCGCGACGCTCGCGCCACGGCAGAACCCTGCGGCCCTCCCGATCGGGGAGCCGCTCCTCCTCCACCACCGCGGGCCAGTGACGTCCCGATCAGCCATCACCCCCGTGAGGACGGTTCCCATGGCCTCCGCCCAGCCCTCGACCCCGGCCCGCGCCGTGCCCTTCCTGGGCATGCCGCCGGCGCAGGGGATGTACGATCCGGCCGCCGAGAAGGACGCGTGCGGTCTCGCGATGGTCGCCACCATGCGCGGCACCGCCGGCCACGACATCATCGACGCCGCGCTGAACGCGCTGCGCAACCTCGAGCACCGCGGCGCCGTCGGCTCCGACGCGGGAACGGGCGACGGCGCGGGGATCATCACGCAGATCCCGGACGAGTTCCTCCGCGCGGTCGCTCCCTTCGAGCTCCCGCCGCTGGGCCAGTACGCGGTGGGCAACGCCTTCCTCCCGGTGGACGTGTTCGAGCGCGAGCGGGTCAAGTCGACGATCGCCGACATCGCCCGCGAGGAGAACCTCGCCGTGGTCGGCTGGCGCTCCGTGCCCGTGCAGCCCGACGAGATCGGCACGCTCGCCCGGGCCGCCATGCCGGCGATCGAGCAGCTGTTCATCCGGAGCGAGCTGACCGACGAGAGCGGCACGCCCCTCTCCTCCGTGCGCCTCGACCGTCTGACCTTCCGCCTGCGCAAGCGCGTCGAGCGCGAGCTCGAGGTCTACTTCATGTCGCTCTCGAGCCGCACGCTCGTCTACAAGGGCATGGTGACGACGCTCCAGCTGGAGCCGTTCTACCCGGACCTGTCCGACGAGCGCTTCGCGTCGAAGCTCGCGCTGGTGCACTCCCGGTACTCCACCAACACCTTCCCGTCGTGGCCGCTCGCTCAGCCGTTCCGGATGATCGCGCACAACGGCGAGATCAACACGGTGCAGGGCAACCGCAACTGGATGCGCGCGCGCCAGTCGCAGCTGAAGAGCCGCGAGCTGGGCGACCTGGCCCCGCTGTTCCCGATCGTCTCGCCCGGCCGCAGCGACTCCGCCTCGTTCGACGAGACCGTCGAGCTGCTCAACCTGGCCGGCCGGTCGCTCCCGCACGCGGTCATGATGATGGTGCCGGAGGCCTGGGAGAACCAGGACGGCGCGCTCGACCCGAAGCGCCGCGCGTTCTACGAGTACCACTCGATGCTCATGGAGCCGTGGGACGGCCCGGCCGCGATCGTCTTCACCGACGGCGAGCTCGTCGGCGCCACTCTCGACCGCAACGGGCTCCGCCCCGGCCGCTACGTCGTGACCGACGACGGGCTCGTGGTGCTCGCCAGCGAGATCGGCGTGCTCGACATCGACCCCGCGAAGGTGGTCCGCAAGGGACGCCTGCAGCCCGGCCGCATGTTCCTGGTCGACACCGAGCAGGGCCGCATCGTCGAGGACGAGGAGATCAAGGGGCAGCTCGCCGCCTCCGGTCCGTTCGAGGAGTGGCTCGAGAAGGGCCGCATCAACCTCAAGGACCTCCCCGAGCGCGAGCACATCGTGCACACGCCCGCCTCGGTCAACCGCCGCCAGCGCACCTTCGGCTACACCGAGGAGGAGGTCCGCCTCCTCCTGCTGCCGATGGCGCGCGCCGGTGCGGAGCCGCTCGGAGCGATGGGCTCGGACACCCCCGTGGCCGTCCTGTCCAAGCGCCCCCGCCTGCTCTTCGACTACTTCACGCAGGCCTTCGCGCAGGTGACGAACCCGCCGCTGGACTCGATCCGCGAGGAGGTCGTGACCTCGCTCCGCCTGGGCCTCGGCCCCGAGCGCAACCTGCTGACCGCCGGTGCCGAGCACGCGCGCCAGGTCGTCCTCGACTTCCCGGTCATCGACAACGACGAGCTCGCGAAGATCCAGCACATCGCGCCGCGCCCGCTGAGCCACATCACCACGACGATCCGCGGCCTGTACCGCGTCGACGCGGGACCCCGCGCGATGCAGGACCGCATCGACGAGATGTGCGACGAGGCCGACGAGGCCATCGCCGCGGGAGCGCAGTTCCTGGTGCTCTCGGACCGCGACTCCACCAAGGACCTCGCGCCGATCCCCTCGCTGCTGATGCTCGCCGCCGTGCACCACCACCTCATCCGCACCGAGAACCGGATGCGAGTGGGGCTCGTGGTCGAGGCGGGCGACGTCCGCGAGGTGCACCATGTGGCGACGCTCATCGGCTACGGCGCCTCCGCGGTCAACCCGTACCTGGCGATGGAGACCTGCGAGGACCTCGTCCGCAGCGGCATGCTGTCGGACGTCTCGCCGGAGAAGGCCGTGAAGAACGTGATCAAGGCGCTCGGCAAGGGCGTGCTGAAGATCATGTCCAAGATGGGCATCTCCACCGTGTCGAGCTACGCCGGGGCGCAGACCTTCGAGGCCGTCGGCCTCAGCCAGGCGTTCGTCGACCAGTACTTCACCGGCACCGTCTCGAAGCTCGGCGGCATCGGCATCGACGTCGTCGCCGAGGAGAACGCCGCGCGTCACCGCGCCGCGTACCCCGAGGACGGCGCGATCGTCGCGCATGAGCGCCTGGCGGTCGGCGGCGAGTACCAGTGGCGCCGCGACGGCGCCCCGCACCTGTTCAACCCGGACACGGTGTTCCGCCTGCAGCACTCGACGCGCAACCGCCGCTACGACGTCTTCCGCGAGTACACGAAGATGGTCGACGACCAGGCGAGCTCGCTGATGACCCTCCGCGGCATGTTCAAGCTCGACACCGCGGGGCGCACGCCGATCCCGATCGACGAGGTCGAGCCGGTCGAGGCGATCGTGAAGCGCTTCTCGACGGGCGCGATGAGCTACGGCTCCATCTCGCCGGAGGCGCACGAGACGCTCGCCATCGCGATGAACCGCCTCGGCGCCAAGTCGAACACGGGCGAGGGCGGCGAGGACACCGAGCGGCTGCTCGACCCGGAGCGCCGCTCCGCGATCAAGCAGGTCGCCTCGGGCCGCTTCGGCGTCACGAGCATGTACCTCACCCACGCCGACGACATCCAGATCAAGCTCGCCCAGGGCGCCAAGCCCGGCGAGGGCGGTCAGCTGCCGCCGACGAAGGTGTACCCGTGGATCGCGCGCACCCGGCACGCGACCGCCGGTGTCGGCCTGATCTCGCCGCCGCCGCACCACGACATCTACTCGATCGAGGACCTGAAGCAGCTGATCTTCGACCTCAAGCGGGCGAACCCGTCGGCGCGCATCCACGCGAAGCTGGTCAGCCAGTCGGGCATCGGAGCGGTCGCCGCCGGCACCGCGAAGGCCCTCGCCGACGTGATCCTCGTCTCGGGTCACGACGGCGGCACCGGCGCGAGCCCGGTGAACTCGCTCAAGCACGCGGGCACGCCCTGGGAGCTCGGCCTGGCCGAGACCCAGCAGACGCTGATGCTCAACGGCATGCGCGACCGCGTGGTCGTGCAGGTCGACGGCCAGATGAAGACCGGTCGCGACGTCGTCATCGGCGCGCTGCTCGGAGCCGAGGAGTTCGGCTTCGCGACGGCTCCGCTGATCGTCGAGGGCTGCATCATGATGCGCGTCTGCCACCTCGACACCTGCCCGGTGGGCGTCGCGACGCAGAACCCGGAGCTGCGACAGCGGTTCTCCGGCAAGCCCGAGTTCGTCGTCAACTTCTTCGAGTTCATCGCCCAGGAGGTGCGCGAGTACCTCGCGCAGCTCGGCTTCCGGAGCGTCGACGAGATCGTCGGCCACCGCGAGCTGCTCGACGTCGACCAGGCGATCGAGCACTGGAAGGCGAGCGGGCTCGACCTGACGCCGATCCTCGTCGGGCCGGTCTTCACGGCGGAGGAGCCGCGCCGCCACGGCCGCGCGCAGGAGCACGAGCTCGAGCACCACTTCGACAACGAGCTGATCCGCCTCGCGGCGAACGTGCTCGACCACCGCGGCACCGTGCGGATCGAGCGCGAGATCAAGAACACCGAGCGCGCCGTCGGCACCATGCTCGGCCACGAGGTCACCGTCCGCTTCGGCGAGAACGGCCTGCCTGCCGACTCCATCGTCGTGTCGCTCCGCGGCTCGGCCGGGCAGTCGCTCGGAGCGTTCCTCCCCGCCGGCATCACTCTTCGGCTCGAGGGCGACTCCAACGACTACGTCGGCAAGGGCCTCTCGGGCGGCCAGATCGTGGTGCGGCCGGACCGCCGCAGCACCTTCGACGCCTCGACGAACGTGATCGCGGGCAACGTGATCGGCTACGGGGCGACCCAGGGCACGATGTTCATCCGCGGGATGGTCGGCGAGCGCTTCCTGGTCCGCAACTCCGGCGCCACCGCGGTGGTCGAGGGAGTGGGCGACCACGCGCTCGAGTACATGACCGGCGGCCTGGCGGTGATCCTCGGCGAGACCGGGCGGAACCTCGGCGCCGGCATGTCGGGCGGCACGGCCTACATCCACGGCCTGCGCCGCGAGCTCGTGAACCGCGACGCGATCGCCTCCGGCGAGCTGACCCTCTCCGAGCTCGGCAGCGCCGACGTGGAGATCCTGCGCGACCTGCTCGAGCGGCACGTCGCGGAGACCGAGTCGACCCTGGCCCAGGGGATGCTCGACGATTTCGACGGAACGGTCTCGCGTTTCGTCAAGGTACTGCCCCGCGACTTCGCCGCGGTGCTCGCGACGCGCGCATCCGCTGTGGAGGAGGGGCTCGACCCCGACGGCGACGTCGTCTGGGGACGGATTCTGGAGGTGACCGGTGGCTGATCCCAAGGGGTTCCTGAAGGTGCAGGACCGGGAGCTGCCCAAGCGGCGTCCCGTGGCCGTCCGCCTGATGGACTGGAAAGAGGTCTACGAGCAGGGCGACTCCGCCGTGTTGCGCCGGCAGGCGGGCCGCTGCATGGACTGCGGCATCCCGTTCTGCCACAAGGGCTGCCCGCTGGGGAACCTGATCCCCGAGTGGAACGACCTGATGTGGCGCGGCGAGGGCCGCCAGGCGATCGAGCGCCTGCACGCGACGAACAACTTCCCGGAGTTCACGGGCCGGCTCTGCCCGGCGCCGTGCGAGTCGTCCTGCGTGCTCGGCATCAATCAGCCCGCCGTCACGATCAAGCAGATCGAGGTCTCGATCATCGATCAGGCCTTCGGCAACGACTGGGTGCAGCCGCACCCGCCGGAGCGCCTGACCGGCAAGACCGTTGCGGTCGTCGGCTCCGGCCCGGCGGGGCTCGCCGCTGCTCAGCAGCTCACCCGCGCCGGGCACACCGTCGCGGTCTACGAGCGCGACGACCGCATCGGCGGCCTCCTGCGCTACGGCATCCCGGACTTCAAGATGGAGAAGAAGCACCTCGAGCTCCGCCTGAACCAGATGAAGGCCGAGGGCACCCGGTTCCGCGCGGGCGTCGACATCGGCTCCGACATCACCTGGGACGACCTGCGGGCGCGCTACGACGCGGTCGTGGTCGCCACCGGCGCTCTCGTGCCGCGCGACCTGCCGATCCCGGGGCGCGACCTCGACGGCGTGCACTTCGCCATGGAGTACCTCGTGCAGTCGAACCGCGCGATCGCGGGCGACCGCGTCTTCGAGCAGATCTCGGCCGAGGGCAAGCACGTCGTCGTCCTGGGCGGAGGCGACACCGGAGCGGACTGCATCGGCACCGCCCACCGCCAGAAGGCCGCGTCGGTCACGAACCTGGCGATCGGGCAGCAGCCGCCGTCGCAGCGCCCGGACAGCCAGCCCTGGCCGATGGACCCGACCGTGTTCGAGGTCTCGAGCGCCCACGAGGAGGGCGGGGAGCGGATGTTCCTCGCGTCGACCGTGGAGTTCCTCGCGAACGAGGGCGGCGAGGTCCGCGCGGTGCGCGTGGCCGAGACCGAGTACCTCGACGGGCGCCGCGTCCCCAAGGCGGGCACCGAGCGCGAGATCCCGGCCGACCTGGTCCTGCTCGCCCTCGGCTTCACCGGCCCGGAGGCGGACCACCTCGGCCGCCAGCTCGACGTCCCCTTCACCGAGCGCGGCAACGTCGCGCGCGGCGACGCCTTCGAGACGACCGTCCCCGGCGTCTTCGTGGCCGGCGACGCCGGGCGCGGCCAGTCCCTGATCGTCTGGGCGATCGCCGAGGGCCGCTCCGTCGCGGCCGAGGTCGACCGCTACCTCGAGGGCACGACCCAGCTGCCGGCGCCGGTCGGCCCCGACGACCGGGGCTTCACGCTCTAGTCCCCGGGACGCGATAGTCTCGGCCCGCCAGCAATCAGCTCACCCTCCCCGCTAACGACGCGCCTCCGGGCGCAGAACAACGGAGCACCCCCTCAATGAGACGAGCGAAAATCGTCGCCACCCTCGGCCCGGCAACGTCGTCGTACGAGACCATTCGTGCGATCATCGACGCCGGCGTGGACGTGGCCCGCATGAACCTCAGTCACGGAAGCTACGACGTCCACGAAGGCATCTACCGCATCGTGCGGAAGGCCGCGGACGACGCCGGGCGCGCGGTCGCGATCCTCGTCGACCTGCAGGGTCCGAAGATCCGCCTCGGCAAGTTCGAGGGCGGCCCGTACGCCCTCGCCGAGGGCGACGTCTTCACCATCACCACCGAGGACGTCCTCGGCACGCGCGAGCTCTCGGGCACCACGTTCAAGGGCCTCCCGGACGACGTGAACCCGGGCGACATGCTCCTCATCGACGACGGCAAGGTCGCTGTCCGCGTCACCGCCGTCGAGGGCCCCCGGGTCGTCACCGAGGTCGTCGTCCCCGGCAACGTCTCGAACAACAAGGGCATCAACCTGCCCGGTGTCGCGGTCAACGTCCCCGCCCTCTCCCAGAAGGACGAGGACGACCTCCGCTGGGCGATCCGCCTCGGCGCCGACATCATCGCCCTCTCCTTCGTGCGCAACGCCAGCGATATCGAGCGCGTGCACGAGATCATGGCGGAGGAGGGCCGCAAGGCGCCCGTCATCGCCAAGATCGAGAAGCCGCAGGCGGTCGACAACCTGCAGGAGATCATCGACGTCTTCGACGGCATCATGGTCGCCCGCGGCGACCTCGGCGTCGAGCTGCCCCTCGAGGCGGTGCCGATCGTGCAGAAGCACGCCGTCGAGCTCGCCCGCCGCTGGGCGAAGCCGGTCATCGTCGCGACCCAGATGCTCGAGTCGATGATCGAGAGCCCCCGCCCCACGCGGGCCGAGGCCTCGGACGTCGCGAACGCCATCCTCGACGGCGCGGACGCGGTCATGCTCTCTGGCGAGACCAGCGTCGGAGCCTGGCCCGTCGTCACCGTGCAGACCATGGCCCGAATCGTCGAGTCCACCGAGGAGCACGGCCTGGAGCGCATCCCCCCGCTGGGCAGCAAGCCCCGCACCCAGGGCGGATCCGTCACGCTGGCCGCCGCCGAGGTCGCGGAGTTCGTCGAGGCGAAGTTCCTCTGCGTGTTCACCGAGTCGGGCGACTCGGTCCGCCGCATGACGCGCTTGCGCCACGGCATCCCGATCATCGGCTTCACCCCCGAGCCCGCCGTCCGCCGCCGCATGGCGCTGAACTGGGGCGTCCAGTCCTTCGTCACGCCGCGCGTCAACCACACCGACGCGATGTTCGCGCAGGTGGACGCGGTGCTGCTCCGCGAGGGCCTCGCCCAGGCGGGCGAGACCGTGGTCGTCGTCTCCGGATCGCCCCCCGGGCGCGCCGGCACGACGAACGACATGCGGGTGCACATCGTCGGCTCGTCCAGCTCGGCCGACAGGGCCGAGAACTGGGACCACTGAGTCCAGCACCCCCGGAGGGCCCGGTCGCGCGAGCGGCCGGGCCCTCCGGCGTTCCCCGGCGGCCCGCGTGGCGGGACGCGCCTCCGCGGGCGGATACCGTGGACCCATGCGACTCGGCGTGCTCGACATCGGCTCCAACACGGTCCACCTGCTCCTCGTCGACGCGCACCCCGGCGCCCGCCCGGTGCCCTACCGCTCGCACAAGCGGAGCCTCGCTCTCGTGGCGCACCTCGACGAGGCGGGGGAGATCACCGAGCGGGGCCAGCGCGAGCTGATCGCGTTCGTGACCGAGGCCGCGGAGGTCGCCCGCGAGCACCGCGCGGAGGACCTGCTGGCGTTCGCGACCTCGGCGATCCGCGAGGCCGGCAACGGCGCGGCTGTCCTCGACCGGGTCCGCGCCGAGACGGGAGTGCACCTCCAGGAGCTCGGCGGCGAGGCGGAGGCGTCGGCCACCTTCCTCGCCGTGCGCCGCTGGTTCGGCTGGGGCGCGGGCTCGATCCTGGACCTCGACATCGGCGGCGGCTCGTTCGAGCTCTCGATGGGCGTGGACGAGGTGCCCGAGCTCGCCGTGTCGGTCCCGCTCGGAGCGGGGCGGGTGACGCGGGACCTGCTGGTCGGCGATCCCGCCTCGGCCACGAGCGTGAAGGCCGCCCGGCGTCACGCCCGCGAGGTGCTCGCGGAGCCCGTCCGCGGCTTCCTCGCCCTGGGGCGCCCCGACCTGGTCGCAGGCACGTCGAAGACTTTCCGGTCTCTGGCGCGGATCACCGGCGCCGCTCCGAGCGCCGCCGGTCCGCTGGTGCGCCGGGAGCTGCACCTGGTCGACCTCCGGCTGTGGTCCGCCCGCCTCGCCGCGATCAGCGCGGCCGACCGCTCAGCGCTGCCCGGCGTCTCCGCTCTGCGGGCTCCGCAGCTGCTCGCGGGCGCTCTCGTCGCGGAGGCGGCCATGGACGCCCTCGGCATCGAGACGCTGGTGATCTGCCCCTGGGCCACCCGCGAGGGGCTGATCATCCGCCGCTTCGAGCTGCTCGACGCGCAGATCCAGCGCGAGGACGTTCAGCTCAGCGCGATGCTGTAGGACAGCGACCGCCGGCCGCCCGGCTCGAGGACGATCTGGCGCGGCTTGTCGACGATGTCGCCGTCCCAGCCCTCGGGGGTCGGGACGCTCCGCCAGGGCTCGAGGCAGACGAACGGGGCCCCGACGGGCTTCCACACGCCGACCACGTCGAAGTCCCCGGTGTCGACGACGATCGCGCGGGCGGCGCCGTCGGCCTCGAGCCGGAGGGTCCGCCGGCGCGGCTCGTCGAAGATCATCACGCCCTCCTCGAAGTGCGCGTCGTCCACTGTCAGGACCCCGTCCTCGAGCGGCGCCGGGTGGCGCGCCTCGAGCAGCAGGTTCTCCGGAGCGCGGCGGTACCCCTCCGGCTCGGGCTGCGCGAAGCGGATGCGGTGCTCGCCGCGGCCCTCGGGCAGCGGCAGCGCGAAGGCCGGGTGGTTGCCGAGCGAGAAGCCCAGCGGAGAGGGACCCCTGTTCTCGACGGTCTGGGTGATCCGGAGCGAGGCGCCGGTCACGGCGTAGGCGATGAGGAGCATCCAGTCGAAGGGGAACACCGCGCGCGTGGCGTCGTCGCTCCGGAGCCGGAACACCGCCTCGTCCGCCGAGACGCCCGCGAGCTCGAAGACCCGGTCCCGCGCGAAGCCGTGCTGCCCCATCCGGTGGTCCGCGCCGTCGTGGTGCAGCGTGTCGCCGGGGAGGCGCCCGATGATCGGGAACAGGACGGGAGCGTGCCGGCGCCACTCCGGGCCGGCCTGCCACAGGTACTCGCGGCCCTCGTCGTCGCGGAGGGACGTCATCTCGGCCCCGGCGGTCGTCAGGGCGAGGCGCAGGCTCTCGCTGCCGAGGGTGAGGACGGTGGGCGCGGGGGAGTCGCTGCTGGTCATCCTCCGATTCTGCCCGTCACGCGGTGCGGGCGGGGGTGTCGGCGGCGCGTGGCAGCATGGGGCGGTGCCTCCCGAGTCGACCCCCTCCTCCTGGCGCGCCCGCATCGGCGAGCTCAGCGGATCCGCCGAGGCCGAGTCGCCGCCCGTCCTCACGCCGATCGGGCTGCAGTTCGAGCTGCGCCGGCTGGTGCGCCGGGCCGACGATCCGTGGCGGGCGCCGGCGAGCGAGCGCGTCACGGCGAAGACCTACGACGCCGACGAGCGCCGCGACCACCGTCTGGCCACCCGCCCCGTCGTCCGCGGGCGCGGGGGCGCCTGGAACCGCACCACCCTGACCTGGAAGTCGCTGAACTTCCAGACCCACCGGCTCTCGCTCGACCCCGCTCACCAGCGCTGGTTCGCCGAGTTCGCGGCTCTGCACCGCGCCACGCGCACCGTCCACCTGGGGCAGGATCCCGACTGGATCCACCTCGACGACTACGAGAGCCCGCTGCTCTGGCGGCTGCTCGAGCAGGCGCAGCCCGCCGGGATCCCGCTGCTCGGCCCGGAGAAGGGCGCGGTCCGCCTCGCCGGACCCGCCCATGTGGCGGTGACGGTCTCGGCCGAGGAGGGAGGCCTGCGGCTGCGGCCCGTCCTGCGGATCGACGGCGCGGAGCACTCACCCGAGTCGGCGCGTCCGGTCGCCCGGCACGGCGTGTACGCGGTCGAGGGCGGCGATCCGTCCTCGCTCCTGCTCGCGCCCGCGTCCCTGCCCTTCGACGACGAGGAGCTGCGGCTCCTCGACCACCCCGAGGAGACGGAGGTCCCGGCGGAGGACGTGCCCGAGTTCGTCGGCGAGCACCTCCCCGCCCTCCGCGGCCGCGTCGCGGTCCGCGAGGAGGGCGTCGACCTCGTCCTGGACGATCCGGAGCCCCCGCGCCTGGTCTGCACGGTCTCGTTCGAGCCGCGGCGCGCCGTCAGGGTGGGCTGGCACTGGCGCCGCTCGCCCGATCGCGCGGGCGAGCTCGACGGCACGGCCGACGCCGCTCTCGAGCGCGCGGTGCTCCGCCGGGTGCGCTCGGTGCTCGGCGAGGCCGGGTCCGCTCTCGTGCCGGAGCCGGGGACGAGCGCGGTCCTGCGCGGGGCCGAGGCGGCGGTGTTCGTGGTGGAGCAGCTCCCGCAGCTGGAGGGGATCGGCGGGGTCCGGATCGAGCGCGAGGGCGCGGCCCCGGACTACCGCCTGCTGACCGGACCGCTCACGCTCACCATCACCGCGGTCGACACCGAGAGCGCCGACTGGTTCGACCTCGGCGTCGTCGTGACCATCGGCGACGCGACCGTGCCGTTCCTGCCCCTCTTCCGCGCTCTGGCCGCGGGCGGCGACCGCATCCGCCTGGTCGACCACTCCTACCTCTCGCTCGCGCACCCCGGCCTCGACCGGCTCCGGGAACTGCTGACCCGGGCAGACGAGCTCGAGGAGTGGGAGACGGGACCGCGGCTCGGCCGGCACCAGGCCGGGCTGTGGAACGAGCTGGAGGAGCTCGCCGACGAGAGCGTCCCCTCCGACGCGTGGCGCGCCGTGCTCGACTCCGCGCTGGCCGCCGGGTCGCCGGAGGACGTGGAGCCGCCGGAGGGCCTGACCGCCCGGCTGCGTCCGTACCAGCGGGCGGGCTACGCCTGGCTCGTGCACCGCCTCCGTCACGGGCTCGGCGGGATCCTGGCCGACGACATGGGCCTCGGCAAGACCCTGCAGGCGCTGGCCATGATGCTCGACGCGGTCGAGGAGGCGGGCCGCGCCGGGATCCGCCGCGCGCCGTTCCTCGTGGTCGCCCCCACCTCGGTCGTGCCGGGCTGGCGCTCGGAGGCCGAGCGCTTCGCGCCCGCCCTGCGCGTCCACGTCGTCGCGAGCTCGCGGGAGGGCGCGCTCGACGCGATCCCGGCCGACGCGGACGTGGTCCTCACCAGCTACGCGGTCCTGCGCCTCGGCGGCGAGCGCTGGGCGTCGAGGACGTGGTCGGCGCTGATCCTCGACGAGGCCCAGTTCGTCAAGAACCCCGCCTCGCAGACGCACCGGGCCGCCCGCGAGGTCGGCGCGCCCGTCACGCTCGCGCTCACCGGCACACCGCTGGAGAACTCGCTCGACGAGCTCTGGGCGGTCCTCGCCCTGGTGGCGCCCGGGCTCCTGCCGCCGCTGCGCCGCTTCCGCGAGGAGTACACCCGGCCGATCCTGCACGCGGAGGCGCCCGTCGGCATCGCCTCGCCCGATCTGTCCGAGGGACGGACCGTCAGCCACACCGAGGGCGCGCGCCGCCGCCTCGAGAGACTGCGCCGACGACTGCGTCCGTTCCTGCTCCGCCGCACCAAGGAGGCGGTGGCGCCGGAGCTCCCCGAGAAGCAGGAGCAGACGATCGAGGTCGCGCTGACCCCCGCCCACCGGGTGCTCTACGACGGCTACCTCCAGCGCGAGCGGCGGAAGCTCCTGGGTCTGGTCGACGACCTCGACCGGCAGCGCTTCACGGTGTTCCGATCGCTCACCCTCCTGCGCCTGCTCGCGCTCGACGCGTCCCTGGTCGACCCGGCCTACCGGCACGTCCCGTCCGCGAAGCTCGACGTGCTCGTCGAGCAGCTCGACGACGTGATCGCGGAAGGCCGTCGGGCCCTCGTCTTCAGCACCTTCACCTCGTACCTGGAGCGGGCGGGGGAGCGGCTGCGTCGGCGCGGCATCCCGTTCGTGCAGCTCGACGGCTCCACGCGGGACCGCGCGGGAGTGATCGAGGAGTTCCGCTCCGGAGCCGCGCCCGTCTTCCTGATCAGCCTGAAGGCGGGCGGCACCGGGCTCACCCTCACCGAGGCCGACCACGTCTTCATCCTCGACCCGTGGTGGAACCCGGCGGCCGAGGCGCAGGCCGTCGACCGCGCGCACCGCATCGGCCAGGAGCGGCGGGTGAACGTGTACCGGCTGGTGGCGACGGACACGATCGAGGAGAAGATCGTGCGCCTCCAGGAGCGCAAGGGCCGCCTCAGCACGGCGGTGCTCGACGAGGGCGAGCTCTTCGCCCGGGCGCTGTCGGCCGACGACGTCCGCGAACTGCTGGCCGAGTGACGACGGCCCCACGAAGGGTGACAGAACGGCCAGCCGCGGCCCAGGATCCGAGCGCACACTGAGCGGATGAGACGCCGCCGCCCCCGCCCCCGCGCCGACTGGATCGTGGCCCTCGAGAAGGGCGACGACGCCGGGCTCTTCGGACCGGGCAGCGCGGTCTGGGCCGTCAACGGCGGCCTGCCCACGATGATCGCCGGAGTGCGGGCTCTGCTCATGCAGACCCTCCACGCCGGAGCGATGGCCGGTGTGCACGACCACTCCCGCTACCGCGAGGACCCGATGGGCCGCCTCGACAACACGGTCCGCTGGGTCCTGACCACCAGCTTCGGCGACACCGCCGCGGCGAGCGGAGCGGCGCGCTGGGTGACCGGCGTGCACGAGCGGATCGTCGGCTCCTACGAGGACGCCGGCGGGCGCGAGCGCTCCTACTCGGCGCAGGACCCCCGCCTGCTGCTCTGGGTGCACGACGCCTTCACCGACGCGTTCCTCGGCGCCCACGAGATCTGGGGCGGACGGATCCCCGGCGGCCCCGACGCCTACGTGCGCGAGTGGGCCGCCTCCGGCCGGCTGCTCGGAGTGGAGGATCCGCCCGAGAGCGTCGCGGAGCTCCGCGCGCAGCTCGCCGGATTCGCGGGCGAGCTCAAGCCCGACGCACGCGTGCACGAGGCGGTCGGCTTCCTCCGCGACATCCGGCTGCCGGGCGAGGCGGGCGTGGTCTACCCGCTGCTGTTCGCCGGCGCGGTCGCCTCGCTCAGCCCCGAGGTGCGGAGGCTCCTGGGCCTCCGGCGCCCGTGGTGGCCCGCGATCACGGCGAACCGTCTGCTGTTCGTGTTCCTGGGCCGGTATCTCGGCCGGGTGTCGCCGAGCGAGCAGGCCGCGATCGACCGCATCGCCGGCCTCGATCAGGTGCACACCGACGCCTGACGCTCTTCCCGTACACCTGTCCGGGAAGTGGTAGACTGACGTCGATGACTCCCGCCCGCCTCGCCTCCGTGCCCGCGGCGGAGTCCCCCTCGGCGCTCGGCTCCGCCGATCCGCGAGCCCGGCGCACCCGCCGCCGCGTGTTCGACGCCGTCGAGCGGCTCGTCATGCAGAGCGACGGCGAGAGGGCCGAGGGCATCGCCGTGAGCGACATCGTGCGCGAGGCCGGGATCAGCCGCAGCTCGTTCTACGCCCACTTCGACGACGCGGCGGGAGTCGCCTCCGCGCTGCTCCGCCAGGACCTCGTGGTCGCCGACGTCGCCGAGGGCGATCCCGCCGACCGCTCCGGGGCCGACGCCCTGCAGCGCGGCTACTCGCGGCTCGTCGAGCGGCTGGTCGACCGCCACGCCTTCCATGCCCGGCTCCGCGCGCGGGCCTCCGCCCGGGTCGCCTCCGACGACGCCGTGCTCGACACGGCGCTCGCCCTGCACCGCGAGGTGCTCGCCCGGGTCGACGTCCCCGCAGCGGTCGATCCCGAGCTCACCGCGGTCTTCGCGGCCGGCGGCGTCCTCTCCGTGGTCGGCGCCTGGCTCGCCGGCTCCCTCGACGGCACCGACGAGGAGCTGGTCGAGCACCTCGTCGCGCTGCTCCCGGCCTGGCTCGCCGCGGCGCCGCTGCGCCCCCTGGACTCCTCACTCCCACCACGCCCCACGACGAAAGGCACGACATGATGACATTCGAGGTCGGCGAGACCCTGGTCTACCCGCACCACGGAGCGGTGACGATCACCGGGCTCGAGAAGCGCTCGGTCAAGGGCGTCGAGAAGACGTTCATGACGATGAACGTGCACACCAGCGAGCTCACCATCACCCTCCCCGTCGAGAACGCCGAGCTCGTCGGCGTCCGCGAGATCATCGACGACGCCGGAGTCCAGGCGGTCTACGACGTCCTGCGCAGCGACGTCGCGGAGGAGGCCAGCAACTGGTCCCGCCGCTTCAAGGCCAACCAGGAGAAGATGGCCAGCGGCAGCGTGTACCGCGTCAGCGAGGTCGTCCGCGACCTGTGGCGCCGCGAGCAGGCGGGCGGCGTCTCGGCCGGCGAGAAGCGGATGCTCCTCAAGGCGCGTCAGATCCTCGTGTCGGAGCTCTCGCTCGCCCTGAAGGGCACCGACGAGGAGGCCTCGGCCAAGCTCGACGAGGTCCTCGCCTCGGCGATCTGACCCCGCGTCGCGGCGGGTCGGCTCACTCGGGCCGGCACGCCGCGATGATCCTCGCGGCGACCTCGTCCTGCGAGGCGGAGCCGTCGATCCGCACCAGGAGCTCGCGCTCGTCGTAGACCTCCGCCAGAGGAGCCGTCTCGCGCTCGTAGACCTCGATCCGGTTCCGCACCACCTCGGGGTCGTCGTCGGCGCGGTCCTGCTCCTGCGCCCGCACGTGCAGCCGTTCGAGGACCACGTCCGCGTCGGCCGTCAGCAGCACGACGCACGAGAGCGGCGTGCCCCGCTCCTCGAGGAGCTCCGCCAGCGCGTCCACCTGGGCGAGCGTGCGCGGGTAGCCGTCGAGGATGAACCCGTCCCGGGCGTCCTCCTCGGCGATGCTCTCGGCGACCAGGGCGTTCGTCAGCTCGTCCGGCACGTACTCGCCGGCCTCCACGAGCGCCCGCAGACGCCGTCCGAGGTCGGTGCCGTCGGCGACGTGCGCGCGGAACAGATCGCCGGTGGAGATCGCCGGCACCCCCAGCTCGCGCGACAGCACGGCCGCCTGGGTGCCCTTGCCCACGCCGGGCGGGCCCATCATGATGACGCGCATCGCTCGTCCTCCTCGGTGTCGTCAGGCGATGCTAGCGGTGCGGAGCGGGGTGGCCGGTGCACACCGCGCCCGTAGGCTGGCGGGACGAGCCGAGGAGGAGCGATGCCCGCAGCACCCGGGGCCGAGCAGGCCGCCGCCGATCTGGCCGCGCTCCTGCGCGAGGTCTCCGCCGAGCTCGACGCCCGCGGCATCGCCGACCAGGCCGTCGCCGAGCTGCGGACGCCGCGCGCGATCCTCGGCTTCCGCCGCAAGCCGGTGATGGCGCCGGTGACCCGCGCGTGGCGCCTCGGCGTGGTGCTCCTCGGACGCGAGGGCGAGCTCCTCGCGACGGGCTCGGTCACGCGTGCCGTCGCTCCGCTGCACGCCAACAACCAGTCCGAGTCGCAGGAGGCGCGCCGCGAGATCCGGCGCGCCGCCTTCGACGGTCCGTTCCAGGAGGGCGAGATCGTCAACTACGGCTGGCGGCGCCTCGCACTGGACGCCGCAGCGCTCGAGTCGGGCCAGGAGCCGCTGGCCCTGCGCGGCTCCGAGGTGCTCGTGCGCTGGGCGCCCGGTCTGGGCGAGCAGGGACTGATGCCGCTGCGCAGGTACCTGGCCGACCGCCTCGACCTCCTCGAGGCCGACTAGCGCCGGGTCACTCCTCCTCGGCCACCGGGTGGAACCACGGCGGGTAGACGGCGACGCGGGGAGAGGCGTCGATGCCCTCGAAGAGAGCCTTGACGCGGTTGCGGGCGGCGACCGACGCCACGCCGACCGTCGCGACGCCCTCCAGCGGGAAGCGCTCGGGCACGAGCGCCTCGGCGCTGCGCAGGGCCGGCTCGTCGACCAGGAGGCGCGCGAAGGTGCGCACGAGCGCGTCGCCCTCGGTGAAGCGCGTGAGGACGTGGGAGGCGTCGCCGTCGCTCAGCACCGGGGCGGAGGCGAGCGAGCCCACCAGGACGACGTACTGCGAGGCGGTGGTCTTGTGGGCGCTCGGCGACCAGTGCGGAGCGACCCGCTCGCCGCGCAGGTCGGCCCAGAGGGCGGCGTCGGGGGAGAGGAAGAAGGGCACGAAGCCAGCAACGCTCACGCCGTCCTTCACCTGCACGGCTCGGCGGTGCTCGCGGGTGGTCTCGGCGCTGACGTCGATCGCGGGGCGCTCCTGGAGCTGCTGGTCCGCCAGGATCGCGCCGGCGGCGACGATCGCCTCGAGGTTGTCGAGGTGGGTGACGTGGTAGATCCGCTGCGCGGCGATGTCGACCTTCGGCAGGGGCTTCTCGCGCGCCGTGCCGCGGGCGGCGGCGCGGGCGGTGGCCGCACGGGAGGTCCCGGGCACGCGCGCGGGGGCGCGGGTGGCACGGCCGACCTGCTCGGGGAGCTTCTTCGGGGTGCAGACGTCGCAGAGCGCGATGTCGAGGCCGTGGATGCATTCGGTGGGCACTCTGGATTCCTTCTGCGCGCGGGCTCGGGGTTCCGCCGCAGGGACGACGTTACGCGACCGGGGCCCCCGCGCGTCCCGGCGGCGGGGATCTGCGGAGCCGCGGCGTCCGCCCGGGCATCCTCTGGGAGGCGCCGGAGCATCGCTCCCCGCCGCGTAGCGTGAGCGGGATGAAGCGCGTGCCGCCCGCCGAGGGCCAGGAATCCGTCTGGGACTACCCGCGACCCCCGAGGGTCGAGACCACCACCGAGCACGTGGTCGTGCGGCTGGGCGGCGTCGTCGTCGCCGAGTCCCGCGACGCTCTCCGCGTCCTCGAGACGAGCCACCCTCCCGTCTACTACCTCCCCGTGTCCTCGTTCGCGCCCGGGGCGCTCGAGCCCGCGCCCGGCCGCAGCATCTGCGAGTTCAAGGGCGCGGCCTCCTACCTCACCGTGCGCGGGGGAGGAGGAGCGGTCGCGGAGGCGGCGGGCTGGACGTACCCCGAGCCGATGGCCGGCTTCGAGGCCCTCGTCGACACCGTCGCCCTCTACCCCGGCCGGATGGACTCCTGCACGGTCGACGGCGAGACGGTCCAGCCGCAGCCGGGCGACTTCTACGGCGGCTGGATCACCTCGCGTGTGGTCGGTCCGTTCAAGGGCTCGCCGGGCACGATGTTCTGGTGAATCAGACAGGGGAGGGCGGACCGAGCGGGTCCTGGACGAGGACCGCTCGTGCGGCGTCGATCCCCGAGGCCTCCAGCGTCCATTCCGGCCGCACCAAAGTCTCCGGCGTGACGCGGAACCGCAGCTCCTCGACCGGCGCACCGTCCGGACCGACGATCCGGTGCGTCCCGTTCGGCCGGTAGCCGAGGGCCTCCGAGACCCGGATCGAGGGGGTGTTCCAGGCGAGGGCGGCGCTCTCGGCGACCTCGGCTCCGAGGTGGTCGAAGGCGAGGAGGAGGACGGCGGCGCGCATCTCCCGCCCCAGGCCGCGGCCCTGCGCCGAGCGGGTGAGCCACGAGCCCGAGGTCAGGGTGCGGGTGGCGGCGAAGGACTCGGCGACCACGTCCTGGCAGCCGACGACCCGGCCGTCCTCGACCACGGCGAACGCGACGCGCCACGACTCCCGCGTCGTCTGCGCGCGCTGCGACCAGTGGAAGCGGGCGAGCTCGCCGGGCAGGCGCTCCGCCGGCGCCTCGGCCCAGGGGGAGGGGAACGGCGAGCGGCCGCTCTCGTGCACGCCCGCGAGGGCTGCCTCGGCGAGAGGGCCGAGGTCGGCGTCGCGGACCGGATGCAGCTCGAGCCGCGGCGTGCGCAGCTCCAGCGAGAACAGGGGCCAGGGGTCGGTGCTCATCCGACGACGCTAGCGAGCGGAGGCGCGCACCGCGCGACCAGGCGGGTACCGGTGGTGGGACTCGAACCCACAAGCCCTCTCGGACAGAGCATTTTGAGTGCCCCGCGTCTGCCATTCCGCCACACCGGCTCATCACCAGCCCGTCGAGAATACCGTAGGCTCATCGGCGTGACTGACCAGGAACCCTCGTCGACCGCACCCCGTCGGGTCGTCGTCGCCGAAGACGAATCCCTCATCCGCCTCGACATCGTGGAGATCCTCCGCGACAACGGCTTCGAGGTCGTCGGCGAGGCCGGCGACGGAGAGACCGCTGTGGCCCTCGCCACCGAGCTGCGCCCCGATCTCGTCATCATGGACGTCAAGATGCCCCAGCTCGACGGCATCTCGGCGGCCGAGCGCCTCTCGAAGGCGCACATCGCGCCCGTCGTCCTGCTCACCGCCTTCAGCCAGAAGGAGCTCGTCGAGCGCGCCAGCGAGGCCGGAGCGCTCGCCTACGTCGTGAAGCCCTTCACGCCCAACGACCTGCTGCCCGCGATCGAGATCGCCCTCTCGCGGTACGCCCAGATCCTCACCCTCGAGGCCGAGGTCGCCGACATGGTCGAGCGCTTCGAGACCCGCAAGCTCGTCGACCGCGCCAAGGGCCTGCTCAACGAGAAGATGGGGCTCACCGAGCCCGAGGCGTTCCGCTGGATCCAGAAGGCCTCCATGGACCGCCGGCTCACCATGCACGACGTCGCGCAGGCGATCATCGAGCAGCTGAGCACGAAGAAGGCGTAGCGCGAGGCCGGGCCCGAGGGCCCACGGCCTCAGGGCCAGAGGCGGGCGCGCTCCCACGGGGAGCCGCCCGCCTCCGTCGTTCCCGGGCGGTACTCGAGACGGGTGTGATCCTGCTCCGGCGCGGTCGAGCCCTGCCAGAACTCGATGCGCTCGGGCACGACGCGGTAGACGGCCCACTCCCGGTCGAGCGTCGCGGGCGAGCAGCCCACGGCGACGCTGGTCTGGAGCGTGACGAGGCCGAAGTCCTGCGCGCTGCGCATCGGCTCGCTCTGGCGTCCGACGAGCAGGGCGGTGCGAGCGGCCTCGGAGCGGCGGCGGAAGTCGTCGGCCGACTCCTGCGCGGAGGCGCGCTCGACCCGGCCCTCGACCCGGACCTGACGGCCCTGGACCGGCCAGAAGAAGGTCAGCGCGGCGTGCGGGTTCTCCTCCATGGCGCGTCCCTTGGGGCTGGTGGCATGGGTGGAGAACGCCCAGCCCGCCTCGTCGATCTCGCGCAGCACGAGCACGCGCGCCGAGACGGTGCCGTCGTCGGAGGCGGTGGAGAGCGTGGCGCCGTGGGGGAGGAGCTGGCCCGCGTCCTTCGCCTCCTCGAGCCACTGCGCGAACAGCTCGAGAGGATCGGCCGGAGCCGCCTCCGCATCGAACGAGGGCAGCTCGGAGGGCATGGACGGGAGGCTCTTGAGGAGATGGCGAAGGCTCATCCGCTCAGTGTCGCCCTTCGGGCACCACCGGGCACAGTCGCGCGCCGTCGCTTGACAGTGCCGCTCGCCGCGGTGCCGGGTGCCCGAGCGGCGCGGCCGACCGGTCGATCCCCTGTCGCTCGCAGGCACGGGCGGTCCCGACGGCGGTCGCGGTCCTGGGCGTGGTCGTCGCCCTCCGCTCCCGCGAGGGGGACCCGTCCGCTCCCGTCAGCGGGCGTCGCGGATGATGTTGGTGATCCGCACGGTGGAGAGGCGGCGCCCCTCCTGGTCGCGCACGACGATCTCGTGGGTGGTGAGGGTGGAGCCCAGGTGGATCGCGTCGCAGGTGGCGATCACGAAGCCCGAGTGGACCGACCGGCTGTGGCTCGCGTTCAGCTCGATGCCCATCGCCAGGCGGCCCGCGCCGGCGTGCACGTTCGCCGCGATCGAGCCCATCGACTCGGCGAGCACGACGTGCGCGCCGCCGTGCAGGATGCCGACCGGCTGCCGGTTGCCCTCGACGGGCATCGAGGCCACCGAGTGCTGCGGGGTGAGCTCGTGCCAGAGGATCCCCATCCGCTCGGCGAGCTCGCCCATGCCGCGGCCGATCCCGGCGACCAGGTCGAGCGCGGGCGGGCGGATCCAGGCGGTCGTGGTGGGGGTCGGCTCGGTCACGTCGCTCCTCGCGCTGGAGCCTCGGAGCGGCCCTGACCGGCGGGCGCGAGCGGGCCGATCCGGTGTCGGAGGCGCTGTGTAGTCTGGCCCTGTGTCAGATCCGGAACAGCCTACCCTCCTGCTCGTCGACGGCCATTCCCTGGCGTTCCGGGCGTTCTACGCGCTCCCGGTCGACAGCTTCCAGACCCGCGAGGGCCAGCACACGAACGCCATCCACGGCTTCCTCTCGATGCTGATCCTGCTGCTGAAGAACGAGAAGCCGACCCACCTCGGCGTCGCGTTCGACATCTCCCGCTACTCGTTCCGCACCCGCGAGTACCCGGAGTACAAGGGCACCCGCGGCGAGACGCCGCCCGAGTTCAAGGGCCAGGTCCCCCTCCTCGAGGAGGCGCTGCACGCCATGAACATCCGGACCGTCTCGAAGGAGGACTTCGAGGCCGACGACATCCTCGCGACGCTCGCGCGCCAGGGGGCCGAGGCCGGCTTCCGCGTGCTGGTCGTCTCGGGCGATCGCGACACCATCCAGCTGGTGACCCCGGACGTCACCCTGCTCTACCCCTCCACCCAGGGCGTCTCGCAGCTCACCCGCTACGACCGCGACAAGGTCTTCGAGAAGTACGGCGTCGAGCCGCACCAGTACCCCGAGATCGCCGCGCTCGTCGGCGAGACCAGCGACAACCTGCCCGGCGTCGACAAGGTCGGCCCCAAGACGGCCGCGAAGTGGGTCAACCAGTACGGCACGGTCGCCGACATCATCGCCCACGCCGACGAGATCAAGGGCGTGGTCGGCGAGAAGCTGCGCGAGCAGAAGGAGAACGCGCTCCGCAACCGCCGCCTCAACCGGCTGGTGACGGACGTCGAGCTCCCCCTCGGGCCGCACGATCTGACGCGCCGTCCGATCGATCCCGACGCGGTCCGCGAGATCTTCAGCCGCCTCGAGTTCAAGACCCTGCAGGAGCGGGTCCTCACGATCGCCGCGGAGGAGGGCGTCGACGGCGCTGCCGCGGCCCTGGCGGGCGACGTGGTCACGACCTCCGCACCCGCCGTCCGCACCCTGGTCGACGAGGAGCTCGCGCACTGGCTCGACCGCGTGTCGGCGAAGGGCACCGCGCCCGTCGCCGTGCAGGTCCTGCTCGGAGCCGGCGGGCTCGAGGGCGTCGGCCTCGCGGTCGAGAAGGAGACGGCGTTCGTCCCGTGGGCCGCCGAGCGGCCCGACTACACCGCGCTCGAGCAGTGGCTGGCCGGGCCCGCCCCCAAGTACTTCGCCGACGCGAAGCCCCAGATCAAGGCGCTGCAGAGGGCCGGACTCCCCGTCGCGGGGCTCGCGTTCGACACCCGCGTCGCCTCCTGGCTGGTGCAGCCCACCGGGCATCCGGCCACGCTCGCGGCGCAGGTCGCGCAGCACCTCGACGAGACCATGGCGCAGGGCGACCCGAACCAGCTGGTCCCCACCGTCGAGCCGATGGGGCCCGCCACCGAGGCCTGGTACGCGTACCGGCTCGTCGCTCCGCTGCGCGAGCGGCTGGGCGAGGGGATGCTCTCGGTGCTCGTCGACATCGAGCTGCCGATCGTCCAGGTCCTCGCGACGATGGAGCTCACCGGCGTCGCGATCGACGCCGACGTGCTGGCGCGCCTCCGCGCCGAGCTGACCGTCTCGGCCGCCGACCTCGCGAGCCGCGCGTTCGCCGAGATCGGCCACGAGATGAACCTCGGCTCGCCCAAGCAGCTGCAGCAGGTCCTCTTCGAGGAGCTCGACATGCCGCGCACCCGGGCCACGAAGACGGGCTACACCACCGACGCCTCCGCCCTCGCAGACCTGCAGGAGTCGCACCCGCACCCGTTCCTCGGGCTGCTCCTCGAGCACCGCGACGCGACCAAGCTCAAGCAGATCATCGAGACGCTCGAGAAGTCGGTCACCGCCGACGGCCGGATCCACACCAGCTACGACCAGACCGGCACGGCCACCGGCCGCATCTCCTCCAACGACCCGAACCTGCAGAACATCCCCGTCCGCAGCGAGGTGGGCCGCCGCATCCGCACCGCCTTCGTCCACGGAGCGGAGGCGAGCACCCTCCTCACCGCCGACTACTCGCAGATCGAGATGCGGATCATGGCGCACCTCTCCGGCGACGCCGGGCTGATCGAGGCCTTCCACTCCGGCGAGGACCTGCACCGCTTCGTCGGATCGCGGATCTTCGGCGTCGATCCGGGCGACGTCACCTCGGCCATGCGCAACAAGGTCAAGGCGATGTCGTACGGCCTCGCCTACGGCCTGAGCGCCTTCGGCCTGTCGAAGCAGCTGCGCATCTCGAGCGCCGAGGCGAAGCAGCTGATGACCGACTACTTCGTCCGCTTCGGCGCGGTGCGCGACTACCTCCGCAGCGTCGTCGAGCAGGCTCGCGAGACCGGCTACACCGAGACGATCTTCGGACGCCGGCGTCCGTTCCCCGACCTGCAGAGCGCGAACCGCGTCCTCCGCGACAACGCCGAGAGGGCGGCACTCAACTCGCCGATCCAGGGCTCGGCCGCCGACATCATGAAGCGCGCGATGATCGGCGTGCAGGCCGACCTCGACGAGCAGGGGCTCGGCTCGCGGATGCTCCTCCAGGTGCACGACGAGCTGATCTTCGACGTCGCCCCCGGCGAGGAGGAGCCGCTCGAGGCGGTCGTACGCGGCCGGATGGCGGGTGCCGCCGACCTGAGCGTCCCGCTCGAGGTGCAGGTGGGCCACGGGTCCGACTGGGACGTCGCCGCGCACTGAGCCGGCCGCAGCGCCTGGCTAGGCTCGGAGGCATGAGCACCGACACCCCCCGCGAGCCCACCGCCGTCGACGCCGTCGCCGAGCGCTGGGTCGACACGCTCGTCGACCTCGACCCCACCCTCGGCACCGCGATCGGACGCAGCGGCGCGAACGGCCGTCTGGGCGACTACTCGCCGGCCGGTCTCGAGCAGGCCCGGGCGGCGACCGCCTCGGCCCTCGCCGAGCTCGAGGCCGCCGACCCCGTGGACGACGTCGACCGCGTCACGGCCGCCGACCTCGGCGCCGAGCTCCGGCTCTCCCTGGAGGGGCACGACGCCGGTCTGCCGCTGCGGGACCTCAACGTGATCGCGTCCCCGGCGCAGGAGCTGCGCGACGTCTTCGACCTGATGCCGACGGACGAGGTCGCCGACTGGGAGGCGGTCGCCGAGCGGCTGCTGGCCGTGCCGGCCGCCCTCGAGGGCTACGCGGAGACCCTGCGCGAGGGGATCCGCACCGGCGTGGTCCCCGCCCGCCGCCAGGTCGAGCTCGTCGCCGAGCAGGCGCGGAAGATCGCCGCTCCCCGCGGGTTCTTCGCCGAGCTGGCCGCGGAGGCCGCTCCCGCCGCCGGATCCCTGCCCGCGTCGCTCGCTCAGCGACTGGAGGACGGCGCCCGCCGCGCCTCGGCCGCCTACGGGTCGCTCGCGCAGTTCCTCCGGGGCGAGCTCGCCCCCGCCGCGACCGAGCAGGACGCCGTCGGCCGGGAGCTGTACGCGCTGCACTCCCGCCGCTTCCTCGGCGCTGTCGTCGACCTCGACGAGACCTACGAGTGGGGGATCGAGGAGCTGGCCCGCATGACGTCCGAGCAGGAGGCGATCGCGCGCGAGATCCTGCCCGGCGCCTCCGTCGCCGAGGCGATCGCCCACCTCGAGGCGGACCCGGCCCGCACTCTGCACGGCGTCGACGCTCTGCAGGCCTGGATGCAGGAGACGAGCGACCGCTCCGTCCGCGAGCTCGCCGGCACCGCCTTCGACATCCCGGAGGAGGTGCGCCGCCTCGAGTGCAGGATCGCGCCGACCCAGGAGGGCGGCATCTACTACACCGGTCCGAGCGACGACTTCTCGCGCCCGGGGCGGATGTGGTGGTCGGTCCCGGCCGGAGTCACCGAGTTCGCCACCTGGCGGGAGCTGACCACGGTCTACCACGAGGGCGTCCCGGGCCATCACCTGCAGATCGGCCAGGCCGTCCATAACCGCGCCCGCCTCAACACCTGGCGCCGTCAGCTCGCCGGGACCTCCGGCCACGCCGAGGGCTGGGCGCTCTACGCGGAGCGGTTGATGGAGCGCTTCGGCTACCTCGACGACCCGGCCGACCGCCTGGGCATGCTCGACGGCCAGCGGATGCGCGCGGCGCGCGTCGTGCTGGACATCGGCGTGCACCTCCAGAAGCCGATGCCGGGCTCCGGCACCGTCTGGACCGCCGAGTCGGCCCTCGACTTCATGCGGGCCAACGTGAACATGGACGACGCGTTCGTGCGCTTCGAGGTGAACCGGTACCTCGGCTGGCCGGGGCAGGCTCCGTCCTACAAGATCGGGCAGCGGATCTGGGAGCAGCTGCGCGACGAGGCGGAGGCGCGCGAGGGCGCCGCGTTCTCGCTCGCGGCCTTCCACCGGAGGGCGCTCGACCTCGGCGGCGTCGGTCTCGACACCCTCCGCTCCTCCCTCGCCGGCTGACTCCGGAACCCGCGCCTGGACGGGCGCGGCGAGATTGCCGTGCGCCTCCCGGGGCGTCTAAGCTGGGGTGTCACATCTGTGGCGCCGCTGTGCCCGCGGCGCGCGAGGAAGGCCGGTCCTCCGGCCGGCCGAGCGCGGCTCCCGGGCCGGAGGCACATCCCTCACCACCGCAGTGGTCACCACTCCGCCGAGCCGCGAGGCCCGCGGGCGGCCGCCGCCCGAGACCCATCCATCCTGGAGCATCCCTTAATGACAACCGCAACGACCGACAAGGCAACCAAGCAGGTCGCGATCAACGACATCGGGTCTGCTGAAGACTTTCTTGCCGCGGTCGAAAAGACTCTGAAGTTCTTCAACGACGGAGACCTCATCGAAGGCACCGTCGTGAAGATCGACCGCGACGAGGTCCTCCTCGACGTCGGCTACAAGACCGAGGGCGTCATCCCCTCGCGCGAGCTCTCCATCAAGCACGACGTCGACCCCTCCGAGGTCGTCAACGTGGGCGACAGCGTCGAGGCCCTCGTCCTCCAGAAGGAGGACAAGGAGGGTCGCCTGATCCTGTCCAAGAAGCGTGCGCAGTACGAGCGCGCGTGGGGCGACGTCGAGAAGATCAAGGAGTCGGACGGCGTCGTCACCGGCTCGGTCATCGAGGTCGTCAAGGGCGGTCTCATCGTCGACATCGGCCTCCGCGGCTTCCTCCCGGCCTCGCTCATCGAGCTGCGCCGCGTCCGCGACCTCACGCCGTACCTCGGCCAAGAGATCGAGGCGAAGATCCTCGAGCTCGACAAGAACCGCAACAACGTGGTCCTGTCGCGTCGCGCGCTCCTCGAGCAGACCCAGTCCGAGAGCCGCACCACGTTCCTGAACAACCTGCACAAGGGTCAGGTCCGCAAGGGCGTCGTGTCGTCGATCGTCAACTTCGGCGCGTTCGTCGACCTCGGCGGGGTCGACGGTCTCGTCCACGTCTCCGAGCTCTCCTGGAAGCACATCGAGCACGCCTCCGAGGTCGTCGAGGTGGGCCAGGAGGTCACCGTCGAGATCCTCGAGGTCGACCTCGACCGCGAGCGCGTGTCGCTCTCGCTCAAGGCGACCCAGGAGGACCCGTGGCAGGTCTTCGCCCGCACCCACGCGATCGGACAGGTCGCGCCGGGCAAGGTCACGAAGCTGGTCCCGTTCGGTGCCTTCGTCCGCGTCGCGGACGGCATCGAGGGCCTCGTCCACATCTCCGAGCTGTCGGGCAAGCACGTCGAGCTCGCCGAGCAGGTCGTGTCGGTCGGCGAAGAGGTGTTCGTCAAGGTCATCGACATCGACCTCGACCGTCGCCGCATCTCCCTCTCGCTCAAGCAGGCGAACGAGAACGTCGACCCCGAGGGCACCGAGTTCGACCCGGCGCTCTACGGCATGGCCACGGAGTACGACGACCAGGGGAACTACAAGTACCCCGAGGGCTTCGACCCCGAGACCAACGAGTGGCGCGAGGGCTTCGAGTCGCAGCGCGAGGCCTGGGAGCAGGAGTACGCCGCTGCTCAGGCGCGCTGGGAGGCCCACAAGGCCCAGGTGGCCAAGTCGCAGGAGGAGGCGGCCACCGTCTCCGAGGGCGTCTCGGTCGGCGCCGGCTTCACCAGCGAGTCGACCACCGGCGGCACCCTCGCCGACGACGAGTCGCTCGCCGCGCTCCGCGAGAAGCTGTCCTCGAACAACTGATCGCGAGCACATCGCATCGAACGGCCGGTCCCCTCGGGGGCCGGCCGTTCGGCGTTCCGGGCGACGGCGCTGGGTAGGGTGGCCGGGTGCATCTCGTCGCCCTCACCGGAGGCATCGCCTCGGGCAAGTCCACCGTCGCCCGCCGTCTCGCCGAGCACGGAGCGGTGGTGGTCGACGCCGACGTCCTCGCGCGCGAGGTCGTCGAGCCGGGGGAGCCGGCGCTGGCGGCGATCGCTGAGCGCTTCGGCCCGTCCGTGATCCGCGCGGACGGCGCGCTCGACCGCCCGGCGCTCGGCGCGATCGTCTTCTCGGACGCGGCGGCCCGCGCCGACCTCAATGCGATCACCCATCCGGCGGTGACGCTCCGCTCGCAGCGGCTGTTCGCGGAGGCCGCCGAGGCGGACCCGGCCGCGGTGGTCGTCTACGACGTCCCCCTCCTCGCCGAGGGCCGTGGAGCGGGGGAGTTCGACGAGGTGGTCGTCGTGCACGCGCCGCAGCACCTCCGCATCGAGCGTCTCGTCGCCCTCCGGGGACTGACCGAGGAGGAGGCTCGTGCGCGGGTCTCGTCGCAGGCGAGCGACGAGGAGCGCCTCGCCCTCGCCGACGTCGTGATCGACTCCTCCGGCACGCTGGAGGAGACGCTCGCTCGGACCGACGCGCTGTGGGAGCGTCTCGCCCGCTGACGGTCCGTCCCGGACACCCGCCCTCGTGGCCGAGCGGCCCGGCCGGAGAGCGCACCCCCGTTCGCCGCCAGCGCACGCGCCGTCCGGTGTCGGTGGTCGCGGCTACGCTTCGAACCATGGAGCCAACCCGTGCCGTGCACCCGTTCGAGGTCATCAGCGAGTACAAGCCGAGCGGGGACCAGCCCGGCGCGATCGCCGATCTGAGCGCCCGCATCAACGCCGGCGAGACCGATGTCGTCCTGCTGGGCGCCACCGGGACCGGCAAGTCCGCGACCACGGCCTGGCTCGTCGAGGCCGTGCAGCGCCCCACGCTCGTGCTCGCGCACAACAAGACCCTCGCCGCGCAGCTCGCCAACGAGTTCCGCGAGCTGTTCCCCAACAACGCCGTCGAGTACTTCGTCTCGTACTACGACTACTACCAGCCCGAGGCCTACGTCCCGCAGACCGACACCTTCATCGAGAAGGACAGCTCGGTCAACGCCGAGGTCGAGCGGCTGCGCCACTCCACCACGAACTCGCTCCTGAGCCGCCGCGACGTGATCGTGGTGTCGACCGTCTCCTGCATCTACGGCCTCGGCCAGCCCGAGCAGTACCTCGAGGCGATGGTGGCGCTCCAGGTCGGCCAGCGGGTCGACCGGGACCGCCTCATCCGCAAGTTCGTGTCAATGCAGTACGCGCGCAACGACGTCGACTTCGCCCGCGGCACCTTCCGGGTGCGGGGCGACACGATCGAGATCATCCCGATGTACGAGGAGCTCGCGATCCGGATCGAGATGTTCGGCGACGAGATCGAGGCGCTCTACACGCTCCACCCGCTCACCGGCGACATCGTCCGGAAGCTCGACTCCGTGTCGGTCTTCCCCGGCTCGCACTACGTCGCCAGCCAGGACGTCATGCACCGTGCGATCGACACCATCCAGCAGGAGCTCGAGGTGCGCCTGGCCGACCTCGAGAAGCAGAACAAGCTCCTCGAGGCGCAGCGCCTGCGGATGCGCACGACCTTCGATCTCGAGATGATGCAGCAGATCGGATTCTGCTCCGGCATCGAGAACTACTCCCGCCACATCGACGGCCGCGAGTCGGGCGAGGCCCCGCACTGCCTGCTCGACTACTTCCCGGACGACTTCCTCGTCGTGATCGACGAGTCGCACGTGACGGTGCCGCAGATCGGTGCGATGTACGAGGGCGACGCCTCCCGCAAGCGCACGCTGGTCGAGCACGGCTTCCGCCTGCCCTCGGCGATGGACAACCGGCCCCTGAAGTGGGAGGAGTTCAAGTCTCGCGTCGGCCAGACCGTCTACCTCTCGGCGACTCCGGGCCGCTACGAGATGGGCATCGCCGACGGCATCGTCGAGCAGATCATCCGCCCGACCGGCCTGATCGATCCCGAGATCGTCGTCAAGCCGACGAAGGGCCAGATCGACGACCTGCTCGAGGAGATCAAGCGCCGCACCGAGCGCGACGAGCGCGTGCTCGTCACGACGCTGACGAAGCGCATGGCCGAGGAGCTCACCGACTTCCTCACGGAGGCCGGCGTCCGGGTCCGCTACCTGCACTCCGACGTCGACACCCTGAGGCGCGTCGAGCTCCTCTCGGAGCTGCGAGCGGGCGTGTACGACGTCCTGGTCGGCATCAACCTGCTGCGCGAGGGGCTCGACCTGCCCGAGGTCTCGCTCGTGGCGATCCTCGACGCCGACAAGGAGGGCTTCCTCCGCTCGTCCACGTCGCTCATCCAGACGATCGGCCGTGCGGCGCGCAACGTCTCGGGCGAGGTCCACATGTACGCCGACAAGGTGACGGACTCGATGCGGCTCGCGATCGACGAGACCGACCGCCGACGCGAGAAGCAGGTCGCCTACAACCTCGACCACGGTATCGACCCGACGCCGCTGCGGAAGAAGATCGCCGACATCACCGACGCCCTCGCCCGCGAGGGGGCCGACACCGCCAAGCTGCTCGCCGGGCGCGACGCCAAGAAGAAGAGCCCGACGCCGAACCTGCGCCGACAGGGTCTCGCCGCGAACGGCGGCAACGACCTCGAGGCGATCATCTCCGACCTCAACGGGCAGATGCTCCAGGCGGCGGGCGAGCTCAAGTTCGAGCTCGCGGCCCGGCTGCGGGACGAGGTCCAGGAGCTCAAGCGCGAGCTCCGCCAGATGGAGAAGGCCGGGCACCTGTCCTGATCGGGGGCGCTGATCCGCAAGGGGAGGGGCCCGCGGATCAGCGCCCAGCGAACGCCACGGGCGATGTCGGTGGCTCCGCATACACTTTCGGAGTGTCGATCCTGAACGCCGTTACGGACCCCTCCTCCACCCCCTCTCCCTCCTTCCACCGCTTCGTCTCCTCGCTCGACGAGTCGTCCTCGAAGCTGGTGGTGAGCGGCGCGCGGGTGCACAACCTGCAGAACGTCGACCTCGAGATCCCGCGCGACTCGATGGTGGTGTTCACCGGTCTCTCGGGCTCGGGCAAGTCCTCCCTGGCCTTCGACACGATCTTCGCGGAGGGCCAGCGGCGCTACGTCGAGTCCCTCTCCGCGTACGCCCGCCAGTTCCTCGGGCAGGTGGACCGGCCGGACGTCGACTTCATCGAGGGCCTCAGCCCCGCGGTCTCGATCGACCAGAAGTCGACGAACCGCAACCCGCGCTCCACCGTCGGCACGATCACCGAGATCTTCGACTACATGCGTCTGCTCTGGGCGCGCATCGGCGTCCCGCACTGCCCCATCTGCAGCGAGCGGATCTCCGCGCAGACCGTGCAGCAGATCGCCGACCAGCTGATGGAGCTCGAGACCGGCACCCGCTACCAGATCCTCAGCCCCGTCGTCTCGCAGAAGAAGGGCGAGTTCGTCGACCTCTTCAAGGAGCTGACCGCGGGCGGCTACTCCCGCGCCATGGTGGACGGGAAGCTCGTCCAGCTGAGCGAGCCGCCGGTGCTCAAGAAGCAGTACAAGCACGACATCTCCGTCGTGGTCGACCGGCTCGTGGCCGGCCCCGACATCCTCGGGCGCCTCACCGACTCGCTCGAGACGGCCCTGCGGCTCACTGACGGCATCGTGCAGATCAACTACGTCGACGGCGAGGGCGACGGCGCCTGGACCACCTACTCCGAGAAGCTGTCCTGCCCCAACAACCACCCGATCTCGCTGACCGAGATCGAGCCGCGGACCTTCTCTTTCAACGCGCCCTTCGGCGCCTGCCCGGAGTGCTCGGGCCTCGGCACGCGCATGTCGGTCGACGACGAGCTGCTGCTCGGCGACCCCGACCTGAGCATCGCCGAGGGCGTCATCATCCCCTGGACCACCCAGGGCAAGGGCTTGTTCCAGTACTACGAGAAGCTGCTCGACGGCCTCTCCCGCGACCTCGGCTTCACGCTCACCACCCCGTGGAAGCGCCTCAGCACCGAGGTGCAGCAGGCCGTCCTCCACGGCGACAACTTCGAGGTCAAGGTCAAGTGGAAGAACCGCTACGGCCGCGAGATGAGCTACACCTCGGGCTTCGAGGGCGTCGTGCCCTACATCGAGCGCCAGTTCGTCCAGGCCGAGACCGACGTCCAGCGCACCCGCTGGTCCGAGTTCCTCCGCGAGGTGCCCTGCCCCGTGTGCAAGGGCTCCCGCCTCAAGCCCGAGGTGCTCGCCGTGCTCGTGCACGGGGCGAGCATCGCGGACGTGGCCGACCTCAGCCTCGGCGACGCCCAGGACTTCATGAGCCGGCTCGAGCTGACCGACCGCGAGGCGCACATCGCCGCGCAGGTGCTGCGCGAGATCCGCGCGCGCATCGACTTCCTCATCGAGGTCGGGCTCAACTACCTCAACCTCTCGCGCGCCGCCGCCTCCCTGTCGGGCGGCGAGGCGCAGCGCATCCGCCTGGCGACCCAGATCGGCTCCGGGCTGACCGGCGTGCTCTACGTGCTCGACGAGCCGAGCATCGGCCTGCACCAGCGCGACAACCGCCGCCTGATCGACACCCTCATCAAGCTGCGCGACCTGGGCAACACGCTGATCGTGGTCGAGCACGACGAGGACACCATCCGCACCGCCGACTGGATCGTCGACATCGGCCCGGGCGCCGGGGTCAACGGCGGCAAGGTCGTGCACTCCGGCTCCTACGAGTCGCTGCTCGAGAACACCCACTCGCTCACCGGCGACTACGTCTCGGGCCGCAAGGCGATCGAGGTCCCGAAGAAGCGGCGGAAGATCGACCGCAAGCGGATGATCAAGGTCGTCGGGGCGAACGCCAACAACCTCCGCAAGGTCGACGCGGAGTTCCCGCTCGGCACGTTCGTCGCGGTCACCGGGGTCTCCGGCTCCGGCAAGAGCACCCTCGTGAACGACATCCTCTACCGCGTGCTCGCCAACCAGCTCAACGGCGCCCGCAAGGTGCCGGGCAAGCACACGCGCGTCACCGGCCTCGAGAACCTCGACAAGGTCGTGCACGTCGACCAGAATCCGATCGGCCGCACGCCGCGCTCGAACCCCGCCACCTACACGGGCGTGTTCGACCGCATCCGCAACCTCTTCGCCGAGACCACCGAGGCGAAGGCGCGGGGGTACCTGCCCGGCCGCTTCAGCTTCAACGTCAAGGGCGGCCGCTGCGAGGCCTGCTCGGGCGACGGCACCATAAAGATCGAGATGAACTTCCTGCCCGACGTCTACGTCGCGTGCGAGGTCTGCGGGGGAGCGCGCTACAACCGCGACACCCTGACCGTGCACTACAAGGGCAAGAACATCGCCGAGGTGCTCGACATGCCGATCGCCGAGGCGGCCGACTTCTTCGAGCCCATCACGGCGATCCACCGCTTCCTCCGCACGCTGGTGGAGGTGGGCCTCGGCTACGTCCGCCTCGGGCAGAGCGCGACCACGCTCTCCGGCGGCGAGGCGCAGCGCGTCAAGCTGGCGACCGAGCTCCAGCGCCGCTCCAACGGCCGCAGCGTCTACGTGCTCGACGAGCCGACGACGGGCCTGCACTTCGAGGACGTCCGCAAGCTCCTCCTCGTCCTCAACGGCCTGGTCGACAAGGGCAACACGGTGATCACCATCGAGCACAACCTCGACGTCATCAAGTCGGCCGACTGGCTGATCGACATGGGTCCCGAGGGCGGCGCCGGCGGCGGACAGGTGGTCGCGGTGGGCACCCCCGAGCACGTGGCGAAGGTCGAGGGCAGCCACACCGGCATGTTCCTCGCCGAGATCCTCGGCTGACGCGAGCGAGAGGCATGGCGCAGACAGTCGACTTCCGGCCGAAGCCGGGTGAGATCCCGACCCTCCCGGGCGTGTACCGCTTCACGGACGCCCGGGGGCGGGTGCTCTACGTGGGCAAGGCCAAGAACCTCCGCGCGCGGCTGAGCAACTACTTCGCCCCGCTGCCGAGCCTGCACGAGCGCACCCGGCGGATGGTCACCTCGGCCTCCGGCGTCGAATGGACCGTCGTCGGCACCGACGTCGAGGCCCTGCAGCTCGAGTTCACCTGGATCAACGAGTTCGATCCACCCTTCAACGTCAAGTTCCGCGACGACAAGTCCTACCCCTACATGGCGGTGACGCTCGGCGACGAGGCCCCGCGGGTGATGGTCACGCGGAACGCCAAGATCAGGAAGGCCCGCTACTTCGGGCCCTACCCCAAGATCTGGGCGATCCACGAGACGATCGACCTGATGATCAAGGCGTTCCCGATCAGGACCTGCAACGACTCCAACTACAAGCGCGCCATGCAGAGCGGCAAGCCCTGCTTCGCGTCGCAGATCGGCCGCTGCGGCGGGCCCTGCTCCCACCGCGTCACCTTCGCCGAGCACCGCGAGATGGTCGACCGCTTCGTCGCCTTCATGGGCAGCCACGACCGCCGGATGATCGGCGAGCTCGAGAAGGAGATGCGCGAGGCCGCGGCGGCGATGGAGTACGAGCGCGCGGGGAAGCTGCGCGATCAGGCCGCCGCCCTCGACGCGGTCCTCGCCAAGAGCGCGGTCGTGCTCAAGGACAACGTGGACGTCGACCTCTACGCGATCGTCCACGACGAGCTCGCCGCCTCCGTGCAGCAGTTCCGGGTCCGCGGCGGGCGCATCCGCGGCGAGCGGGGCTGGGTCGTCGACAAGGAGCTCGACATGAGCACGGCGGAGCTCGTCGACACGGCACTCCAGGCCGCCTACGAGACCGGCGACGTCCCGCCCCGGGAGGTCGTCGTGCCGGAGCTGCCCGAGGACACCGAGGCGCTCGAGGAGTGGCTGAGCGGACTGCGCGGCACGAACGTGCGCCTCCGAGCGGCCCAGCGCGGAGACAAGGCCGCCCTCCTCGAGACGGCGACGCAGAACGCGAAGCACTCGCTGATGCTCTACAAGACCCGCCGCTCCGCCGACTTCACCGCTCGGACGCAGGCCCTGGAGGACATCCGCGACGCCCTCGGCATGAGCGAGGCGCCGCTCCGGATGGAGTGCTACGACGTCTCCCACCTCAGCGGCACCAACATCGTCGCCTCGATGGTGGTCTTCGAGGACGGGCTCGCGCGGAAGGACCAGTACCGGCGGTTCTCCATCGCGGAGTCGACGGACGACACCGAGTCGCTGCACCAGGTGCTCACCCGCCGCCTCGCGTACCTCCGCGAGCCGGTCGAGCCCGCGGCGGTCGACCCCGAGACCGGCGAGGCCAAGCGGCGCAAGTTCTCGTACCCCCCGCAGCTGCTGATCGTCGACGGCGGCCAGCCGCAGGTCGCAGCCGCGCAGCGCGCGCTCGACGAGTCCGGGGTGACCGGCATCACCCTCTGCGGGATCGCCAAGCGCCTCGAGGAGATCTGGCTGCCGGACTCCGACTTCCCCGTCATCCTGCCGCGCAACAGCGATGCGCTCTTCCTCTTCCAGCGCATCCGCGACGAGGCGCACCGCTTCGCGATCACCCACCAGAGGACGCGTCGCAAGCGCGACATCTCGTCGCAGCTGGCCGAGGTGCCCGGGCTCGGAGGCACGCGAGTCCGCGACCTGCTGAAGCACTTCGGATCCGTCGCCCGGCTCCGCGAGGCGGGCGAGGCCGAGATCGCCGAGGTCAAGGGCATCGGCCCGACGCTGGCGGGCGCGATCCACGCGCACCTGCATCCGGACGGGTCCGCCGTCGGGGGCACGCCCTAGGCTGGAGGCCCGCGCTCCGGGGGAGAGCGGCCGGTGCCCGGCACCGAGGACACGAGCAGACACGAGCACGGAGAGCGCATGAGCACGGAGAGCGAGCAGCAGGACGTGCTGATCGTCACGGGGATGTCCGGAGCGGGCCGGTCCACGGCCGCGAACGCGCTGGAGGACCTCGGCTGGTACGTCGTCGACAACCTGCCGCCGCAGATGCTGCGCCCGCTGGTCGACCTGGCGCAGCGTGCGGGGGACACGCTGCCGAAGATCGCGGCGGTCGTCGACGTCCGCGGACGCGACTTCTTCGAGGACCTCGGCGACATCGTCCGCGAGCTGCGCGCCGGGGTCGACCTCCGAGTGGTGTTCCTCGAGGCCACCGACGCCGCGCTCGTCCGCCGCTTCGAGCAGGTGCGCCGTCCGCACCCGCTGCAGGGCCGGGGGACCCTCCTCGACGGCATCTCCGCCGAGCGGACGCGACTCGCTCAGCTGCGGGAGTCGGCCGACATCGTCATCGACACCTCGGACCTCAACATCCACCAGCTGGCCACCAGCATCACCGAGCGCTTCGCCGAGGCCGGCCGCGCGGGCCTCCAGGTCACGGTGATGAGCTTCGGCTTCAAGTACGGGCTGCCGACGGACGCCGACATGGTGGCCGACGCGCGGTTCCTGCCGAACCCGTACTGGATCCCGGAGCTGCGTCCGCACACGGGTCTCGACGAAGAGGTGAGAGACTACGTGCTGGCCCAGCAGGGCGCCGAGGAGTTCATCGACTCCTACTCCCGGGCCCTGCGCCCCGTGCTCGACGGCTACCAGCGCGAGAACAAGCGCCACGCGACCATCGCGATCGGCTGCACGGGAGGCAAGCACCGCTCCGTCGCGGTCGCGGGCCGTGTCGCGGCCCGTCTGGCCGAGCTGCCGGGCGTCGCCGTCAACGTGGCGCACCGCGACCTCGGCCGAGAATGATCCCCGCGCGCTCAGCCGCGCACCCGACGTAAGGAAGACTCCGTGGCCCTCACCGCAGACGTCAAGGGCGAACTGGTCGCGATCGTCTCGCGCAAGAACACCGTCCGCGCCGCCGAACTGGCGACCATCCTCCGCTTCTCCGGAGGACTGCACATCATCTCCAACCGCCTCGCGGTCGAGGTCGAGCTGGACTCCGCCCCGCTCGCGACCCGCGTGCGCCGCGACCTCGCCGAGCTGTACGGCGTCCGCAGCGAGGGCAGCATCGTCTCGGCCGGCGGATCCCGGAGGACCACGAGCTGGCTGGTGCGCGTCGTCGAGGGCGGGGACACCCTCGCCCGGCAGACCGGCCTCCTCGACCAGCGGGGCCGGCCCGTCCGCGGCCTGCCCAACCGCCTCACGACCGGCTCCCGCGAGGAGCTCGCCGCCCTGTGGCGCGGCGCCTTCCTCGCCCAGGGCTCGCTGACCGACCCGGGCCGCTCCGCGGCGCTCGAGATCATCTGCCCCGGCAACGAGGCGGCCATGGCGATCGTCGGAGCCGCCGGACGCCTGGGAGTCCAGGCCAAGTCCCGCGAGGTGCGCGGCGTCCACCGGGTCGTCATCCGCGACGGCGAGAGCATCAGCGCGATGCTCACCCTGATGGGCGCGACCGCGACCGTCGCGAGCTGGGAGGAGCTGCGCCAGCGCCGCGAGGTGCGGGCGACCGCGAACCGCCTCGTCAACTTCGACGACGCGAACCTCCGCCGCTCCGCCCAGGCCGCCGTCGCGGCGTGCGCCCGTGTCGAGCGCGCGATGGAGATCCTGGGCGACGACATCCCCGAGCACCTCCGCTACGCCGGGCGCCTGCGACTCGCGCACCGCGACGCGAGCCTCGACGAGCTCGGCCACCACGCCGATCCGCCGATGACGAAGGACGCCGTCGCCGGCCGCATCCGCCGCCTCCTCGCGATGGCCGACAAGCGCGCGTCCGACCTCGATATCCCGGGCACCGACGCGAACCTCCCGGCCGAGTTGCAGGACCTCTAGGCCCGGCCGCACGGCGCGCCCCGCCCGGCGAACGCTGAGTGTCTCCTGGTCGAACAACGCAAGCCCTCCGAACGCGGAGGGGCCCCCTCGCTAGACTGATCGGGTCGCTCAGGACACTCCCGGCCCTCCTCCGCCGCCTCGCGGAGGACGCCGAGACGCCGGCGGGTCGCACGGGAGCGACGACCACGAACAGGAGATCGCAAATGGCTGACTACACGCTCGCCGAACTGCCCTACGACTACTCGGCCCTCGAGCCGAACATCAGTGGGCGGATCATGGAGCTCCACCACGACAAGCACCACGCGACGTACGTGGCCGGGGCGAACACCGCCCTCGCCTCGCTGCAGGAGGCTCGCGACAGCGAGAACCTCGCGAACGTGAACAAGCTCCAGAAGGACCTCGCCTTCAACCTCGCCGGTCACGTGAACCACACCGTGTTCTGGAACAACCTCTCGCCGGACGGCGGCGACAAGCCCGTCGGCGAGCTCGCCGCGGCCATCGACGACAACTTCGGGTCGTTCGACAAGTTCCGCGCCCACTTCACCGCCTCGGCCCTCGGCATCCAGGGCTCCGGCTGGTCGATCCTCGCCTGGGACTCGCTCGGCGAGAAGCTCATCATCGAGCAGCTCTACGACCACCAGGGCAACCTCGCCGCGGCGACCGTCCCGGTCCTCCTCCTCGACATGTGGGAGCACGCCTTCTACCTCGACTACGTCAACGTGAAGGCCGACTACGTCAAGGCGTTCTGGAACATCGTGAACTGGGCCGACGTCTCCGCGCGCTTCGAGAAGGCCCGCGAGAAGACTTCGGGCCTGCTGCTACTGTCGTAGCGATCTCGGCGTCCCGGGCCCCGTGTCCGGGACGCCCTGTCGTCGGCTTCCACCCCTCCACTGCACCGTCGAGGTGCCTTTCCTCACCAGGAGATATCTGTGTCCGTCAAGATCGGCATCAACGGCTTCGGCCGTATCGGCCGTAACTTCTTCCGTGCAGCCCTCGCCAAGGGCAGCGACCTCGAGATCGTCGCGGTCAACGACCTCACCGACAACAAGGCCCTCGCGCACCTCCTGAAGTACGACTCCATCACGGGCCGCCTCGACGCGACCGTCGAGCTCGACGGCGACCGCATCGTCGTCAACGGCAAGCCGATCATCGTCCTCGAGGAGCGCGACCCCGCGAACCTCCCCTGGGGCGAGCTGGGAGTCGACGTCGTCATCGAGTCGACCGGCCGCTTCACCAAGTCGGAGGACGCGCGCAAGCACATCACCGCGGGTGCCAAGAAGGTCATCGTCTCCGCTCCCGCCACCGGCAGCGACGTCGCGACCCTGGTCCTCGGCGTGAACGAGAACACCTACGACCCCGCGACGCACGACATCATCTCGAACGCGTCCTGCACCACGAACTGCCTCGCGCCGCTCGCCAAGGTGCTGCTCGACAACTTCGGCATCGAGCGCGGCCTGATGACCACGGTCCACGCGTACACCGCCGACCAGAACCTCCAGGACGGCCCGCACAGCGACCTGCGTCGCGCCCGCGCCGCCGCCGTCAACATCATCCCGACCTCGACCGGTGCCGCCAAGGCGCTCGGCCTGGTCATCCCGGAGCTCGTCGGCAAGCTCGACGGCTACGCCCTCCGCGTCCCGGTCCCGACCGGCTCGATCACCGACCTCACCGTCGAGCTGACCAAGCCCGCCACCGTCGAGGAGATCAACGCGGCGTACAAGGCGGCCTCCGAGGGAGACCTCAAGGGCATCCTCAAGTACACCGAGGACCCGATCGTCTCGAGTGACATCGTGACCGACCCGCACTCGTCGATCTTCGACGCGGGCCTCACGAAGGTCATCGGCAGCCAGGTCAAGGTCGCCTCCTGGTACGACAACGAGTGGGGCTACTCCAACCGCCTCGTCGACGTCACCGAGTTCGTCGCCGGCAAGCTCTAAGGGCTGCGCGCAGTGACGCTCCGCACTCTGGACTCACTGGGCTCCCTCGCAGGCAAGCGCGTCGTCGTCCGCTGCGATCTGAACGTCCCCCTGAAGGACGGAACGATCACGGACGACGGCCGCGTGCGCGCGTCGGTGCCCACGCTCCAGCGTCTGGTCTCCGAGGGCGCCCGAGTCGTGGTCGTGAGCCACCTCGGGCGCCCCGAGGGGAAGCCCGAGGCGAAGTACAGCCTCGCTCCCGTCGCCGCCCGCCTCGGCGAGCTGCTCGACGCTCCGGTGGCCTTCGCCGAGGACACCGTCGGGGAGGCGGCCTCGGCCGCCGTCGACGCCCTCGAGGACGGCCAGGTCGTCGTCCTCGAGAACCTCCGGTTCAACGCCGGCGAGACGAGCAAGGACGAGGCCGAGCGCCGCACCTTCGCCGAGAAGCTGGCCGCCTACGGTGACGCCTTCGTCTCCGACGGGTTCGGCGTCGTGCACCGCAAGCAGGCGAGCGTCTACGAGCTCGCCGAGCTTCTCCCCAGCGCCGCCGGCACGCTGATCGCGGCCGAGCTCGAGGTGCTGGAGCGGCTCACCGAGAAGCCCGAGCGCCCCTACGCGGTCGTCCTCGGCGGCTCGAAGGTCTCGGACAAGCTCGGCGTGATCGAGCACCTGCTGCCGAAGGTCGACTCGATCCTCATCGGCGGCGGAATGCTCTTCACCTTCCTCAAGGCCCAGGGCCACGAGGTCGGCGCCAGCCTGCTGGAGGCCGACCAGGTCGACACCGTGCTCGGCTACCTCGCGAAGGCGAAGGAGCTGGGTGTGGAGATCGTCCTGCCGACGGACGTCGTTGTGGCGTCGGAGTTCGGCCCCGACGCCGAGCACCAGGTCGCCTCGGCCGACGCGATCGAGGGCACGCCCTTCGGTGAGAAGGGCCTCGGCCTGGACATCGGACCGGACACCGCCGCGCACTTCGCCGAGATCATCGCGGCGTCCAGGACGGTGTTCTGGAACGGCCCCATGGGCGTCTTCGAGCTCGAGCCGTTCGCGGCGGGCACCAAGACCGTCGCGCAGGCGCTCACCGAGGTCGACGGTCTCAGCGTCGTCGGCGGAGGCGACTCCGCCGCGGCCGTCCGCGCCCTCGGGTTCCGCGACGACCAGTTCGGCCACATCTCGACGGGAGGCGGAGCGAGCCTCGAATTCCTCGAGGGCAAGCGCCTCCCCGGACTGGAGGTCCTCGGATGGTAGACACCACCGCCCGCACCCCGCTCATCGCCGGCAACTGGAAGATGAACCTGGACCACCTCCAGGCCATCGCCTTCGTGCAGAAGCTGGCGTGGAGCCTCAAGGACGCCGATCACGACTTCGACGGCGTCGAGGTCGCGGTGTTCCCGCCCTTCACGGACCTCCGGCCCGTGCAGATCCTCGTCGACTCGGACAAGCTGCCGCTCAAGTACGGCGCGCAGGACGTCTCGAAGTTCGACAGCGGCGCCTACACCGGTGAGATCTCGGGTCAGTTCCTGAAGCAGCTCGACTGCGACTACGTGATCGTCGGCCACTCGGAGCGTCGCACGCTCCACGGCGAGACGGACGCGGACATCGCGGCCAAGTCGGCTGCGGCCGTCAATCACGGCGTCGCTCCGATCATCTGCGTCGGCGAGACCGCGGAGGACCTCGAGAAGCACGGCCCGTCGGCCGTGCCGGTCGCCCAGTTGAAGGAGGCCCTCACCGGCCTGCCCGCGGACGCCGACCTCGTCGTCGCCTACGAGCCGGTCTGGGCCATCGGCTCCGGACAGGCCGCGACGCCCGAGCAGGCCCAGCAGGTCTGCAAGGCGCTCCGCGGAGTCGTCGCCGACGTCCTCGGCGCCGACACCGCCGCGAAGACCCGCATCCTCTACGGCGGCTCCGTGAAGTCCGGCAACATCGCCGGCTTCATGCGCGAGCCCGACGTCGACGGAGCACTCGTCGGAGGCGCCAGCCTCCAGGTCGACGAGTTCGCGGCGATCGCGCGATTCCGGAACCACGTCGGGGTCTGAGCTGCTGCGACGAGAGGGCGGGCCCATCGGGCCCGCCCTTTCGTCGTCCACGCCGCTCCCTGCGCGGCGTGGCGCGGTCGGCCTCGCGACGGGGCGCGGTTCCGAGAGCGGGGTGCGTTCGGCTACGGCGATCCGCTGGGACGCGGATCGCCGGTTCGCCTCGCTGTCGTCCACGCCGCTCCCTGCGCGGCGTGGCGCGGTCGGCTTCGCGACGGGGCGCGGTTCCGGGAGCGGGATGCGTCCGGCTACGTCGATCCGCTGGAACGCGGATCACCGGTTCGCCTCGGAAGATCCCACACCGGCTTCGCGCGTTGGCCGGTCCGGTGCTGTCGGCTCGTCGCGGGGTGCCCTCCGAAAGCGTGGCGCGTTCGGCTCGATCGGTCCGCTGGTACGTGGATCACAGGCTCGCGGTCCGGTGACTGGAGAGGTTGTCGAGGGCACCGCGACGAGGCCACCCGCTCCGCCCATCGACGGACACTCGTATACATCGCCCCGAACACGGGACGACGCATTCCTCGCGGATTCGCAGGCGCCGTTATACTCGTCGGGGCGCGCAACGCGCCAGAACTTCGAAAGGTACCGCGTGGACATCCTCCAGGTCGTGCTCCAGGTCATCCTGGGCATCACGAGCCTCCTGCTCACCATGCTGATCCTGCTCCACAAGGGGCGCGGCGGCGGACTGTCCGACATGTTCGGGGGCGGAGTCACCTCCAACCTCGGCGCGTCGGGCGTCGCCGAGCGCAACCTGAACCGCATCACCGTGATCCTGGGCGTCGTCTGGCTGGCCTGCATCGTGGTGCTCGGACTCATCACCAAGTTCACCACCGGAGCATAGGGGTACTCGCAATGGCATCAGGCGGCAGTGCAATCCGCGGTTCGCGCGTCGGCGCAGGACCCATGGGCGAGCAGGACCGGGGCTTCCACGCGGAGCGCGTCGCGGTCTCCTACTGGGACGCTCTCGGCAACGAGACGGTGCGCCACTTCTCGGCGGCCCTCCCCGAGGACGAGATCCCCGAGGTGATCGACTCGCCGCAGTCCGGTCTCCCCGCTGGCCGCGACCGGGCGAACCCGCCGCAGGTCGCGAAGACCGAGCCCTACAAGACGCACCTCGCCTACGTGAAGGAGCGCCGCACCGAGGCCGAGGCGGCTCAGCTTCTCGAGGAGGCGCTGCAGCAGCTGCGCGCCCGACGAGGCACCGCGACCCCGTCCTGATCCTCACCGGACGACGAACGACGGAAGGCCCGCCCCCTCGGGGGACGGGCCTTCCGTCGTTTCCGGACCGTGCTCAGTAGCTCGGAGCGATGAGCGACTCGGGGACCTCGGCCGCTGCCTCCTGGTCGACGAAGAACACCGTGCGCTTGCGACCGAACGCGCCCGACGCGGGCACCTCGTTCGTGCTGGCACCCGCGAGCGCGAGGCCCAGGGCCGAGGCCTTGTCGGCGCCGGCGAGCACCATCCAGATGCGGTCCGACTGGTTGATCAGCGGCAGCGTGAGGGTGAGGCGCTCGGGCGGCGGCTTCGGAGAGTTGCGGACGACGAGGACGCCGGGCGTCGTGGAGCGGATCGCGGAGCGCTCGGGGAACAGCGACGCGATGTGCCCGTCCGGCCCGACGCCGAGGAAGGTGATGTCGAAGCGCGGGTAGTCGCGCCCCTCGGAGGCGTGCTCGCGCAGCTCCGCGTCGTAGGCAGCGGCGGCGCCGTCGAGGTCCAGGCCCTCGTCCGAGGCCGGGTAGGAGTGCACGTTCGCCGCCGGCACATCGAGGACGCTGAAGAGGTCCCCGGCCTGGACGTCGTTGCGGTCCTCGTGGCCGCGGGGCACCCAGCGCTCGTCGCCCCACCAGAAGTGCACGCGCGACCAGTCCACGTTGCCGGCGGCGGAGGAGGAGCCGATCTCCTTGAGCGTGGCGGCTCCCATCGTCCCTCCGGTGAGCACGACGTTCGCCGAACCCAGGTCGTCGAGGACGTCGATCGTCTTGGTGAGGAACCGGGCGGCGACCGAGCCGGCGAGGGTCTGCTTGTCGCGGTGGACCAGCACGCGGCGTTCGGTGGTCATCTCAGGGGACTCCTTCGGGTTCGGGTGCCGATCGGCGGGGTTCGGCTCCGTGTCGGGAAGCTCTGAGGTGCGGGCGCCCTGGACGGGCGCCCACACCTCAGGAGGCGCTGCGGGCCTCGGCCTTCTCAGTGAGCATGTCGACCCCGCGCGAGATCACTTCACCGTACAGGTCATCCGGGTCGAGTCGGCGCAGCTCCTCCGCCAGGCAGTCCCGGAGGCTGCGGCGGGGGAGCGAGATGTCGTGGACCGGCTGATCGGGCTGAGTGAGCGTCGCGACGTTGGGCACCGAGCGCTCGAGCTCGATCACTCCGGAGTCGCGGATGAGCCGCACGCCGTGGATCCCGCTGGACCCGGTGGCGCTGATCGTGAGCTCGTGGTCGACGGGGATGTCGAGCTCGAGCTGCAGCCAGGCGGCGAGCAGGATCGTCGAGGGCGAGTCGGCCGCGCCTGAGACCTCGACGGCCGTGATCGGCTCGTAGGGCGGCTGGTCGAGCACGGCGGCGAGCTGCGCGCGCCAGAGGGTGAGGCGGGTCCAGGCGAAGTCGGTGTCGCCGGGGGCGTAGGTGGAGGCGAGGTGGTGCAGCGCCTCCGCCGGGTTCGACTGGGCCGACGCGTCGGTGATCCGCCGGGTGGCGATCCGGCCGATCGGGGACGCGGAGGCGTTGTCCGGAGCGCTGTTCGGCCACCAGGCCACGACGGGGGCGTCGGGGAGGAGGAGGCCCGTGACCAGGCTCTCCTCGTCCTCGGCCGCGTCCCCGTAGGGACGGAGCACGACGACCTCGCTCGCGCCGGCGTCGCCTCCGACCCGGATCTGCGCGTCGACCCGCGCCGTCGCGTCGACCGGGACCGTGGTGGTGCCGTCGTCCTTCGAGACCACGATGACGCGCATCGGGTGCTCGCGGGACGCGTCGTTCGCGGCTTCGATGGCCTCCTCCTCGTGACCCCGGGAGGTCGCGATGATGAGGGTGAGGACGCGGCCGAGGGCGACGGCGCCGCCCTCCTCGCGGATCTTGACGAGGGTCTTCGAGACCTCGCTCGTCGTGGTGTCGGGCAGATCGACGATCATGGACGCCTCCAGGTGCGGCCGTCGCGGGCGAGGAGCTCGTCGGCGGAATCGGGGCCCCATGTTCCGGGGCGGTACTGCTCGGGCTGGCCCTGCGTGGCCCAGAACTCCTCGATCGGGTCGAGGATCTTCCAGGACAGCTCGACCTCCTCGTGCCGGGGGAAGAGCGGCGGCTCGCCCAGGAGGACGTCGAGGATGAGGCGCTCGTAGGCCTCGGGACTCGCCTCGGTGAACGCGTGGCCGTAGCCGAAGTCCATCGTCACGTCGCGCACCTGCATGCCGGCGCCGGGCACCTTCGAGCCGAATCGCATGGTGACGCCCTCGTCGGGCTGGACGCGGATGACGAGCGCGTTCTGGCCCAGCGACGTGGTCTGGCTCTCGGCGAAGAGCTGCTGCGGTGCCCGCTTGAACACGACCGCGATCTCGGTGACGCGGCGGCCGAGGCGCTTGCCGGCCCGCAGGTAGAACGGCACGCCGGCCCAGCGTCGGGTGCCGATGTCCAGGCGCATGGCGGCGTAGGTCTCGGTGGTCGAGGTGGGGCTCATGCCGTCCTCCTCGAGGAAGCCGAGCACCTTCTCGCCGCCCTGCCAGCCGCCGGCGTACTGCCCGCGGGCGGTCGCGGTGGAGAGGTCGGCGGGGAGGCGGACGGCCGCGAGGACCTTCTCCTTCTCCGCACGGAGGTCGGCCGCGTCGAACGAGATCGGCTCCTCCATGGCGGTCAGGGCGAGCAGCTGCAGCAGGTGGTTCTGGATGACGTCGCGCGCCGCTCCGATGCCGTCGTAGTAGCCCGCGCGCCCGCCCACGCCGATGTCCTCGGCCATGGTGATCTGCACGTGGTCGACGTAGTTCGAGTTCCAGAGCGGCTCGTACATCATGTTGGCGAAGCGGAGGGCCAGGATGTTCTGGACCGTCTCCTTGCCGAGGTAGTGGTCGATCCGGAAGACGGAGTCGGGCGGGAAGACCGACTCGACGACGTCGTTCAGCTCGCGGGCCGTCTTCAGGTCGCTGCCGAACGGCTTCTCGATGACGACGCGGCGCCACTGGCCGTCCTTCTGCTCGGCGAGGCCGGAGCTGCGCAGCTGCTCGGTGACCTGCGGGAAGGACTTCGGGGGGATCGAGAGGTAGAAGGCGAAGTTGCCGTTCGTGCCGCGCTCGCGGTCGAGGTCGTCGACGGTCGTCTTCAGGCGGGCGAACGCCTCGGGGTCGTCGAACTCGCCCTGCACGAACCGGATGCCCTGCGCGAGCTGCGCCCAGACCTCCTCGTGGAACTCGGTGCGGGCGTGCTTCTTCACGGAGTCGTGGACGACCTGCTCGAAGTCCTGGTCGTCCCAGTCGCGCCGGGCGAATCCGACGAGGGCGAAGCCGGGGGGCAGGAGGCCGCGGTTGGCGAGATCGTAGACCGCGGGCATGAGCTTCTTGCGGGAGAGGTCGCCGGTCACGCCGAAGATGACGAGGCCGCTGGGCCCGGCGATCCGGTTCAACCGGCGGTCGAAGCTCAACCTCAGCGGGTTGAACTCGGGGGTGATGTCCACAGACATGTGCAGTGTCCTTCTGTGTGCCGGTGGGACCGGCGCACTGCTATCGGTGAGGGAGGGGGAGGAGCGGGCGGGCCCGGCTGCTGCCCCGGGAAGTGGTCGCGGGACGACCGCGGGCACGCCGCCGCGCGCTCGAGAGCGCAACGGCGGCGTGCCCGTCGGATCAGGTGTTGAGGGCCTCGAAGAGCGCCTCGAGGTCGGCCTCGGGGTCGGTCAGCGTGAGGGTCAGCACCGGCCGGCCGTGCTCGGCGAGCACGCTCGCGTCGCCGGCGGCCTGCGCCAGGATGAGCTGGCCGAAGGTGAACGGGCTGTCCGGGATCTCGAGGTCCACGTCGGAGCGCTCGGTGATCTGGAGGAACACGCCGGTCGGGGCCCCGCCCTTGTGGTACTGCCCGGTCGAGTGCAGGAAGCGCGGGCCCCACCCGAAGGTGACGGGGCGCTGGGCCTGCGCGGCGAGGAGGTCGCGCACGCCCTCGAGCTGCGGGAGCGCGAGGCGGTCGACGTACGCCTGGATCGAGACGTAGCCGCCGTCGCCCAGCTGGGCGAGGAGGCGGTCGACAGCGGCGGCGACGGTCGAGACGCCCTCGGTGACGCTGCTGCTGCCGGTGACCTCGATGCCCGCGTCGGTGAACGCGGGCGCCTCGGGCTCGGGGCGCTTCTCGAGCAGGGCCCGGGTCGCGACCTTCGCCGACTCGACGTCGGGCTGGTCGAACGGGTTGATGCCCAGGAGGCGACCCGCGACGGCGACGGCGTACTCCCACGTCAGCATCTGAGCGCCGAGCGAGCCGGAGAGGAGGATCTCGCCCTCGTGGCGGTCGCGCGGGAACAGGTGCAGCGCCGTGGCGTCCTCGACCAGGCGGACGACCTGCACGTCGGGCAGGTCCTCCGAGAGCTCGGGGGCCAGCGTGCCGAGGACGACGGGGAGGATGCCCGTGCCGTCCTTGCCGGTGGACTCGGCGATGAGCTGCTCCGCCCAGTCGGCGAAGCCGACGATGTCGGTCCCGTCGGCGACGATCGCGAGCTTGTCGCGGCGCGGGCTGGTCGCGGCGATCGCCGCTCCGAGGATCAGGCCCGGGTTCTCGGGGGAGTCCACGGCGAGCCCGAGGGAGGCCTCGGCCGCCTCGTCGAGGAGGGCCTCGATGTCGGCGCCGGCGAGCCCGGACGGCACGAGGCCGAACGCGGAGAGCGCCGAGAAGCGCCCGCCGATGTTCGGGTCGGCGTTGAACACGCGGTAGCCGGCCTCGCGGGAGGAGGTGTCGAGGGGCGAGCCCGGGTCGGTCACGATGACGATGCGGTCGAGCGGATCGATGCCCGCCTCCGTGAACGCCTTCTCGTAGGCCTTCTTCTGGCTCGCGGTCTCGACGGTCGAGCCGGACTTCGAGGAGATGACGACCGCGGTCGACGCGAGCCGGTCGTTCAGGGCGGCGAGCACCTGGCCGGGCGCCGTCGAGTCGAGCACGGTGAGCTCGACGCCGGCGGTGCGGGTGATGACCTCGGGCGCGAGGGAGGAGCCGCCCATGCCGCCGAGGACGATGTGGTCGACGCCCTTGGCCTGGAACTCCTCGCGCAGGGCGAGGATCTGGGGGATCAGGGGGCGGGAGACGGTGGTCGACTCGGTCCACCCGAGGCGCTTGGCCGCCTCCTCCTCCGCCGCGGCGCCCCACAGGGTGGGAACCTGGGCGGTGATGCCGGACGCGACCTCGTCGGCGACGAGCTCCGGGACGACGCGGTCGACGGCCTTCTCGGCGTCTCCGCTGACGTGGATCTGGATGGCCATGATCAGGCCTGCGCCTTCGCGCCCTCGAGCGCCGCGGTGACGGTGTCGAGCAGCTCGTTCCAGGAGACGATGAACTTCTCCACGCCCTCCTTCTCGAGCAGCTCGGTGACGTCGGCGTACGAGACGCCCTGCGCCGCGACGGCGTCGAGGACGGCGTTCGCGTCGGCGTACGAGCCCGTGACGGTGTCGCCGGTGATGACGCCGTGGTCGAAGGTCGCCTCGAGGGTCTTCTCGGGCATCGTGTTGACCACGCCGGCCGCGACGAGCTCGGTCACGTAGAGGGTGTCGGGGAGGTCGGTCGACTTGACGCCGGTCGAGGCCCAGAGGGGGCGCTGGCGGTTGGCGCCGGACTCCTGGAGCAGCAGGGCGCGCTCGGTGGCGAACGCCTCGACGAAGACCTCGTAGGCCAGCTGCGCGTTGGCGACGCCGGACTTGCTCTTGAGGGCGCGGGCCTCGTCGGTGCCGACGGCCTCGAGGCGCTTGTCGATCTCGGTGTCGACGCGCGAGACGAAGAACGAGGCGACGGAGTGGATGGTCGACAGGTCGATGCCGGCGTCCTTGGCCTTCTCGAGGCCGGCCAGGTACGCGTTGATGACGGCGCGGTAGCGGGCGAGCGAGAAGATCAGGGTGACGTTCACCGAGATGCCGGAGCCGATGACCTCGGTGATGGCCTCGAGGCCCTCGACGGTCGCGGGGATCTTGATCATCGCGTTGGGGCGGTCGACCTTGGCCCAGAGGGCCTTGGCCTGCTCGATGGTGCCCTGGGCGTCGTGCGCCAGGCCGGGCTCGACCTCGATCGACACGCGGCCGTCGTAGCCGTTGGTCGCGTCGTAGATCGGGCGGAAGATGTCGGACGCCGCGGCGACGTCGTCGGTGGTGATCTCGAAGACGGCGTCGGTCACCGAGGTGCCGGCGGAGGCGAGCTCGCGCACCTGGGCGTCGTAGGACTCGCCGTTGGTCAGGGCCGCGGCGAAGATCGTGGGGTTCGTGGTGACTCCGACGACGTTCTTCTCCTCGATGAGCTTCTGCAGCCCTCCGGTGGAGATGCGCGAGCGGGAGAGGTCGTCGAGCCAGATGCTGACGCCGGCGGCGGAGAGCTCTGCGGTGGGGGTGTTCTCGGTCATGTCTCTTCTTCTTCTGCGTAGGTGGTGCGTGGTGTGAGGGGGAGCCGCTGCTCCGACGGCGAAGGCCGCGTCCGTGGTGGACGCGGCCTTCGGGTCAGGAGGCTGCGAGCGACTCCTTGGCGGCGGACAGTGCCGCCTCGGTGGTGATCCCGAACTCGCGGAACAGGGTCTTGTAGTCGGCCGAGGCGCCGAAGTGCTCGATCGAGACGGAGCGGCCGGCGTCGCCGACGTACTTCTGCCAGCCCAGGCTCAGGCCGGCCTCGATCGAGACGCGCGCCTTCACCGAGGAGGGCAGGACCTTCTCGCGGTACTCGGCGTCCTGCTCCTCGAACCACTCGAGGGACGGAGCCGAGACGACGCGGGCGTTGACGCCCTCGCTCCTCAGGGCTTCGCGCGCCTCGACGGCGATCTGGACCTCGGAGCCGGTCGCGATGAAGATCACGTCCGGGGTACCGCCCGGCGCCTCGGCCAGGATGTAGGCACCACGGGCGACGTTCGCGGCGGAGGCGAAGGTCTCGCCCTCCGCGTCGCCCTCGCCGCGCTCGAACACCGGGATGTTCTGACGGGTGAGCGCGAGGCCGGCGGGGCCCTCGCGGCGCTCGAGGATGGTCTTCCAGGCGTAGGCGACCTCGTTCGCGTCGCCGGGGCGGACGATGTCCAGGCCCGGGATCGCGCGGAGGGTCGACAGCTGCTCGACCGGCTGGTGCGTCGGGCCGTCCTCGCCGAGCGCCACGGAGTCGTGGGTCCAGACGTAGATGGCCGGCGCCTTCATGAGCGCGGCGAGACGGACCGCCGGGCGCATGTAGTCGGAGAAGATCAGGAAGGTGCCGCCGAAGGGGCGGGTGTTGCCGTGCAGGACGATCCCGTTGAGGATCGCGCCCATGGCGTGCTCGCGGATGCCGAAGTGCAGCACGCGGCCGCCCTTCTTCCCGGTCCACTCGTGGGTCGAGAACTCCGTCGGGACGAAGGAGCCGGCTCCCTCGATCGTCGTGTTGTTCGACTCGGCGAGGTCGGCGGAGCCGCCCCACAGCTCGGGGATCACGCCGGCGAGGGCGTTGATGACCTTGCCGGACGCGGCGCGGGTCGAGACCTCCTTGCCGGGCTCGAAGACGGGGAGCGCCTCCTGGACGCCCTCGGGCAGCTCGCCCGAGAGGACCCGGTCGAGCAGCTCCTTCTTCTCGGGGTTCGCGGACGCCCAGGCGGCGAGCTGCTCGTGCCACTCGGCGTGCTGGGCCTGGCCGCGCTCGACGGCCTTGCGGGTGTGCTCGATGACCTCGTCGGCGACGTCGAAGGTCTTCTCGGGGTCGAAGCCGAGCACCTCCTTGAGTCCGCGGAGCTCGTCGGCGCCCAGGGCGGAGCCATGGATCTTGCCGGTGTTCTGCTTCTTCGGCGACGGCCAGCCGATGATGGTGCGCAGGATGATGAGCGACGGCTTGTCGGTCTCGCCCTTCGCGGCCTCGATCGCGGCGTGCAGCTCGGCGACGTCCTCGTGGTACTCGCCGGTCTTCTTCCAGTCGACGACCTGGACCTGCCAGTCGTAGGCCTCGTAGCGCGCCTTGACGTCCTCGGTGAAGGCGATGTTGGTGTCGTCCTCGATCGAGATCTGGTTGGAGTCGTAGATGACGACCAGGTTGCCGAGCTTCTGGTGGCCGGCCAGGGAGGAGGCCTCGCTGGTGACGCCCTCCTGCAGGTCGCCGTCGCCGGCGATCACGTAGACGAAGTGGTCGAACGGGGAGGTGCCCGCGGCGGCCTCCGGGTCGAACAGGTCGCGCTCGAAGCGCGAGGCGTAGGCGAAGCCCACGGCGGAGGCGAGGCCCTGGCCGAGCGGTCCGGTGGTGATCTCGACGCCGTCGGTGTGGCCGTACTCCGGGTGGCCCGGGGTCTTCGAGCCCCAGGTGCGCAGCGCCTTGAGGTCGTCGAGCTCGAGTCCGTAGCCGCCCAGGTAGAACTGGACGTACTGCGTCAGCGAGGAGTGGCCGACCGACAGGATGAACCGGTCGCGGCCGATCCAGGTCGCATCGGACGGATCGCGGCGCATGACCTTCTGGAACAGGAGGTAGGCGGCGGGCGCGAGGCTCATGGCGGTTCCGGGATGGCCGTTGCCGACCTTCTCGACCGCATCCGCGGCGAGAACCCTCGCCGTGTCGACTGCCTTCTCGTCAATGGATTCCCATTGCAGTTCTGACACTTGGTACTGACCCTTCTCGAGACGTGGGGCAGACGGGGACCGTCCGCCCTCTCGCATGGTGGAGCACGCCGCATGACGACTTCGACACGATGCTCCGGCGACGACCCTCTCGGCCCCGTGCCGACGATCGTCGGGCGGGCTCGGGTGCGTGCCGGGCGCTCTGGCGAGCAGTCCCGAGTATACGGAGGGGGGTGCGCCGCCGACCGGGGGTTGCGTGGTCGCATATGTCTGCGTCCGATTGGACAAGCGTGCACGCCGGGCCCGGCTCCCGGACGGGCGCATTACACTCGTTCGGGATCATCGAATCGTTAGAGGAGCAATGGACGCAGTCGTGGAGACCACCGCCGTCGAGCGGGACGGGGCGTCGCCGACGACCCTCTCGCGCAAGGTGAAGGCCTTCGTCGCTCTGACGAAGCCGCGCGTGATCGAGCTGCTCCTCGTGGTGACCGCTCCGACGATGATCCTGGCGCAGGGCGGGATCCCCAATCTGCTGCTGGTCCTCAACGTCCTGATCGGCGGCGCCCTGAGCGCCGGGTCCGCGGGCGCGTTCAACTGCTACTTCGACCGCGACATCGACCGGATCATGAACCGGACGAAGAACCGGCCGCTCGTGACCGGGGAGATCTCGGACCGGTCCGCGCTCGTCTTCGCGACCACGATCGGCGTCCTGTCGATCGTCTGGCTCGGCCTCACGGCCAACTGGCTCTCCGCGGGCCTCTCGCTCGCCGCGATCCTGATCTACGTCGTGTTCTACACGCTCTTCCTCAAGCGCCGGACGCCGCAGAACATCGTGTGGGGCGGCATCGCGGGCTGCATGCCGGTGCTGATCGGCTGGGCGGCGGTCACCGGCTCGCTCGACTGGGCCCCCGTCATCCTCTTCTCCGTCATCTTCCTCTGGACGCCGCCGCACTACTGGCCGCTGTCGATGAAGTACCGGGACGACTACCAGGCCGCCGGCGTGCCGATGCTGGCCGTCGTGCGCGGACGCACGATCGTCGGGCTCCAGGTCATCCTCTACGCCTGGGCCACCGTCGCCTGCTCGCTCCTGCTGATCCCCGTCGCCGGCATGGGGGTGCTCTACACGGTGGTCGCGCTCGGCAGCGGAGTCTGGTTCATCGCCGAGACGCACCGCCTCTACAGCCTCGCGATCCGTCACGAGCACGTCTCGCCGATGCGGGTGTTCCACGGGTCCATCGGATACCTCACCCTGCTCTTCCTCGCCGTCGGCATCGACCCGCTGCTCCCCTTCTGATGGTGACGCCGTTCTCCTTGCTCGCCGAGCGGGTGACCCTGGGTCCGCGCGCACTGCGCTGGGGGACCACCGCGGCGCTCGTCGCGAGCATCCTGATCATCTTCTTCGGGGGCGTCGTCCGGCTGACCGGCTCTGGCCTCGGCTGCCCCACCTGGCCGGCGTGCGAGCCGGGCTCGCTCACCTCGACCCCCGAGCTCGGGATCCACGGCTTCATCGAGTTCACGAACCGCGCGTTCACCGGCGTCCTCGTGGTCGCGGTGGGCTGGGCGATCACGGCCGCGCGCCTGCAGAAGCCGCGCGACCGCACCATGACCCGGCTCGCCTGGTCGCAGTTCTGGCTCGTCGTCGCGAACGCCCTCGCGGGCGGCGCGACCGTCCACTCGGGCCTCAACCCGTACATCGTGGCCGGGCACTTCGTTCTCGCCATCGCCCTCCTCACCACCACCGCACTGACGTGGCACCGCGCCCACCGCTCGCAGTCCGTGGCCTTCGAGCCGGACCGCGCGACGCGGGCGCTCAGCATCGGGCTCGTCGGCCTGACGCTCCTCGTGATCCTCGTGGGGACCCTCGTGACGGGAACCGGCCCGCACGCCGGCGACTCCGCGGAGGTGCCCCGCATGCAGTTCCACTGGGAGAGCGTGACCGTCGTGCACGGCGTGCTCGGCACAGCGGTGCTCGTCGTGGGCGCCGCGCTGCTCCTGCGCCTGTCGCGGGCGGCGGGCTCGGAGCTCGCCCGGCGGCGCGTGATCGCCTTCCTCGTGGTCGTCGTGCTGCAGGCGCTGGTCGGGGTCGTGCAGTCGCTCACCGCGCTGCCCGAGACGCTCGTCGCGGTGCACCTCCTCGGCTCGGCGCTCATCTGGGTCGGCGCGGTCCGCGTGCTGCTCGACGTGAACCCGAGGCTGTTCACCGTGCGCGCCCAGCGCCGGGACGCCGCCCAGGAGCTCCAACCCGCCGCCTGACCGCGGGCTCCGGCTCGGCGGAGAGCAGGTGCCGCCGGAGGCGCAGGAGCACGCGGGGGAGCGTCCGCAGCGGGAGGTCGGCCGCGATCGCGCGGGCGAGAGGGCCGAACGCCCGCGCGGGTCCGGTCGGCAGGCCGGCGCCCACCAGTGCGGTCACGAGTCGTGCGGGGATCGGGGTCGATGCGTCGTTCGTCATGGCGGAACCGAATCACGGACCACCGACACCGGTATGGCCATGCGCGTCTGGATGCGCGTCACCGGTGCCCGGCCGACACCCAGGTGCGGAGGTTCCCCTGAACGGCGGACGCCGGTAGAATGAGAAGCTGGTCACGGTTCGACGCACCCTGCGCACGTGATCCGCACACGGCCCGATGGAGCGCCGACGCACACCTCCGGAATCCAGGGACGCACATCATCCGCTCCGCGCATCAGATCGATCGCGCGACCGGCCGGAGAGCACCCGCGGGCCACCCCCGGGGGAATGACTCCGGGACCCGACCGGTTAGCAGTGGGTAGGAAACGAGGTACACATGTCAGACATCCTGATCGACCGCCCCGAGCTCGAGAGCCTGGGCGTCTACGAGTTCGGCTGGTCCGACTCGGACTCCGCCGGAGCCTCCGCACGACGCGGCATCTCGCCCGAGGTCGTCTCCGACATCTCCGCGCTCAAGAACGAGCCCGCCTGGATGCGCGACCGCCGCATGAAGGCCCTGAAGCTCTTCGAGCGCAAGCCCATGCCGACGTGGGGCGCCGACCTGTCGGACATCGACTTCGACAACATCAAGTACTTCGTCCGCTCCACCGAGAAGCAGGCGCAGACCTGGGACGACCTCCCGGACGACATCAAGAACACGTACGAGAAGCTCGGCATCCCGGAGGCGGAGCGCCAGCGCCTCGTCGGCGGTGTCGCGGCCCAGTACGAGTCCGAGGTCGTCTACCACCAGATCCGCGAGGACCTGGAGGAGCAGGGCGTCATCTTCATGGACACCGACACGGCGCTGCGCGAGCACCCCGAGATCTTCGAGGAGTACTTCGGCACCGTCATCCCCGCGGGCGACAACAAGTTCGCGGCGCTGAACACCGCGGTCTGGTCCGGCGGCTCCTTCGTGTACGTCCCCAAGGGCGTCCACGTCGACATCCCGCTGCAGGCCTACTTCCGGATCAACACCGAGAACATGGGCCAGTTCGAGCGGACCCTGATCATCGCGGACGAGGACAGCTACGTCCACTACATCGAGGGCTGCACGGCTCCGATCTACAAGTCGGACTCGCTGCACTCGGCCGTGGTCGAGATCATCGTGAAGAAGAACGCCCGCGTGCGCTACACGACGATCCAGAACTGGTCGAACAACGTCTACAACCTCGTCACCAAGCGCGCGATCGCGCACGAGGGCGCGACAATGGAGTGGATCGACGGCAACATCGGCTCGAAGGTCACGATGAAGTACCCGTCGATCTTCCTGGTCGGCGAGCACGCGAAGGGCGAAACCCTCTCCGTCGCGTTCGCGGGCCCCGGCCAGCACCAGGACGCCGGCGCGAAGATGGTCCACATGGCGCCGTACACGCAGTCGTCGATCGTCTCGAAGTCGATCGCCCGCGGCGGCGGTCGCGCCGGATACCGCGGCGAGGTCCGGGTGGACGCGAACGCGCACCACTCGGCGAACACCGTGCGCTGCGACGCCCTCCTGGTCGACACCATCTCGCGCTCCGACACCTACCCGGCGATCGACATCCGTGTCGACGACGTGCAGCTCGGCCACGAGGCGACGGTGTCGAAGGTCAGCGAGGAGCAGCTCTTCTACCTGATGTCGCGCGGCCTGCCGGAGGACGAGGCGATGGCCATGATCGTCCGTGGCTTCATCGAGCCGATCGCGCGCGAGCTGCCCATGGAGTACGCCCTCGAGCTGAACAAGCTCATCGAGATGGGGATGGAGGGCAGCGTCGGTTGACGCCCGCCTCCCCCCTCGAAGGGGCGCCCGGACGGGGCGCCCCGCACCCATCGAAAGGAACCACCGCCAGATGACGGTCCCCACGAGCGCCGCGACCCCCGAGATCGACGGCGCGGCCGCCGCTGAGCGCCTGGGCATCAGCGCCCACTCCGACGGGGCGTTCACGCCCGTTCAGACGCGCTCCGAGCGCTTCGCGTCGGCCGACGTCGAGGCCTTCGAGGCCGTCACCGGCCGCGAGATCGCCTGGAAGCTGACGCCCGTCGCCCGCCTCGGCGATCTCATCGACGGCGCGCTCGACGGCTCGCCCGCCCCGCTCGAGCACGCGGCGGTGGACGGTGTGGACGTCTCGTGGGTCGGCCGCGACGACCAGCGGATCGGCACCGCCGGCCTCCCCGAGGACCGCGCCGCCGCGAACGCCTGGTCGAGCTTCGAGAAGGCCCTCGCCGTCCGCGTGACGGGCGAGGACGAGAAGGTCGCCACCCTCGTCCGCTCGGGCCTCGGCTCCGCACCCCGCGCCGCGCACACGATCATCGAGGCGGCGCCCTACGCCCGCGCCGTCGTCGTGCTGCAGAACGAGGGGGAGGCCTCCCTCGCGGAGAACGTGGAGATCCTCGTCGGCGAGGGCGCGCAGCTCACCGTCGTCACCGTGCAGGAGTGGGCGGATGACGCCCGGCACCTGGCCAACCACTTCGTGCGGGTCGGACGCGACGCGAAGGTGAAGCACATCGTGGTCACCCTCGGCGGCTCCATCGTCCGGGTGAACCCCTCGGCGCACCTCGTCGAGCGCGGAGCGGACGGCGAACTCTTCGGCCTGTACTTCGCCGACGGCGGCCAGCACCTCGAGCAGCAGGTGTACGTCGACCACGACGCCCCCGACACCCGCAGCCGCGTGACCTACAAGGGCGCGCTGCAGGGCGAGGGCGCGCGCACCGTCTGGATCGGCGACGTCCTGATCCGCAACAGCGCCACCGGCACCGACAGCTATGAGCAGAACCGCAACCTGGTCCTCTCGGACGGCACGCGCGCCGACTCCATCCCGAACCTCGAGATCGAGACCGGTGACATCGCCGGAGCGGGGCACGCCTCGGCTACCGGCCGCTTCGACGACGAGCAGCTCTTCTACCTGCAGTCCCGCGGCATCCGTGAGGACGAGGCGCGACGCCTGGTCGTGCGCGGGTTCCTCAGCGAGATCGTGCAGCAGATCAAGGTCGCCGAGCTCGAGGACCGCCTGCAGCTCGCGATCGAGGCGGAGCTCGCCGGGAGCGCCGGCCAGACCGGCTCCTCCCGCGGAGCGGCGGTCAGCGCATGAGCAACGCCGCGATGATCTGCTCGGTCTCCGAGCTGATCCCCAACCAGGCCATGCGGGTCGAGGTCGACGGAGTCGCGATCGCGGTCGTGCAGGACTCCGCCGGCGAGATCCACGCCATCGGCGACACCTGCACCCACGGCGAGATCTCGCTCTCCGAGGGCTTCGTCGAGGGCGACAGCCTCGAGTGCTGGGCGCACGGCTCCCAGTTCTCCCTCCGCACCGGCACCCCCCTGAACCTCCCGGCCTACGAGCCGGTCCCCGTCTTCGTCGTCGAGATCATCGACGGCGACGTCTACATCGACCCGACCGTCACGAAGGAAGTCTGAATGTCCGTTCTCCAGATCAGTGATCTCCACGTCAGTGTCGAGACCGAGCAGGGGACCAAGCAGATCCTCCGCGGTGTCGATCTCACCATCAACCAGGGTGAGATCCACGCGATCATGGGCCCCAACGGGTCCGGCAAGTCCACCCTCGCGTACACGATCGCGGGACACCCCAAGTACCACGTCGACGGCGGCTCGATCACCCTCGACGGCGTCGAGGTCCTCGACATGTCCGTCGACGAGCGCGCCCGCGCGGGCCTCTTCCTCGCCATGCAGTACCCGGTCGAGATCCCCGGTGTGACCAACACCAACTTCCTCCGCACCGCCAAGACCGCGATCGCCGGCGAGGCGCCCGCCATCCGCACGTGGACGAAGGACGTCAAGTCGGCGATGGCGAACCTCCGCATGGACTCGTCCTTCGCGGCGCGCAACGTCAACGAGGGCTTCTCGGGCGGCGAGAAGAAGCGCAACGAGATCCTCCAGCTCGAGCTGCTCGCCCCGCAGTTCGCCGTCCTCGACGAGACCGACTCCGGCCTCGACGTCGACGCGCTCAAGATCGTGTCGGAGGGCGTCAACCGCGCCCACCAGAGCACCGGTCTCGGCGTGCTGCTGATCACGCACTACACGCGGATCCTCCGCTACATCCAGCCCGACTTCGTCCATGTCTTCGTCGCCGGCCGCGTCGCCGAGCAGGGCGGCAAGGAGCTCGCCACCCGGCTCGAGGACGAGGGCTACGACCGCTTCCTGACCTCGGCGACGGTCTGATCATGGCGGTCACCACTCTCGAGCCGAAGCTCTTCGACCAGGTCGAGGAAGCCCTCAAGGACGTCATGGACCCCGAGCTCGGGGTCAACGTGGTCGACCTGGGACTCATCTACGATCTGGGCTGGGACGACGAGAACGACGCCCTCGTCATCCACATGACCCTCACCTCGGCGGGCTGCCCGCTGACCGACGTGCTCGAGGAGCAGACCGCCGAGTCGCTCGACGGCATCGTCGAGGCGTTCCGGATCAACTGGGTCTGGATGCCGCCGTGGGGTCCCGACCGGATCACCGAGGACGGGCGCGACATGATGCGCGCACTCGGCTTCTCGATCTAGCCGCTGCACACCGACGCCGAAGGGCCGGGAGGAGTCGTCCTCCCGGCCCTTCGGCGTTCCTGTCGTCTTCAGCCTGTCGCAGTCCATCGTGGAGTCGGAACGGCCGGGCGGGACGGCTCCGGAGTCCGGGGCCGTCGTCGCCCCCGCCGGTCGAGTCGGTGGAGGTGCCCACCGAGGTCGAGCAGGAGGACCGGGCGGCTCGACCTCTGCCGGACGCCCGAAGGGCCGGGAGGAATCGTCCTCCCGGCCCTTCGGCGTCCGTGCGACCGCTCAGCGCGAGCGGCGCGAGAGCATCGCCCAGGTGGTGGGGAGCAGCGCGGCGGCGACCAGCGCCTTGAGCGCGTCGCCGACCAGGAAGGGCACGAGTCCCGCGGAGAGGACGGAGCCGAGGTCGGCGGGCAGCCCCAGCGAGGCGAGGGCGGCGGCCAGCCAGGGCAGGCCGACGAGGTAGATGGTGGCGGTGCCGGCGAGGAAGGTCACCAGCGTGCCGAGGACGCGACGGTCCCACTGCCGCTGGGCGAGCCACCCGGTGACGATCGACGCGAGGACGAAGCCGACGATGTAGCCGCCGGTGGGACCCGCGAGGACCGCCCAGCCGTGCGAGCCCTCGGTGAAGACCGGGGCGCCGAGAGCGCCGACGAGCGCGTACACGAGCATGGAGAGCGCGCCGCGGAGTGCGCCGAGCGTCGTGCCGACCAGGAGGACCGCGAAGGTCTGGCCCGTAAAGGGGACCGGCCACATCGGGATGAACAGCTGCGCCATCGCTGCGGTGAGACCTGCACCCGCGAGCACCAGCAGGGCGTCGGTCGCGACGGAGCGGGTGACGAGCCGGTCGGCGAGGACCGGGCGCGGGAGGGCGGAAGAGGAAGGGGACATGGGTGATCTCCGAGAGTCCTGGTCGCCCGAGAGCGAGGAGCGAGCGCGTCCGCGGTGAGCGGACGTGGATCCGCCCCGCGGCTCAGGAAATATACTAGGGGGCTGCCGCATCGCGGCCCCTTGCCCCACTCCTCCCGAACCGAACGCCATTTCTTGGCGGGAACGGACAGCACTGTGCTCAGCGTGCACGACCTCGAACTCCGAGTCGGCGCCCGACTCCTGATGGAGAACGTCTCCTTCCGGGTGGGCGACGGCGACAAGGTCGGCCTCGTCGGCCGCAACGGGGCGGGGAAGACGACGCTGACCAAGGTCCTCGCGGGCGACCTCATCGCCTCGAAGGGCACGGTCGACCGCGGCGGCGAGATCGGCTACCTCCCTCAGGACCCGCGCTCCGGCGACCCGGAGGAGCTCGCGCGCACCCGCATCCTCGACGCCCGCGGGCTGGGGCAGCTGGTGCTCGGCATGCAGGAGGCGACGGTCGCGATGTCGAGCAGCGACACCTCCGTGAGCGAGGCCGGCATGAAGAAGTACGGCAACCTCACGGACCGCTTCCTCTCCCTGGGCGGATACGCGGCTGAGGCGGAGGCCGCCTCGATCGCGAGCAACCTCAACCTCCCCGACCGGATCCTCGACCAGCCGCTCAAGACGCTCTCCGGTGGCCAGCGGCGCCGCATCGAGCTCGCGCGCATCCTCTTCTCCGACGCGAGCACGCTGATCCTCGACGAGCCGACGAACCACCTCGACGCCGACTCCGTCGTCTGGCTCCGCGAGTTCCTCAAGAACTACCGCGGCGGCTTCATCGTGATCAGCCACGACATCGAGCTGGTCGGCGAGACCGTGAACCGCGTCTTCTACCTCGACGCCAACCGCCAGGTCATCGACGTCTACAACATGAACTGGAAGAACTACCAGCGCCAGCGCGCCGCCGACGAGGAGCGCCGCAAGAAGGAGCGGGTCAACGTCGAGAAGAAGGCCGGCGCCCTCCAGCTGCAGGCCGCGAAGTTCGGCGCGAAGGCCTCGAAGGCCGCAGCGGCGCACCAGATGGTCGCGCGTGCCGAGCGCATGCTCAGCGGGCTCGAGGAGGTCCGCGCGGTCGACCGCGTCGCGAAGCTCCGGTTCCCGACTCCGTCCGCCTGCGGTCGCACCCCTCTGCAGGCTCAGAACCTGTCGAAGAGCTACGGCTCGCTCGAGATCTTCACCGCCGTCGACCTCGCGATCGACCGCGGCTCCAAGGTCGTCATCCTGGGGCTCAACGGAGCGGGCAAGACGACGCTCCTGCGCATCCTGGGCGGCGTCGACCAGCCCGACACCGGAGTGATCGAGGCCGGGCACGGCCTCCGGATCGGCTACTACGCGCAGGAGCACGAGACGATCGACGTCAAGCGCTCGGTGCTCGAGAACATGGTCTCCTCCAGCCCGAACCTCACCGAGACCGAGGCCCGCCGGGTCCTGGGCTCGTTCCTGTTCACCGGCGATGACTCGCACAAGCCGGCCGGGGTCCTCTCCGGCGGGGAGAAGACCCGTCTCGCCCTGGCGATGATCGTGGTCTCGGGCGCGAACGTGCTCCTGCTCGACGAGCCCACCAACAACCTCGACCCCGCGAGCCGCGAGGAGATCCTCGACGCGCTCGCGCACTACGAGGGCGCGGTCGTCCTGGTCAGCCACGACGAGGGAGCCGTCGAGGCGCTGAACCCCGAGCGCGTCCTGATCATGCCGGAGGGCACCGAGGACCACTGGGCGGCCGACTACCTCGACCTGATCACGCTCGCCTAGCGGGCGTCGAGCAGCTCGTCCTCGACCTCGGAGTCGCTGCGGCCGCGGCGTCGGCGGCGCTCCTCGCGCCGCTCCTCGGCCGCGACGACCTCGGGGTCGTCGGCGTTGCGGATGCGGTACTCGTGGCGGATCGCCCAGCCGAGCCCGCCGAAGCCCATGACGGCGAACAGCACCCACTGGATGGCGTAGCTGATGTGCAGGCCCTCGTCGGCGACCGGCTTGATCGCGGCCAGCGGGGGAGCGTCGACCGGCGCCGGCGCCTCGGCGACCAGCAGGCCGTACGCCGAGGTCCGCAGGGGCTCGTCCAGCTGCGTCGACAGGTCGTCGAGCTGGATCGTGGCGATCTGGCCGGCCGGTGCGGAGCGTCCGTCGATCCGTCCCTCCGCGGGCTTCAGGCGGGCGACGACGGTCACCTCCCCCTCGGGCGGCGCGGGGATCGCGTCGGGGGAGTCCTGGGTCGAGCCGACGGGGACCCAGCCGCGGTCGACGACGAACACGCTGCCGTCGTCGAGCCGCAGCGGCGTCAGGATCTCGAAGCCGGGGTTGCCGTTGTAGGGCCGGTTGCGGACGAGGGTCTGCCCCTGCGTCTCGTAGACGCCGGTGACCTCGACCGGGCGGTACTCGAGCGCGTCGTCCCACGTGGAGTCGGCGGGGAGCAGCCCGTCGAGCGCCACCGGGTCGGCGGTCCAGTTCGCGGTGACCAGCCGGTTGGTCGAGGCGGCCTGGTCGAGCCGCGCGACCTGCCAGCGCGAGAGCAGCACGCAGGCGACGGCGAAGACGATCGCGAGAGCGAGGTAGCCGAACCAGCGTCGCGAGAAGACGAAGCGCCAGGAGGGACGGGGCGCGTCGCCGCTCATCGTTCCGCTCCGCGATCGACCGTGTAGAGCGGCTTCACCTCGAGCGGGAAGTCGCGGGCGAGGAGGAACTCGCGCAGGAACTCCAGGTGCTCGCCGCAGGCCAGCCAGGTCTTCCGACGGTCCTCCGCGTGGATCCTCGGGTTCCGCCACTCGATCGCGAACGTCGCCGTCCGCGGGCAGCCCGCTCGGGAGCAGGCGTGCGCGTCGGGGACCCGGCCGAGCGGGATCACGGCCGGTCTCCCCGCGGGTCGCCGCCCCCGCCCCCGACTCCGAGGTGCCGACCGGCCCCGAGGGCGGCGGGACCGGCCGGGAGAGGACGATCGCACCCGGCCGCTCGACGTTGCCGCGCTCGCCCGCACTGCCGACGTTGGCCAGCACGACGGCGAAGTAGGGCAGGACCACGGCGCCGATGGCGAAGAACAGCAGCCACCAGCCGTGGGCGAAGAGCAGGCAGATGACGCAGAGCATCCTGATGCCCATGGCGATCGAGTACTTGATCGCGCGGGAGCGCCGCTCGGCGCTCGGCGACGGCGGTAGGGAGGTGAGTGTCTCGCGTGGTTTCACAGCCCTGCAAGCCTACGTCGCGGCGGGCGGGTGCAGGCCGGGAGGGCCTCATCCCGGAATCTGTTGCGCGACGCGCCTCTAGGATGTACGGGTCGCCCGGCGCCGCACGAGCGCCGGCAGGAGGGACACCATGACCACGCCGCGCACCGTCCTCGTCACCGGGGGCAACCGGGGGATCGGCTTCGCCATCGCCCAGGAGTTCGTGGCCGCCGGTCACCGGGTCGCCGTGACCGCGCGCTCGGGATCCGGTCCGGAGGGCTCCCTCACCGTCGTCGCGGACGTGACCGACGCCGCCTCCATCGACGCCGCGTTCACGCAGGTCGAGGCCGAGCTGGGCCCGGTCGAGATCCTGGTGGCGAACGCGGGCATCACCCGCGACACCCTGCTGCTGCGCATGACGGAGGAGGACTTCACGTCCGTCGTCGACACGAACCTCACCGGGGCGTTCCGCGTCGTCAAGCGCGCATCGAAGGGGATGCTCAAGCAGCGCTTCGGCCGCGTCGTCCTCATCTCCAGCGTGGTCGGCCTCTACGGGTCGCCGGGCCAGATCAACTACTCCTCGTCGAAGGCCGCCCTCGTGGGCTTCGCCCGCTCGCTGACCCGCGAGCTCGGCGCCCGCAACATCACCGCCAACGTCGTCGCTCCCGGCTTCATCGAGACCGACATGACCGCGGAGCTCTCCCCGGAGCAGCAGGCGGAGTACCGGAAGAGCATCCCGCTCGCCCGCTACGGCACCGCTGCCGAGGTCGCGAAGGTCACGCGCTGGCTGGCCGGCGACGAGGCCGCGTACATCTCGGGTGCCGTGATCCCGGTCGACGGCGGCCTCGGGATGGGCCACTGATCGATAAGCTCTGGGCTTATATCCGGCGGATATAAGCTCTAGGCTTATGCGATGACCTCCTCCGATGTCGTCGCCGTGCTCCTGGACCTGGTGACCTCCCGCTCCCTCGTCGACCGCGCGGGTGCTCAGCGCGAGATCGAGCGGGGCTTCGCCGAGGTGGAGGCCGCGGTCCCGGCGATCCAGCCCCTGCACCCGACGGTCGGCGACGAGTTCCAGGCGATCTACCCCTCCGTCCACGCCGCACTCCGGGCGACGCTGCAGGCGCGCCTCTCGCTCCCGGCCGGCGTCGACTGCCGCGCGGGCATCGGCCTGGGCGAGGTGCGGGTGGTCGGGTCGGGGATCGCGGGGGACCTCGAGGACGGGTCCGGCTGGTGGCGCGCGCGCGAGGCCATCGATCGCGCCCACGCGCTCGAGGACGGTGCCGTGCCCACGGCCCGCGGATGGTTCGTCGCCGGGGACGCCGACGGGGACTCCGGCGAGGCGGCCGTCAACGCCTACCTCCTCTCCCGCGACGCCCTGGTCGGAGCGCTCAGCGCGCGCGATCGCCGACTCGTGCTGGGGAGCCTGCGCGGAGCGTCGCAGAAGGAGCTGGGCGAGCAGGAGTCGATCTCGCAGCCCGCCGTCTCGCAGGCGCTGCGGCGCGCGGGAGCGGGCGCCCTCCTCGCCGGCGCGCGCCTGCTGGAGGAGACGTGCTGACGGCGCTGCTGCTCGCCGTGATCGGCCTCGGCGACCTCGCGCGCACGCACCTCCGCCGCCGTGCGGCCCTCCTCGCGATCCCCGTGCTCGCCGCCGCAGCCGTGACCGCAGCGCTCCTCGTCGGAGTCCCGCCGCTCGGTGCGGCGATCGTCGTCGTCCTGGCCGGAGCCTGGCTGCTGACGACCACGACCGTCGAGAACGCGCGGCCGCCCGGGGGTCTGCGTCCGGCCGTCGCCCTCGTCGCGGCGGTCCTGGTGCTGACCGCTGTCGACCGCGCCGCCGGCGTCCCGACGGGGCCGCTCGCGCCGACCACCGTCGCGAGCACGCTCCCTCCGATCGAGCAGCTCGCTCTGGCGGTCGGAGCCGGGCTCTTCCTGCTGGAGAGCGGCAACGTGATCGTGCGGGCGGCGCTGTTCCGCGAGCTCCCGCAGGCCGAGCCCGCGCCGCGTCCGCGCTGGAGCGAGCGGTTCGCGCGTCGGGAGCCGGCCGACGCCCGCCTGCCGGACCTCCAGGGCGGGCGCACGATCGGACCGCTGGAGCGGCTGCTGATCGCCGGTCTCACGCTCGCCGGAGCGATCGGCCTCGCCGGTGCCGTGCTCGCGGCCAAGGGGATCGTGCGCTTCCCCGAGATCTCCCGCGACGGCGGCAGCGGCGAGAAGGCGGAGTACTTCCTGGTGGGCTCGCTCGTCAGCTGGGCGCTGGCGCTCGGCTGCGCCGGACTCGTCGCGATCGCGGGCCGCTGACCTTCCTGAGGCCGGGGGAGGCGGGCCTCAGCCGCGGAGGCCGAGGACAGGCAGCAGCTGCGACAGGTCGAGGCCGCCGACGACGAGGTCGGCGCGCTCGCGCACCAGGGGCTTGGCGTTGAAGGCGACCGCGAGGGAGGCGACCGCCATCATCTCCAGGTCGTTCGCACCATCGCCGACGGCGATCGTGCGCTGAGGCGGGACGCCCGAGACCGCCGCCCACTCGCGGAGCGCCTCCGCCTTGGCCGCGGCGTCGATGACCGCCCCGTCGACCGCTCCGGTCAGCAGGCCGCCCCCGCAGCAGAGGCGGTTGGCCCGGACGAAGTCGAGGCCGAGCGCACCGGCGACCGGGTCGAGGACCTCGTGGAACCCTCCGGACACCACACCGATGCGGCCGCCGGCGGCGTGGACGCCGGCCACGAGCTCGGCGGCGCCGGGCGTGACGCGGACGCCCGAGCTCACACCGGGGAGCACCGACTCCGGGACCCCGGCGAGAGTGGCGACCCGCTCGCGGAGGCTCTCGCCGAAGTCGAGCTCGCCGCGCATCGCCCGCTCCGTGACGGCGGCGACGCGCTCCTCGGAGCCGGCGTGCACCGCGAGGAGCTCGATCACCTCGTCCTGGAGGAGGGTGGAGTCCGCGTCGAGGACGACGAGGAAGCGGGCAGGCGTCGCAGGACGCTCACTCATGGGCCGGTCCGATCGGTCGGGTGGGCGCGCCGGGGCGCAGAGCTCGACCCGCGGGGGTGCTACGGGTGGACGACGACGCCCTTGCCGACGACGGTGATGCCCGACTCGGTGACGGTGAACCCGCGCTCGCGATCGCGGTCGTGGTCCACGCCGACTCGAGCACCGGGCTCGACGACGACGTCCTTGTCGAGGATAGCGCGGACGACCAGCGCGTCCGGGCCGATGCGGACCTTGTCGAAGACCACCGAGTCGGTGACCGTCGCGTTCGACTCGATGACCGTCCAGGGCCCGACGACGCTGCGCTCGATGTGCGCGCCCGAGATCACGGTGCCGAGCGAGACGACCGAGTCGACCGTCGATCCCATGTTGCCCTTGCCGTCGCGGACGATCTTGGCCGGAGGGGAGTTCAGCTGCGACGAGAAGATCGGCCACTGCTGGTTGTAGAGGTTGAAGACCGGCAGCGCCGAGATGAGGTCCTGGTGGGCCTCGAAGAAGGAGTCGATGGTGCCGACGTCCCGCCAGTAGTAGCGGTCGCGGTCGGTCGAGCCGGGGACGTCGTTGAGCTTGAGGTCGTAGACGCCGGCCTCGCCGCGCGCGACGAAGTCCGGGATGATGTCGCCGCCCATGTCGTGGTCCGACGTGGAGGACTCGCCGTCGCGGATGACCGCGTCGATCAGGGCGTCCGCGTCGAAGACGTAGTTGCCCATGGAGGCGAGGACCTCGTGCGGGGAGTCGGCCAGGCCGACGGCGTCCTTGGGCTTCTCGAGGAACTCGGAGATCATCGTCGGGACGATGCCGTCGCCCGCCTCGTCACCGGCGAGCTGGATGACGCCGAACTGGTCCGCGAGCTCGATCGGCTGGCGGATGGCCGCGACGGTCGCCTTCGCACCGGACGTGATGTGCGCGTCGATCATCTGCGAGAAGTCCATGCGGTAGACGTGGTCGGCGCCGACCACGACGACGATGTCGGGCTTCTCGTCGCGGATCAGGTTGAGGCTCTGCAGGATCGCGTCGGCCGAGCCGCTGAACCAGCGCTTGCCCAGGCGCTGCTGCGCGGGGACCGAGGCGACGTAGGAGTTCAGGAGCCCGGAGAGGCGCCAGGTCTGCGAGACGTGGCGGTCGAGCGAGTGCGACTTGTACTGCGTCAGCACGACGATCTGGGTGAGACCGGAGTTGATCAGGTTGGACAGCGCGAAGTCGATCAGCCGGTACTGCCCGCCGAACGGCACCGCGGGCTTGGCCCGGTCCGCCGTGAGGGGCATGAGGCGCTTTCCCTCGCCGCCGGCGAGGACGATGCCGAAGATCTTCTTTGACTGCATGGCACCACAGTAGGGGCTCGGGCTTCCCCGTGGACCCCGGCTGTCGCCGGGGGAGCGCCCTGTACTACGGTTCGGGGGTGCGAGTCGATCTGCTGACCAAGGAATACCCGCCCGAGGTGTACGGGGGAGCCGGTGTCCACGTGGCCGAGCTCACCAAGGCGCTGCGCAGCGACCTGGAGGTCGTGGTGCGCTGCTTCGGCGCGCCGCGCGAGGAGGAGGGCACGTTCGCGTACTCCGTCCCCGCGGAGCTCGCCGAGGCGAACGGCGCGCTGCAGACCCTCGGGGTCGACCTGCAGATCGCGCAGGACGCGGCGGGGGCCGACCTGGTCCACTCCCACACCTGGTACGCCAACGCCGCGGGGCGTCTCGCCCAGCTCCTGCACGGCATCCCGCACGTGGTCTCGGCGCACAGCCTCGAGCCGCTGCGTCCGTGGAAGGCCGAGCAGCTCGGCGGCGGCTACCGCGTCTCGAGCTGGATCGAGCGGGAGGCGTACGAGAACGCCGACGCCGTGATCGCGGTGTCCGGCGGCATGCGCGAGGACATCCTCCGCTCCTACCCGGCCCTGGACCCGGCGAAGGTCCACGTGGTCTACAACGGCATCGACCTCGACGCCTGGCACCCGGTCGAGGACGAGGCCGTCCTCGCCGAGCTGGGCATCGACCCCTCGCGCCCCTCCGTGGCCTTCGTCGGCCGCATCACTCGGCAGAAGGGCCTGCCCTACCTGCTCCGCGCCGCGGCGACCCTGCCTCCCGAGGTGCAGCTCGTGCTCTGCGCGGGCGCCCCCGACACCCCCGAGATCATGGCCGAGGTCACCTCCCTCGTCCGCAGCCTCCAGGAGGAGCGCACCGGCGTCGTCTGGATCGACCGGCACCTGCCGCGCCACCAGCTCTCCGCGGTCCTGACGAACGCGACCACGTTCGTCTGCCCCTCGATCTACGAGCCCCTCGGCATCGTCAACCTCGAGGCGATGGCCTGCGGTGCGGCGGTCGTCGGGACGGCGACCGGCGGCATCCCGGAGGTCGTCGACGACGGCGTGACCGGGCGACTCGTCCCGATCGAGCAGGTCACCGACGGCACCGGCACCCCCGTGGACCCGGAGCGCTACGTCGCCGACCTGGCCGCCGCCCTCGCCGAGGTCGTCGCCGACCCGGAGACGGCGAAGCGGATGGGCGCCGCGGGCCGCGAGCGCGCGCAGAGTCACTTCAGCTGGACGCAGATCGCGCGGGACACCCGGGCGATCTACGACTCGCTCGTCTGAGCCTCCCGGCCGCCTCCTTTAGAATGGCTCCCATGCCCAGCGTTGTCTCGTTCGTCGATGTGTCCTTCGTCCGGAACGGCAAGCGGATCCTCGACCACGTGTCGTGGGACGTGGCCGAGGACGAGCGCTGGGTGATCCTCGGCCCCAACGGGGCGGGCAAGACCTCGATCCTGCAGATCGCCGCCGCGCAGAACTACCCCTCGACCGGTGCCGCGCACCTGCTCGAGGAGACCCTCGGCCGGGTCGACGTGTTCGAGTTGCGCCCGCGCATCGGCTACGCCTCGACCGCGATGGCCCGCCGCCTCCCGGCCGGCGAGACCGTGCTCGACGTCGTGATGACCGCCGCCTACGCCGTCACCGGCCGCTGGAACGAGGGCTACGACGCGATCGACGAGCGCCGCGCCCGCCGCGTGCTGTCCGAGTGGAAGCTCGAGCACCTCGCCGAGCGCACCTTCGGGACGCTCTCGGACGGCGAGCAGAAGCGCGTCCAGATCGCCCGCGCGATCATGACCGACCCCGAGCTGCTCCTGCTCGACGAGCCGGCCGCGAGCCTCGACCTCGGCGCCCGCGAGGAGCTCGTCCAGCTGCTGGGCGGCTTCGCGAAGGACCCGGCGTCGCCCGCGATCGTGATGGTGACCCACCACGTCGAGGAGATCCCCGACGGCTTCACCCACGCCCTGCTCCTCCGGGACGGAGCGGTGGTGGCGGCGGGCCCGCTGGCCGAGTCCCTGACCGAGGCGACGCTCGCCGAGACCTTCGGGCTCGACATCGCTCTCACCCGCGAGAACGGGCGCTTCTCGGCCCGCGCCCGCGGCTGACCCCGGCTCCGAGGTCCGGGCGCGGCGCGACTTCTGCGCGCGCTGCCGGTCTGGTATTCTCGGTAGCTGGTTCGGGCCCGTTCGCGGTGCGCCCGCCCTCATCCACCCGTTCCCGTCGACGACAGGTGCGGTTCAGGACCATCGACGACAGGACACGACCATGAAGACCGACATCCACCCCGAGTACTCCGCGATCGTCTTCCGCGACCTCGCGTCCGGTGAGACCTTCCTCACCCGCTCGACCGCGAAGAGCAGCAAGACGATCGAGCTCGACGGCGTGACCTACCCCGTCATCGACGTCGAGATCTCCTCCGCCTCGCACCCGTTCTACACGGGCAAGCAGCGCATCATGGACTCGGCCGGCCGTGTCGAGAAGTTCAACAGCCGCTACAAGAACTTCGGCAAGTAGCCTTCCTCGAAGGGCCCTCGACCTCACGGTCGGGGGCCCTTCGTCGTTCGTGCGGGGCGGTCCTCAGTAGCGGTAGAAGCCCTCTCCGGTGGCCGTTCCGAGGCGGCCGCGATCGAGGTACTCCGTCTTCAGGTGGGCGGCGAACGCCTGGGAGGCCTCGTCCGGGGCCGCGGCGGCGATGTTGTAGGCGGTCCGCAGACCGACGACGTCGAAGATCTGGAAGGGTCCGAGCGGGGCGCCGGTGCCGATCCTCCAGGTCTTGTCGATGGTCTCGTGGTCGGCGTAACCGCCCATGAGCAGCCCCGACGCGGCGTTGAGGAGCGGCACCAGCAGCGAGTTCAGGACGTAGCCGGCCTTCTCCTTCTGCAGCCTGATGGGCTCGAGGCCGCTGGAGACGGCGAACTCCACGATGGCGTCGACCACGGCGGGGTCCGTGTCCGTCGTCCCCATGATCTCGGCCGTGTTCTGCGCCCAGACGTGGTTGGCGTAGTGCAGCGCGAGGAACCGGTCGGGTCGGCCGGTCGAGGCCTTCAGGTCGCTGGGGAGCAGCGTGGACGAGTTGGTCGCGAAGACCGTGCGCTCGGGAGCGAGCGCACCCAGGCGGCCGTACAGCTCCTGCTTCAGGCCCAGGTCCTCGGGGACGGCCTCGATCACGAGGTCGGCGTCGGCGACAGCCTCCGCGAGGTCGGAGGTGAGGCGGAGGGAGTCGAGCGCCTCCTGCGGTCCGCCGGCGACGCCGCCGGGCACCGACTCGTAGACGCCCGCGAGACCGCGGAGCCGCTCGCGCGCCGACTCGAGGACGTCGTCGGAGAGGTCGTAGACGGTGACGGCGAAGCCGTGGAAGGACGACTGGAAGGCGATCTGGGAGCCGAGCACTCCGCTGCCGAGGACGGTGACCGTGCGGATCGTGGGCATGACTTCTCCTTGCGAGAGGGGGGGAGGGGGAACACGTGCTCACCCGATCCCACAGCGCCGCGGTCCGCGGAGCGAGGGCTTGCGCCGACGGGCGGGCCGTGGCCGTCGGGGAGCCGGCGCGGTAGCGTCCCGGCATGGTGTCCTTCGCCGACAAGCCGATCCTGCCGTTCACGACTCCTGAAGAGTGGGACGCCTACCTCCGCGGCGAGCCCGACCCGGACGGAGTCCGGCTGAAGCTGCGGAAGAAGGCCGCCGTCGATCCGGGGATCACCTACGCCGAGGCGCTCGACATCGCGCTCTGCCACGGCTGGATCGACGGTCAGGCGGGAGCCTTCGACGAGCAGTTCAAGCTCCAGGCCTTCACCCCGCGGCGTCGCGCGAGCCCGTGGTCCAAGGTCAATCGCGATCACGTCGCACGGCTGCTGGCGGAGGGCCGGATGCTGCCGGGCGGGCTGGCCGAGGTCGAGCGGGCACGCGCCGACGGGCGCTGGGACGCGGCCTACCGGCAGCGCGATGCGGAGGTGCCGGACGACTTCCAGCGGGCGCTCGACGCGGATCCGCAGGCCCTGGCCTTCTTCGCGACCGTCGGCGGGCAGAAGCGCTTCGCGTTCCTCTTCCGCCTCTCGCAGCTGAAGCGGGCGGCGACGCGGGAGCGGCGGATCGCGGAGTACGTGGCGCTCCTGCGCGAGGGGCGCACGCTGACCTGAGGGGTCAGTGGCGGACCGGCCAGCCCCCGTCGGCGACGAAGGACTCGTCGCGGACGCGGCGCATGTACTCCTGGAAGGACTCGGCCTGGGTGCGGCACCAGTCGACCTGGAGCGCGTGCAGGGCCTCCGCGCCGACTCCGAGCTCGTCCGCGAAGGCGCGGCCCAGCGCCTGGGCGACGCGGCCCGCCGCGATCGCGTCCGCGCCCGCGTCGTGCGCCTCGGTGAGGGCGACGCCGTAGTGCTCGGCGGCGAGGGTCAGGGTGCGCTTGCCCTTGCGGTAGCGGTCCACCGCCTTGTCGATCACGAGCGGATCGACGACGGGGCTCGGGTCGAGCAGCACGGGCACGCCCCAGCGGCGCGCCTCGTGGGCGAGGAGCGAGAGGTCGTAGGGGGCGTTGTAGACGACGACCGGGATGCCGCGGGCGAGGAGCGAGCGCAGCGCCTCGGAGATCTCGGCCACAACCTCGCCGGCGGGGCGGCCGTGCGCGCGGGCGTGCTCGGTGCTGATCCCGTGGACGGCGGAGGCGCCGGCCGGGATCTCGACCCCGGGATCGGCGAGCCAGGTCGTGCCCTCGATCGGCTCGCCCGCCGCGTCGATCACGCCGACGTGCGCGGTGACGATGCGGCTCGTGCGGACGTCGATGCCGGTGGTCTCGAGGTCGAACACGGCCAGCAGGTCGAACCACCGCGCCCCTTCGGAGGGGACGAGCTCCTGCTCGGCGTCGTCGAACAGCATCGGCTCGGTCTGCGTCTCGGTCGTTCCGGTGGTGCTCACGCCGACAGCCTAAAGGGGGCCTCCGACATCGGCCGGAGGCCCCTCGGCGTGCTGCCGGGTCAGCGGGCCTCGTGCGCCTTGGCGACGTGGAGCCAGAAGAAGCCTTGCGTGCCGAGCGTCATCGTCAGCGTGCCGTCGTCCGAGAATCCGGGGAAGCGGCCGCCGCCGAACAGGTCGCTGAGCGTCGATCCGGGGTTCTCCGGGTCCGTGATCGTGACCGAGACCGGGTTGTGGTTGAAGCTGAAGACGCAGAGCACCTCCTCGGGCTGGTCGCCCATCTCGGAGCCCGAGCCGGCGTAGTCCCGCACGAAGGCGAGCACCGACTCGTGGTCCGTCTCGAGGACGCGCATCGACCCGAGGCCGAACGCCGGGTGGCCGCGGCGCACGTGCAGGACGTTCCGCATCCAGTGCAGCAGGGAGCGGGACTGCGCCAGCTGCGCCTCCACGTTGACCTGGTTGTAGTGGTAGACGAGCGACTGGACGATCGGCTGCACGAGCTTGCCGGGGTCGGCGGCCGAGAAGCCGGCGTTGCGGTCGGGCGTCCACTGCATCGGCGTGCGCGACGCGTCGCGGTCGTTGAGCCAGATGTTGTCGCCCATGCCGATCTCGTCGCCGTAGTACAGGAACGGGCTGCCGGCGAGGGAGAAGAGCAGGGCGTTGATCAGCTCGAGCTCGGCGCGCGAGTTGTCCAGCAGCGGCGCGAGCCTGCGGCGGATGCCGATGTTGGAGCGCATCCGCGGGTCGTAGGCGTACCAGCCGTACATGGCCTGGCGGTACTCCTCGGACACCATCTCGAGCGTGAGCTCGTCGTGGTTGCGGAGGAACACGCCCCAGGCGGCGCCGCTGGGGATGTCGAACGTCTCGGAGAGCACCTTCTTCAGCTCGTTCGCCGTCTGCGCGCGGAGGGAGTAGAAGATGCGCGGCATGACCGGGAAGTCGAACGCCATGTGGCACTCGGGCTCCTCCTCCGTGCCGAAGAACGCGGCGACCTCTCGCGGCCACTGGTTCGCCTCGGCGATCAGGATGCGGCCGGGGTAGTCGCGGTCGACCATGGTGCGGAGGTTCTTGATGAACTCGTGGGTGGGCGGCTCGCCCTCTCCGTTGCCCTCGTCGGACTCGTAGAGGTAGGGGATCGCGTCGAGCCGGATGCCGTCGACGCCGAGGTCGAGCCAGAACTTGACCACGTCGTGGATCGCCTCGTGCACGGCGGGGTTCTCGAAGTTGAGGTCCGGCTGGTGCGAGAAGAAGCGGTGGAAGTAGAACTGGCGGCGCTCGGCGTCGAAGGCCCAGTTCGAGTCCTCGGTGTCGACGAAGATGATGCGGATGTCCGGCCACTTGTCGTCGGTGTCGTTCCAGACGTAGAAGTCGCCGTAGGGGCCCTCGGGGTCGGACCGGGACTGCTGGAACCACTCGTGCTGGTCGCTGGTGTGGTTGAGCGGGAAGTCCATCACGATGCGCATGTTGCGCTCGTGGGCCTTCCGCACGAGGTCGCGGAAGTCCTCCATCGTGCCGAACTCGGGGAGGATCGCCTTGAAGTCGGAGACGTCGTAGCCGCCGTCGCGCAGAGGCGACATGTAGAACGGCGGGAGCCAGAGGGCGTCGATCCCGAGCCACTGCAGGTAGTCGAGCTTGGAGGCGAGCCCGTTGATGTCGCCGGCGCCGTCGCCGTTGGAGTCGTAGTACGACCGGATCATCACCTCGTAGAACACCGCCCGGCGGTACCACTGGGGGTCGAGGGCGAGTCCGGGGAGTTGGATCGGCGACGTGAAGCTCACGGTGCTCCTTCTGCTGCTGCCTGAGCGGATGACCGTCTCGCGAGACGGGTGGGCGGTGCGCCGTGTTGCGAGCGCGTGATCATGCTCCCGGCTCGGATCGAGGCCACGCAAGGCGTTGCGGCCAGATCTTCGACGGGCTTTCCCTACGATAAGGAACGCGATGACCACTCCCTCCCCCTACGCCTCCGATCTCGGCCGTGTCCCCGTCCGCGAGGCCGCGGTGGACGTCGCCGGATCCCGCACCGCCTACTGGACCTACGGCGCTCCGGACGCCTCGACCGTCCTCGTGCTGGTGCACGGGTTCCGCGGCGAGCACCACGGCCTCGAGCCCGTCGTCGCCCGTCTGCTCGCCGGGGGAGCGGACGTGCGGGTCGTCGCTCCCGACCTGCCCGGCTTCGGCGCCTCGACCCCGATGACGCGCCTGCCGCACGACGTGGACGGCTACGCCGCCTGGCTCGGCTCCTTCCTCGACGCGCTGGGGCTCCGCGGCGAGGCGGCCGTCCTCGGCCACTCCTTCGGCTCGATCGTCGCGGCCGCGGCCGTCGCCGACGGGTTGCCCGCTCCGCTCCTGGTGCTGGTCAACCCGATCGGCGCGCCCGCCCTGCAGGGTCCCCGCGGAGTCCTGACCAGGCTCGCCGTCCTCTACTACCGGCTCGGCGCGCTCCTGCCGAAGCCCCTCGGACGCCGCCTGCTCAGCGACCCGCTGATCGTGCGGGTGATGAGCCTGGCGATGGTGAAGACGAAGGAGCCTGCGCTGCGACGCTTCGTGCACGACCAGCACGACCGGTACTTCAGCGCCTTCTCCTCCCGCGACACGGTCCTCGAGGCGTTCCGCGCCTCCGTCTCGCACGACGTCGGCGAGTACGCCTCCCGGATCGCCGTGCCGACGCAGCTGATCGCCGCGGCGCAGGACGACATCACTCCGCTCCCGGCGCAGTACCGCCTGCTCGAGAGGCTGCCGCACGCCCGCCTGCACGTCATCGACGGAGTCGGCCACCTGATCCACTACGAGACGCCGGACGAGGCCGCCGCCGTGCTGCGGACGGCCCTCGAGGAGGGGATCGACCGATGAGGATCGTCGTCGACTGCCGGTACACCCGGCTCGAGCGGCACGACGGGATCAGCCGCTACACCGCGGAGCTCGTCCGCGAGCTCGCGAAGCTGCACGACGTGACCATGCTGATCAGCGACCGCCGCCAGCTCGCGATGCTCCCGTCGCTCCCGTGGGAGCGCGTGACCGGGCCGACCAGCCCGTTCGAGCCGTTCGTCGCGCTGCTGGTGAACCGGCTGCGGCCCGACGTGGTCTTCTCGCCGATGCAGACCATGGGCTCGCTCGGCCGCCGCTACCGGCTCGTCCTGACCGTGCACGACCTCATCTACTACCGCCACCGCACCCCGCCGCGCGACCTGGCCGCTCCCGTGCGCGCGCTCTGGTGGCTCTACCACCTCGCCTGGTGGCCGCAGCGGAGGCTCCTCCAGCGCGCCGACGCGGTGGTCACCGTCTCGGAGACGACCCGCGACCTGATCCGCTCCCACCGCCTCACCACCCGGCCGGTGGTCGTCGTCCCGAACGCGGCGACCGAGCCCGACGAGGCGAGCGCCGCTCTGGCGGGATCGCTGCCCGACCGGTCGGCCGCGCGCTCGCTCGTCTACATGGGCTCGTTCATGCCCTACAAGAACGTCGAGACGCTCGCTCGCGCGATGCGGCTGCTGCCCGACTACGAGCTGCACCTGATGAGCCGGGCGAGCGACGAGACCGTCGAGACGCTCCGGGCCCTGGCGCCGACCGCGAAGCTGGTGTTCCACCAGGGGGCGCCGGACGCGGAGTACCGTGCGGTGCTCGCGCGGGCGACCGCTCTCGTGACGGCGAGCAGGGACGAGGGCTTCGGGATCCCGCTGGTCGAGGCGATGGCGCTCGGGACGCCGGTCGTGGTGAGCGACATCCCGATCTTCCGCGAGATCGCCCAGGACGCCGCCGTGTACGTCGACCCGTCGAGCGCGAAGGGCATCGCGGACGGTGTGCGGTCGCTCGAGGACGGCGCCGTGTGGCGGACGCACTCGGCCCGGGCGAGGGAGCGGGCCGCGGCCTTCTCCTGGCGCGACTCCGCCCGGGTGCTCTTCGGGCTTCTGAAGAACCTCGGTCGGCGCTGACGCGGTCCGGCGATCGGACCGCCTCCGGGAGGCGGGCCGTCAGGCTCCCGGGGCCGGGTTGAGCACGTCGTCGAGGTCGACGTCCGCCACGACCACGTCGCCGGAGTCGTCGACGCCGACGATGCGCAGTGCCCCGTCGACGATCGCGAAGTCGTGCCGGGAGCCGTTGCCGACCGAGACGCCGTGCACGGGGAGGTCCTCGCTGCTGAGCGCGCGGATCAGGCTGCCGATGACCGCACCGTGCGTGGCGACGACGACGGACGCGTCGGGGAAGCGCTCGGCCACTTCGAGCAGCGCGGCGGTCGCCCGCTCGACGACCTCGGCGCGGGTCTCGCAGCCGGGGATCGGCGCGCGCTCGATGCCTCCGGGGAAGCGCTCGGCGAGCTCGGGACCGGTCATCCCCTCCGCCTCGCCGTAGGCGCGCTCGGCCAGGCCCGGCACCGCCAGCGGCTCGTCGAGTCCGAGACCGCGCGCGATGATCGCTCCGGTGTCGAAGGCGCGCTGCAGCGGACTGGCGACCACCGCGTCGAAGCGCCGGTCGGCGAGCAGCCGCGCCGCCGCCCGCGCCTGGGCGCGCCCGGTCGCATTGAGCGGGATGTCGCTTCTGCCCTGGATGCGCCGGGCGGCGTTCCAGTCGGTCTGGCCGTGGCGGACGAGGGTGAGCTGGGTCACAAGGGCCTCTCGGGAGGTCGGGTGCGGAGCGGGCGGGAGCTCAGAGGGCGGCGGTGCGGCGCGCGGGCAGGCGCTCGGCGAGCTCGCGGAGCACCTCGCTGGTGCCGCCGTCGATCTTGATGCTCGCGCGCGAGTCGCCCTTGGTGGTGCCGCGGTTGACGATCACGATCGGCATCCGGGCGCGACGGGCGATCTCGAGGAAGCGGATGCCGGAGTTGACCACGAGCGACGAGCCGGCCACGAGCAGCGCGTCGGCGCCCGCGACGATGGCGCGCGCCTCCTCGAACCGCTCGGTCGGGATGAACTCGCCGAAGAAGACGATGTCCGGCTTCAGGATCCCGCCGCAGACCGTGCACTCGGGGACGGTCATCGCCGAGACGTCGTGGACCTCGGCGTCGCCGTCGGGGTTGAGGGAGGAGACGTCGGGGTCGTCGAGCCAGGGGTTGAGCGCCTCGATCCGCTCGGCCACCGCGTCGCGGGCGAAGTACTGGCCGCAGGTCATGCAGCGCACACGGTCCGCCGAGCCGTGCAGATCCACCACGCGGCGCGAGCCGGCTCGGACGTGCAGGCCGTCGACGTTCTGCGTGACGACGCCCGTGAGCAGGCCGCGCTCCTCGAGCCGGGCCAGGGCCCGGTGGCCGTCGTTGGGGAGCGTGCTGGTGAAGCGGCGCCAGCCGAGCTGGCTGCCGGCCCAGTACCGGCGGCGGTAGTCGGGATCGGCGACGAACTGGGAGTAGGTCATCGGGCTGCGCACCGGTGCCCCGGCTCCGCGGTAGTCGGGGATGCCCGAGTCGGTGCTCATGCCCGCGCCGGTGACGGCGGCGATGCGGCGCCCGCTGAGGAGTTCGACGGCCTGCGCGACCGCGAGCGCCTCGGGGCCCTCGGCGACCGGTGTCGGACTCGACTCCATCCGCGCCTCCTTCGAGGGCCGTTCGAGCGGCCCCCGGACGAGTTTAGTCCGCGCCGTGCCCTAGATTGCCGGGATGCCGATCGTGCACATCACCGACCTCGACCACCCGCTCCTCGCCGACTACCACCGCCTCACCGACGTGGCGCTGCGGCGGGTGCTGGAGCCGGAGGGCGGTCTGTACATCGCCGAGTCCGCCAAGGTGATCGAGCGGGCGCTCGACGCCGGGCACCGTCCCCGCTCGGTCCTGGTGCAGGAGAAGCGGCTGCCGGACGCGGCCGGGGTGCTCGAGCGTCATCCCGAGGTGCCGGTCTTCGTGGCGCCGGATCCGCTGATCGAGGAGCTGACCGGGTTCCACCTCCACCGCGGAGCGCTCGCCTCGATGCACCGTCCGCCGCTGCGGCCGATGGCCGAGCTGCTGGAGGGCGCGCGCCTCGTCGTGATCCTGGAGGACCTGGTCGACCACACCAACGTCGGCGCCGTCTTCCGCGCCGCGGCCGGCATGGGCGCGGACGCGGTGCTCGTGACGCCACGGTGCGCGGACCCCCTGTACCGGCGCAGCGTCCGGGTGAGCATGGGCACGGTCCTGCAGGTGCCGTGGACGCGCACCCCCGAGTGGGCACCGGCTCGCCGCGCTCTGGAGGAGGCCGGGTTCTCGGTCGCCGCGCTGGCGCTCGCTCCGGACGCGGTGCCGCTCGACGAGTACGCGGCGGCTCGCCCCGAGCGCGTCGCGATCATCCTGGGCGCCGAGGGGGACGGGCTGAGTCGCGCGGCGCTGGACGCCTCGGACACCGTCGTCACCATCCCGATGCTGCACGGCGTCGACTCGCTCAACGTGGCCTCGGCGAGCGCCGTCGCACTGTGGGCGCTGACCCGCGGGCGCTGACCGCCGGGCTCCGGCGCTCGGCGGCCCGGCGGTGACCCGCCGCTGACGCTCGCGACGCGGGATCGGGGTCGGTGCCGCGCGTCACCCGCCGCGTCCGACGACGGGGCGGCGTCCGGGACGGGTGAGAGGCCCGCCCGTACGATGACGGGGTGACCTCCCCGACCCGATCCGACGACGCCCTCGACCTGTTCGGGGAGCCCGCCGCGCCGGAGCCGCGACCGCGTCGACGGCGCGGGGCGGTCGTCGCCGGTCTCGTCGCCGCGACCGTGCTGGTCGGCGGAGGCGGTGCCTACGCCACCAACGCGGCGACCGCGGAGCTGCCGACGGCGAGCGCCGTCGCGGTGGACCCCGTCTCGAGCACCGTCGACCCGCCCGCTCTGGCCTGGCCGGCCTACGGCTCCGGCGCCGTGGCGGCCGTGGGCGTCGACGGGACGGAGGAGGACGGGCTGCTCGCCCGCTACGGCTCCACCGGAACCGTGCCGACGGGGAGCATCGCCAAGGTCGTCACCGCTCTCGTCGTCCTCGCGGCGAAGCCGATCGCAGAGGGGACGGACGGGGAGACCATCACCTTCACGAGCGCGGACGTGCAGTACTACAACGACACCCTGGCCGAGAACGGCTCGAACGCTCCGGTCACCGCGGGTCTGGAGCTGACCGAGCGGGAGGCGCTGACCGCCATGATGCTCCCGTCCGCGAACAACTACGCGAAGTCCCTCGCGATCTGGGCGTACGGCTCGGAGGACGCCTTCCTCGCCGCGGCGCGCGGCTGGCTCGACGGGCAGGGGCTCGAGCGGACCTCCCTCGCCGACACCAGCGGGCTCTCGCCGGCGACCGTCAGCACGACGGCCGAGATGGTGCGCCTGGGCGAGCTGCTGATCGCGGACCCGGTGCTCGCTCCGATCGTCGCGATGCCGACCGCGGTCATCCCGGGGGTCGGCGAGGTCGACAACACCAACTCGCTCCTCGGCCGCGCGGGAGTCGACGGGATCAAGACGGGGACGACCGACGAGGCGGGCTCGTGCCTGCTGTTCTCGCTCGACGCGACCGTCGAGGGCCGGCCGATCACCCTGGTCGGCGTGGTGGTGGGCGCGCGCACGCACCCGCAGCTCGCCGCGGACGTGCTGACCCTCGTCCCGACCGTCGAGGCGGGCTTCCGGACCGTCCCGCTGACCGTCGAGGGGCAGGACTACGGCACTCTCACGAGCGCGTGGGGGGAGACGGCGACGGCCGAGACCGTGGAGGCGCGGTCCGTGCTCGTCTGGGGCGCGGTCTCGACGTCGACCACGGTCGCCCTCGATCCGCTCGAGACCGTCGCCGACGGCGAGCGCGTGGGGACCGCGACCGTCGACGTCAACGGCACCCCGTACGAGCTTCCCCTCGTCGCCGACGGATCGATAGAGGACCCGGGCTTCGCCTGGCGCCTCGGCCACCCGGCCGAGCTGTTCGGCTGAGTGCGGGGCGAGCCGCCGCCTCCCGGGAGCGGATCAGGCCAGGGGATCCGCGGCCCGGTCGCCGACGATCCGCACGCCCGCGGTCGCGATGTCCTCGGCGACCTCCTCCGGCGTCGCGTTGCCCGGCACGACCGAGCCCGGCTCCGAGGCCGCGGGATCGATGCTCCAGCGCTCGGCGGAGGGCCGCTTGGCGGTGATGAAGTCGCCGGAGGACTGGTGGCGGACGCGGCGCAGCACCCACGGCACGAGGTACTCCCGCGCCCACTGGATGTCCTCCGTGCGGGCGGCACGCCACGTGCGGGCGTGCAGCGGCTCCGGGGCGAGGGGGCGCAGGTCGTTCTCGACGTTCAGCGACTCGAGAACCATGCGCGCGACCTCGTGGTGGCCGTGCGGGTTGAGGTGCAGGCGGTCCGGCGCCCACATCCGCACGTCCTGGATCTCCTGGAGGGACCACTGGTCGGCGACGATGCAGTCGTACCGCTTGGCCAGCGCCCGCAGGTTCTCGTTGTAGATCGCGACCTTCCCGCGGATCCGCCCGAACACGGGGGAGAAGCCCACGTCCACTCCGGTGAAGAGGACGACGGTCGCCCCGTCGGAGCGGAGCCGGGCGAGGCCCGACTCGAAGCGGGACGCGATGTCGTCGGGGTCGGTCCCCGGGCGGATGACGTCGTTCCCGCCCGCGGAGATGGTGATGAGGTCGGGGCGCAGCTCCAGGGCGGGCTCGACCTGCTCGTCGACGATCTGCTGCAGGAGGCGGCCGCGGACCGCCAGGTTGGCGTAGGCGAAGTCCTCGTTCTGGCTGCCCAGGACCTCCGCCACGCGGTCCGCCCAACCGCGGTGCCCGCCGGGGCTGCCGGGCTCGGGATCGCCGATCCCCTCGGTGAAGGAGTCGCCCAGGGCGACGTAGCGGGACCACGGATGACGCTGCTCGACCATCCCTCCATCATGCTCCGCACCCGGCCGCCGGTGGCACGGCGCGACACGCCGTGCGCCTCCCGGCGGGCCGCGGAGACCGAGCCGCTGTCGGAGGCGTCGGCTAGATTCGGTCCACGTGAACAGTCCCTCGAGCTTCGGTCATCAGGTCGGCACCTCCGCCGCTGAGCACCTGTCCCCGTCGTTCCCGGGCAGGGCGCCGTGGGGTACCGCGAACAAGCTCCGCGCCTGGCAGGCGGAGGCGCTCGAGGCCTACTTCCAGCACGAGCCGCGGGACTTCCTGGCCGCCGCGACCCCGGGCGCGGGCAAGACCACCTTCGCGCTGCGGCTGGCCGCCGAGCTGCTGCACAACCGCACGGTCGACCGGATCACCGTGGTCGCGCCGACGGAGCACCTCAAGCGCCAGTGGGCCGAGGCCGCGCACCGCGTCGGCATCCGCCTGGACCCGACCTTCACCAACCGCATGGGCCGCCACGCCCGCCACTACCACGGCGTCGCCGTCACCTACGCGCAGGTCGCCGTCCGCGCCGAGCTCCACCGCGAGCTCACCCTGTCCGGGCGCACCCTCGTCATCCTCGACGAGGTGCACCACGCCGGCGACGCGCTCAGCTGGGGCGACGCGGTGCGCGAGGCCTTCGAGCCCGCCGTCCGCCGGCTCTCGCTGACCGGGACGCCGTTCCGCTCGGACACGGCAGCGATCCCGTTCGTCAGCTACCTGCCGGACGAGGAGGGCATCCGCACCTCGCTCACCGACTACGCCTACGGTTACGGCCGCGCGCTCGCGGACGGCGTCGTCCGGCCGGTGCTGTTCATGGTCTACGCCGGGCAGATGCGCTGGAAGTCGAAGGCCGGCGACGAGATGGAGGCGCGGCTCGGCGAGGGCAACACCAAGGACATCACCTCGCAGGCCTGGCGGACCGCGCTGGACCCGAAGGGCGACTGGATCCCCTCTGTCCTCCGCGCCGCGAACACCCGCCTCACCGAGGTGCGGCGCGCCGTGCCCGACGCCGGCGGCCTGGTCATCGCGACCGACCACTACACCGCGCGCGCCTACGCCGCGATGCTCCGCGAGATCAGCGGCGAGACCGTCACCGTCGTGCTCTCCGACGAGAAGGAGGCGAGCGACCGGATCGAGGAGTTCGCGAAGGACACCAGTCGCTGGATGGTCGCGGTCCGCATGGTCTCCGAGGGCGTCGACGTGCCGAGGCTCGCCGTCGGCGTCTACGCGACATCGGCGTCGACTCCGCTGTTCTTCGCCCAGGCGATCGGCCGCTTCGTGCGCGCGCGGCGCCGCGGCGAGACCGCCTCGGTGTTCCTTCCGAACGTGCCCGGCCTGCTCGCGCTGGCGGGCTCGATGGAGCTGCAGCGCGATCACGCCCTCGACCGCAGGACGTCCGACGACGAGGAGTACCCCGAGGCCGATCTGATGGCCGACGCCGAGCGCAGCGAGAAGGCGTCCTCGGATCTCCTGGAGGAGGGCCGCTTCGAGTCGATCGGCTCGGCCGCCACCTTCGACCGCGTCGTCTACGAGGGCGCCGAGTTCGGGATGGAGGTCGAGGTCGAGAGCGAGGAGGAGCTCGACTTCATCGGCCTGCCAGGGCTCCTCGAGCCCGACCAGGTGCGGGAGCTCCTCCAGCACCGGCAGCAGCGGCAGGCCAAGCGCGCCGGCAGCCGCGCGGGGGCGGCGGCCCCGGCCGAGCCGGTGAGCGAGATCCCGGCACCGCTCTACCGCACGCTCAAGGAGCAGCGCAGCCTGCTCAACTCCCTGGTCGGCCTGTGGGCACGGGGGACGGGCGAGTCGCACGGCCAGGTGCACACCGAGCTGCGCCGGCTCTGCGGCGGACCCGCGGTGGCGCAGGCGAGCGTGACCCAGCTGCAGGCGCGGATCGATCTCCTGCGGCGAAGGCTCGGCTCGCACTGATCGCGGTGAGGCGCCCCGGTACGTGGCGCCGCGCTCTCGACGACGGAGCCGATCGCTGCTCCTGCCCAGCCCGGCCGGCCCCTCCGCGTGCGCCGGACAGTCCCTCCGGCGCGTTCTAGCCGATGCACCCGGCGCGGCGCCAGCCCTCCCCGGCGGACCGGGCGCGACCGTACTGTTCGAGCGTGACCCACCGGAACGACCTGCCCGCTCACGCGCCCGCAGGACGAACCGGACGGCGGTTCCGGCCGCCGGTCGTGACCACCGGAGGAGGACCGCGCGATGAGCGCTGACCGTCAGGGGAATGCTCGAGACACGCTCGCTAAGCTGAGCAGTCGGTCCGTCGCGGAAGTGACGGACCATCACCCCCGACGTCGGGCATCCGCAGACCGCACATCGGCGTCTCCCGGACTGCCCGAGAACAATCCCCTGAGGAGTCTCGTGGAGACCTGGCCCGGAACCGCCTACCCGTTGGGCGCGACGTTCGACGGAAGCGGCACGAACTTCGCCCTGTTCAGCGAGATCGCCGAGCGCGTCGAGCTGTGCCTCTTCGAGGAGGACGGCACCGAGACGCGCGTCGAGATCCAGGAGTCGGACGCCTACGTCTGGCACTGCTACCTCCCGCAGGTCCAGCCGGGCCAGCGCTACGGCTTCCGCATCCACGGACCGTACGACCCCGATGCCGGCCACCGCTGCAACCCGAACAAGCTGCTGCTGGACCCCTACGCGAAGGCGATCTCGGGGGAGATCGACTGGGACCAGTCCCTCTTCTCGTACACCTTCGGCGACCCGGACTCGACGAACGACGAGGACTCGGCGCCGCACATGATGATGGGCGTCGTCATCAACCCCTTCTTCGACTGGGCCGGTGACCGCCGCCCGCGCACCTCCTACGACAGCACCGTGATCTACGAGGCGCACGTGAAGGGGCTCACCAAGACGCACCCCGACGTGCCGGAGGAGCTCCGCGGCACCTACGCCGGAGTCGCCCACCCCGCGGTGATCGACCACCTCAAGCACCTGGGCGTCTCGGCGATCGAGCTCATGCCCGTGCACCAGTTCGTGAACGACTCCACGCTGATGGACAAGGGCCTCTCGAACTACTGGGGCTACAACACGATCGGCTTCTTCGCACCGCAGAACACCTACTCCTCCACGGGCGACCAGGGCCAGCAGGTCCAGGAGTTCAAGAGCATGGTGAAGGCGCTCCACGCGGCCGGCATCGAGGTCATCCTCGACGTGGTCTACAACCACACGGCGGAGGGCAACCACCTCGGCCCCACCCTGTCGTTCCGCGGCATCGACAACGAGGCCTACTACCGCCTCGTCGACGACGACAAGCGCTACTACATGGACTACACCGGCACCGGGAACACCCTGAACGTGCGCCACCCGCACTCGCTCCAGCTGATCATGGACTCGCTGCGCTACTGGGTGACGGAGATGCGCGTCGACGGCTTCCGCTTCGATCTCGCCTCGGCGCTGGCACGCGAGTTCTACGACGTCGACCGGCTCTCCACCTTCTTCGAGCTCGTCCAGCAGGACCCGGTGGTCTCGCAGGTGAAGCTGATCGCCGAGCCGTGGGACGTCGGGCCCGGCGGCTACCAGGTGGGCAACTTCCCGCCCCAGTGGACGGAGTGGAACGGCAAGTACCGCGACACGGTCCGCGACTTCTGGCGCGGCGAGCCGTCGACGCTGGGGGAGTTCGCCTCGCGCCTCACCGGCTCGGCCGACCTCTACGCGCACTCGGGCCGCTACCCGGTCGCCTCGATCAACTTCGTCACGGCGCACGACGGCTTCACCCTCCGGGACCTGGTCTCGTACAACGAGAAGCACAACGACGCCAACGGCGAGGACGGCAACGACGGCGAGTCGCACAACCGCTCCTGGAACCACGGCGTGGAGGGGCCCACGGACGACCCGCGGGTGCTCGCGCTCCGGGCGCGCCAGCAGCGGAACTTCCTCGCGACGATGCTGATCTCCCAGGGCGTCCCGATGATCCTCCACGGCGACGAGCTGGGCCGGACCCAGAACGGCAACAACAACACCTACGCCCAGGACAGCGAGCTGACCTGGATCGACTGGGCGCACGCCGACCGGCCGCTGCTCGAGTTCACCGCGGCGCTCATCCGCCTGCGCGCCGAGCACCCGACCTTCCGCCGCATGCGCTTCTTCGACGGCCGCCCCGTCCTGCGCGGCGACGGCGAGCCCCTGCCCGACATCGTCTGGTTCACCGCCGCCGGCACCGAGATGTCCCCGTCCGACTGGGACTCCGGTCTCGGCCGATCGGTGGGCATCTACCTCAACGGCAACGGGATCCGCGAGCGCGACCAGCGCGGGCGCCCCGTCACCGACGACAGCTTCCTCCTGTACTTCAACGCCGACGACGTCGACGTCGAGTTCGCGATCCCGAGCGACGAGTACGCGCTCGAGTGGAGCGTCCTCGTCGACACCGCCGGCGCCGAGGCGGACTCGATCCCGCGTCCGGCGGGGGCGATGCTCACCGTCCAGGCGAAGTCGCTCGTCATCCTCCAGGAGCACAGCACCCCCGAGCCCGAGGTCGACCACTCGGTCGCCGCCTCGCTCGCGTCCCTGGCCGCCACCTCGGCCATCCCGATCGTCTCCTCGACCGGACCCACCAGCCCCCACGCCGAGTCGACCGACTCCGCGACCGCACCCTCGACAGGAGCCTGACGTGCGTCTGCCCGCCTCCACCTACCGCCTCCAGATCCGGTCGGCGTTCGACCTCGACGACGCCGCCCGCGTCGCCGACTACGTGCGCGCGCTCGGAGCGGACTGGCTGTACTTCTCGCCGCTGCTGAAGGCCGAGCCCGGCTCGGACCACGGCTACGACGTGGTGGACCACACCGAGGTCGATCCCGACCGCGGTGGCGCGGCCGGCCTGGCGAACGCCTCGGCCGCGGCGCGGGCGGAGGGCCTCGGCGTCCTCATCGACATCGTCCCCAACCACATGGGCGTCGCGACCCCGAGCGAGAACTCGTGGTGGTGGGACCTGCTGAGGAACGGGAAGTCCTCCCGCTACGCCACCGCCTTCGACATCGACTGGGAGGCGGGGGGCGGGAAGCTGCGCGTGCCGATCCTCGGCGACGGTGCGAGCGAGGGAGACAGCGACAGCGAGCTCGACGCGCTCGAGGTCGTCGGCGACGAGCTGCACTACTACGAGAACCGCCTGCCGATCGCGCCCGGCACCGCCGAGCCCGGCGACTCCGGCCGCACGGTGCACGAGCGCCAGAGCTACGAGCTCGTGAACTGGCGCCGCGCCGACGCCGAGCTGAACTACCGCCGCTTCTTCGCGGTGAACACCCTCGCCGCCATCACGGTCGAGCGGCCCGAGGTGTTCGACGCCTCGCACGCCGAGATCGTCCGCTGGTTCACCGAGGGGCTCGCTGACGGCCTGCGCGTCGACCACCCGGACGGACTGGCCGACCCGGGCGGATACCTCGACGACCTGGCCCGCGCGATCGGCGGCGCCCCGGTCTGGGTCGAGAAGATCCTCGAGGGCGACGAGGAGCTCCCGCCGCACTGGGCGACCGTCGGCACCACGGGCTACGACGCCCTGGCCGACGTCGACCGCATCCTGGTCGACCCCGACGCCCGCCCCGTGCTGGAGGGCCTCGACGCCGAGCTCACGGGAAAGGGCGCCCCGCTGCAGTGGGCCGACCTCATCCACGACACCAAGCGCGGCATCGCCGACGGCATCCTCCGCTCCGAGGTCCTGCGGCTGGCCCGCCTGATCCCCGGCATCGAGGGAGCGGACGACGCGCTGGCGGAGCTCCTGGCGACCTACCCGGTCTACCGCAGCTACCTCCCCTACGGAGCGGAGCACCTCGAGCACGCCCGCGTCGATGCCGTGCGCCGCCGTCCCGAGATCCGCGCGACCATCGACGAGGTCGCCGCGGCGCTCGGCGAGACCGGCACGCCGGTGTCCGTGCGCTTCCAGCAGACCTCCGGCATGGTGATGGCGAAGGGCGTCGAGGACACGGCGTTCTACCGCTTCAGCCGCCTCACCTCGCTGAACGAGGTCGGAGCGGACCCGGACGAGTTCGCGATCGACCTGGTCGAGTTCCACCGCCGCCAGGCCGTGCGCCAGGCCTCGTTCCCCGCCTCGCTCACCACGCTCTCGACCCACGACACGAAGCGCGGCGAGGACACCCGTGCCCGCATCACCGCACTGGCCGAGGACCCGGAGGCGTGGGCGGCGACGCTCCGCGAGCTCCACGCCCTCGTCGGCTTCGGCGACGGCCCGATCGAGCACCTGCTCTGGGAGGCCGTCGTGGGGACCTGGCCCGCGAGCCGCGAGCGCCTGCACGCCTACGCCGAGAAGGCGTCGCGCGAGGCCGACGATTCGACGCACTGGACCGCTCCTGACGAGCAGTTCGAGAAGCGGATGCACGCGGCGATCGACGCGGCGTTCGACGAGCCCGCCGTCCGCCGGCTGGTCGAGCAGACCGTCGAGCGGGTGTCGGCCGCCGGCTGGTCGAACGGCCTCGCCGCGAAGCTCGTGCAGATCACCGCCCCGGGCATCCCGGACGTCTACCAGGGCAGCGAGCTCTGGGAGACCTCCCTCGTCGACCCGGACAACCGCCGCGAGGTCGACTTCGGGCAGCGTCGAGCGCTGCTGGAGCGGATCGACGGCGGCTGGAAGCCCGCGATCGACGCCGAGGGAGCCGCGAAGCTCCTCGTCACCTCGCGCGCCCTCCGGCTCCGCCGCGACCGCCCCGAGCTGTTCACCCGCTACGCCGCCGTCCCTGCGATCGGGCCCGCCGCCGAGCACGCGATCGCCTTCGACCGCGGCGGCGCGCTGACCGTCGCGACCCGGCTCCCCGAGGGCCTCGCCGCTTCGGGCGGGTGGAACGGCACGGTCGTGGTCCTGCCCGGGCACCCGATGGAGGACGTCCTCACCGGCCGCACCTTCGCGGGAGGAGTGACTCCGGTCGCCGAGATCCTCGCCGACTACCCCGTGGCGCTGCTCGCCCCGGTCTCCTGACCGGTTCCGCCACCGCACCGCAGACCGATACGACCCCTCCTGGAGACAGCAGTGATCAGCACGACTCCCTACCGCTACGCACTCCCGACGACCGGGCCCGAGCGGTTCGACGTCTGGGCCCCCGAGGCCTCGACGGTCGAGCTCCTTCTCGGTGACGACTCGTCGCTGACGATGACCCGCCACGGAGACGACGGATGGTGGCGGGCGCCCGCGTCGGCCCCGGCCACCAGCGAGGTCGACTACGGGTACCGGGTGGACGGCAGCGGTCCGCTGCCGGACCCCCGCTCGCGTCGCCAGCCGAAGGGCGTGCACGAGCTCTCGCGCACGTTCGACCCCTCGGCGCACGAGTGGGGCGACTCCGCCTGGACCGGGCGCGAGCTCGCCGGCGCCGTCATCTACGAGCTGCACCTCGGCACGTTCACACCCGAGGGCACCCTGGACGCGGCGGCGGAGCGCTTCGAGCACCTGCGCTCTATCGGCGTGGACTTCATCGAGCTGCTGCCGGTCAACGCGGTGAACGGAACGCACAACTGGGGCTACGACGGCGTCCTCTGGTACGCCGTGCACGAGCCGTACGGCGGACCCGAGGCGTACCAGCGCTTCGTGGACGCCGCCCACCGCGCCGGCCTCGGCGTGGTCCAGGACGTCGTCTACAACCACCTCGGCCCGAGCGGCAACTACCTGCCGGAGTTCGGCCCCTACCTCAAGAACGAGAAGGCCAACACCTGGGGCAGCTCGATCAACCTGGACGGCGAGGGTTCGGACACCGTCCGCGGGTACATCATCGACAACGCTCTGATGTGGCTGCGCGACTACCACGTCGACGCCCTGCGCCTGGACGCGGTGCACGCCCTCTCGGACGAGCGGGCCGTGCACGTGCTCGAGGAGATGGCGAGCGAGGTGGCCGTGCTGTCGGCCCACGTCGGGCGCCCTCTGACGCTGATCGCCGAGTCCGACCTCAACGACCCGACGCTGATCACTCCGCGGGAGGCGCACGGCTACGGGCTCGACGCGCAGTGGAGCGACGACTTCCACCACGCGGTCCACGTCGCGCTGACCGGGGAGACCACGGGCTACTACGAGGACTTCGCGCCGCTCGGCGCCCTCGCGAAGGTGCTGACCCGGGGCTTCTTCCACGACGGCACCCTCTCGACGTTCCGCGGCCGTCACCACGGCCGTCCGGTGGACACCGAGCACATGCCGACCTGGCGCCTGGTGGTCTGCAGCCAGAACCACGACCAGATCGGCAACCGGGCGGTCGGCGACCGTCTGACGGCGACCCTCGACGAGGGGCGCCTCGCGATCGCCGCGGCTCTGACGCTGCTGGGCCCTTTCACTCCCATGCTGTTCATGGGGGAGGAGTGGGCGGCGTCGACCCCGTGGCAGTTCTTCACCTCGCACCCGGAGAAGGATCTGGGCGAGGCGACGGCGAAGGGCCGCATCGAGGAGTTCGCGAAGATGGGCTGGGACCCGGAGGTCGTGCCCGACCCGCAGGACCCGGAGACGTTCCTGCGCTCGCGGCTCGACTGGTCCGAGGTCGGGGAGGGGCGTCACGACCGCACCCTCGAGGTGTACCGCGAGCTGGCGGCGATCCGCCGCCGCTACCCCGAGCTGACGGACCCGCGCTTCGGGTCGCTCCGCGTGGATTTCGACGAGGATGCCCGCTGGCTGACTCTCGGCCGCGGTCGGGTGACCGTGGCGATCAACGTCGGCGAGTCCGCCGCCCGCATCGCCCTGCCGGAGGTGGCGGAGACGCTGCTCGGCGTCGGGGAGTACGCGGTGCAGCCCGGGGACACCGAGGTGGATCTCGGCGGTTCCTCACTGCTGGTGACGCTGAGCGCCTGAGCTCCGTGGCGGCCGGCTGTTCAGGTGGCCGGCCGCCGCTGTCCTGAACGGCCGCCTCGGGCCCGAGCGCTCAGAGCGTGACCGCGGCGTACTCCGTCGCGGTCACGACCCGCACTCCCTCGTCGTGGACGAGCAGGAGCGCGCGGAGGGGGATGGCCCGCTTGTGGCACGCTGCCGCCAGGTGACGGGCGAGGACCCGGTCGGTCTCGCCGAGGAAGGCGCGCCCGGGACGTTCCAGGGCGAAGGCGAGAGAGCCCACGTCCTGGTGCGCCACGGCCTTGGCGAGGGTGGCGACGATCCGCTCGGTCTTCTCCTCGTCGGGGTGCACGGGGAGTCCGTCCACCGGGTAGAGGATCGGCAGCTGCACGCCGTCGCGGTCGAGGAAGATCGGCCACAGGGCCCGGCGGTAGGCCGGTCCGATCAGCGAGGAGACGCGCTCGCGCAGCTCGCGGTCGTTCAGGAGCGGCGCATCGAGGTGCGGAGCGGGAGCGGCGTGGTCGAGAGTGGTCATGGTGTCGCTTTCTCGTGGGGCGAGCGGGCGGTGCCGCTGAGGGGTCATCGGAAGTTGCGGGAGGTGGTGCGAGCGCCGACCGTGAGGGTCTCGAACCTGTCGGCGAGGAGGTTCGTCACCCCCTCGTCGGAGCGCTCGAGGATCCCCCTGACCAGCAGGGCGGGTGCCTCGCGGGCCACGCGGCGGTAGCGGTTCCATACTCCGACGGAGCAGATCACGTTGAGGATCCCGTGCTCGTCCTCGAGGTTGAGGAAGGTCACTCCACCGGCTGTGGAGGGACGTTGGCGGTGGATCACGACCCCACCGACCTCCATCCGGGTCCCCGAGGGGATGCCGGGGAGATCGGCCGAGGAGCGGGCGCCGCGGCGAGCTAGCCCCTCGCGGAGGTGGCGCAGCGGATGGTCGTCGGGCGAGATGCCGGTGGCCCAGAAGTCGAAGACCACGCGCTCCTGAGGGGAGAGCATCGGCAGGAGCGGGGGCTGCACGACGACCGTGGAGCCGGCGAGGAACTCCTCGCGGTCGCCTGCGGCGGTGCCGGCCTCCCAGAGCGCCTGCCGACGCTGCAGACCGAGCGAGTCGAAGGCGCCCGCGGCGCCGAGGGCCTCCAGCTGAGCCGCGGTCGTGCCGACCCGACGCGAGAGGTCGGCCATGCTCGCGTAGGGTCCGCCGCGTTCGCGCTCGGCGACGATGTGCTCGGCGAGCGCGGTGCCGATGCCCTTCACACCTGCCAGCCCGAGCCGGATCACGAAGCCGCTGTCGCGCCTGTGGTCGTCCGTGTGGAAGTGCTCGGTGCGGTCGAACAGTCCCGTGGGCGGCTGATCGGCGCGGAGGCAGTCGTCGCTCCCGTAGGCGGCGCCGCCCCTCCGGCGTGCGGGGGCGTCCTCCTTCGCCTCGAGCCCGGGAGGCGCCAGGGAGCGGTTGACGTCGGGCGAGACGACCTCCACTCCGTGACGCCGGGCATCGGCGACCAGGGTGTGCGGGGCGTAAAAGCCCATGGGCTGCGCCCTCAGCAGCGCGGCGGTGAACGCGGCGGGGTAGTGCAGGCGGAGCCAGGCGCTCGCGTAGACCAGCAGGGCGAAGCTGATCGCATGGCTCTCGGCGAAGCCGAAGTTCGCGAAGGCCTGGATCCGGAGGTAGATGTCGTCCGCGACCTCGCCCGTGATGCCGTTGCGGGCCATCCCCTGGTAGAGCCGCTCGCGGAGGGTCTCGATCTTCTCGGTCCCGCGCTTGGACCCCATCGCCCGGCGCAGCAGGTCGGCGTCCTCCGCGTTGCAGTCGCCGACGGCCACGGCCACCTGCATGAGCTGCTCCTGGAAGAGCGGCACGCCGAGGGTGCGCTTGAGCGGCGTCACGAGGAGGGGGTGCTGGTACGTCACCGGCTCCTCGCCGAGCTTGCGGCGGATGTAGGGGTGGACCGCACCGCCCTGGATGGGGCCGGGGCGGATGAGCGCGACCTCGATCACCAGATCGTAGAAGCGGCGCGGCTGCAGCCGGGGGAGGGTGCCCATCTGCGCCCGGCTCTCGACCTGGAACACCCCGATCGAATCGGCGCGGCAGAGCTGGTCGTAGACGCCCTTCTCCTCCCGGGGGAGGGTGGAGAGGTCCCACTTCTCGCCGACGTGCTCGGCGACGAGGTCGAACGTGTACTGCAGGGCGGCGAGCATCCCGAGCCCGAGGAGGTCGAACTTGACCAGGCCCATCCAGGCGCAGTCGTCCTTGTCCCACTGCAGGACGGTGCGGTCCTCCATCCGGGCGGGCTCGATCGGGCAGACCTCGCCCACGGGCCGGTCGGTCAGCACCATGCCGCCGGAGTGGATGCCCAGGTGCCGGGGCGTGCCCAGCACCCGGGTGGTCAGGGCGACCACGTCCTCGGGGATGTCGTGGTCGGTGCTCTCGGTGACGGACCCCCACCGCTCGACCTGCTTCGACCAGCCGTCCTGCTGCCCGGCGCTGTATCCGAGGGCCTTGGCCATGTCGCGCACGGCGAACTTGGGCCGGTAGGTGATGACGTTGGCGACCTGGGCCGCGTTCAGACGTCCGTACTTCCGGTAGACGTACTGGATCACCTCCTCGCGCCGCTCCGAGTCGAAGTCGACGTCGATGTCGGGCTCCTCGTCGCGGATGCTGGAGAGGAACCGCTCGAACGGCAGGTCGTAGAAGATCGAGTCGACCGCCGTGATGCCCAGGACGTAGCAGACCGCCGAGTTGGCGGCCGAGCCGCGTCCCTGGCAGAGGATGCCGTTCCGCTTGGCGTAGTGGACGATGTCGTGGACGATCAGGAAGTAGCCCGGGAAGTCCTTCTGCTCGATCACCGCGAGCTCCTTCTCGAGGCGCGCGAGGACGTCGGCGTCGGCGCGGGGGTACTTGGCCGGCACGGCCTCGCGCACGAGCTCGCGCAGCCAACTCATCGAGGTGTGCCCCTCGGGGACCTCCTGGCGCGGCAGCCGGGGCCGGACTCGGCCGAGCTCGAAGGCGATCTCGTCGGCGACGCGCACCGTGTTCTCCACGGAGCCGGGGTAGCGGCCGAAGCGCTCGGCCATCTCGGCGCCGGAGCGCAGGTGGGCGCCGCCCGCTGCGGGGAGCCAGCCGTCCATCTCGTCGAGGCTCCGGCGTGCTCTGACCGCGGCGAGGGCCGTCTGGAGGGGGCGCTCCTCCGGCCGGGCGTAGTGCACGTTCCCGGTGGCGACCGTCCGCAGCCGGAGCTTCTCGGCGATCGCCGCCAGCTGGTCGTTGGCGCGCGAGGCGAGGGGATCCCCGTGGTCGTACAGCTCCACGAGGACGTTGGCGGGACCGAAGAGCCGGACGAGCTCGCGGACCTCCTGCTCGGCCGCGGCCACTCCTGCGGCGGCGAGCGCTTGACGGACCGCTCCCTTGCGGCAGCCCGTCAGCACGATCCAGTGGCCGTCGGCGGCGCGCGCGAGCTCCTCGAGGTCGTAGCTCGGCTTGCCCTTCTTGGCTCCGGCGAGCTGGGCGGTGGTGATCGCACGTGCGAGGCGGTGGTAGCCCTCCTCGCGGCGCGCGAGGACGAGCAGGTGGGTCCCCTCCGGATCGGCGACCCCGTTCTGAGGCGAGGTGAGCCCGATCGAGAGCTCGGCTCCGAAGGCCGTGCGGACGGCGTGCCCCTGCGCGGCCTCGGCCATCCTCACGATGCCGTAGAGGCCGTCGTGGTCGGTGAGCGCGAGAGTGTCGATGCCGAGCCGGACCGCCTCCTCGACCAGCTGCTCCGGCTTGCTCGCCCCGTCGAGGAAGCTGAAGTGGGAGTGGGCGTGCAGCTCGGCGTAGGGCACCGGATGAGCCGGCGGCCGGACGTCGTCCCCTGCCACGTAGGCGGGGCGCTTGTGCGACCAGGCCGGACTGTCGCCGCCGTCGCCCCGGACGACCGTGCCGTCGGCGCGCTTGCCGCTGGAGAGGCGGCGCTCGAACTCCGACCAGGGGATCGGCGGGTTGTTCCAGCCCATCGGGGCTCCTTCGGTGCTCGTTCGCGGTGGTGGAGGGATGCTCCGGTTCAGTCGTAGCGGGCCTCTGCTGCCCAGACCCCGTCGAGGCAGAGCAGCAGCCAGGCGACACCGGCGGCGTCGACCACCTGGAAGCGGTCGTAGCGGACGGCGGTGCTCGGATCCCACCAGCGCTCGTCGATCGGCCAGGGACCCGCCCATCCGGCGAGGGGCTCCAGGCGTGCCTGAGAGGTCCCGGGGGTGAAGTAGGCGGGCACGGAGCTGAGGGCGCCGCGCTCGTCGACCGCGACGGGTTCGCCCCTCGGTCCGCGGACGAGCACGGCCGCGGGCTCCGCGAAGACCGTCGGCGGGAGGGGCGGCGGCAGGGAGCCGGGCCAGGGCAGGGTCCTCGGCCGTGCGTCGCCCGGCTCCCGGTCGCCCCAGGGGATCAGGTGCTGGCGGTCGCGGAGGGATCGACCCCCTCCGATCGACGCGGTCATCACGGCCTCGTGCCCGAGCATGCTCTGCACGCGGCTCAGCCCGTGGTGGACGCGCTCCTCCGGAGCGGTGCCCCAGAGACCCTGCTCGTGGTTGCCGATCGCGTCGACCGCCTCGGGCTCGACGCACAGCCGCGAGATCGGCGCTCCGAGACCGGTGTCGATCTCCCCGCTGCCCTGCAGCTGCCAGCGGACCCGGTCGAGCACGTCGCCCGGGGTGAACCATCTCGGGTGCAGCCAGCTCCGGGAGGAGACCTCACCGCGCTCGCTGACGACCTCGATGCGGATGGCGGTCGCGACCAGCTGTGCGCGGGTGAGCCCTGCGACGAACTCCTCCGCGGGGACGCGGAAGGCGAAGGCGGCCTGGTCGATGCGGTCCAGAGGGGGCTCGAACTCCATCGCCCGGTCGAGGCGCTCCGGCGGGAGCCGGGGCACCACCGTCTCCGACTCCGCACCGGCGGCGAGGAGGTGCGCGTGGGCGCCCTCCGGTCCGAACCGGGCGGCGACGTCCTCGCGAGGGAGGGCGGCGAAGGCGCCGAGGGTGCGGACGCCGAGTCTGCGCAGGAGCGCCACCAGGTCGTCCCCCCGGCGGGGAGCACGGGCAGGGGCTGCGACGGACTCGGTCTCGAGGGCGTCGAGCGGGAGCGGGGCGAGGAAGTCTGCCGCTGCTCCTGGGGGCACGACGGCGACGGGGCGGCCGGAGTGCTTCGCGGCGAGCTCGGAGGCGAAGAGCCCGTCGGCGATCCCGATGCGGGCGTCGGGAAGACCCAGCTCGGCCAGCCGCTGCAGGATCGCCTCGGCCGCGCTCTGCTCGCTCCCGTAGTAGCGGCGCGGACCGCGGGCACGGATCGCGCACAGACCGGGCCGGATCAGCTGGACGCCCGGGGTGATCTCCTCGAGCGCCTGGATGAGCGGCTCGAACGCCCGGTGGTCGAGCACCGGGTCGTACGGGAGGACGGCGAGACCCGTGCAACGGGACTGCGCCTCGCGCACGCGCATGCCCCGCCGGACCCCCTCCGCCCGGGCAGCGGGGGAGGAGGCGAAGACCAGGCTCTTCTCCGTGAGGGCCAGGGGGTGCTCGTCGCCGAGGCCGGCGTCGGCGGCGGCCGCGAGGAGGGGCCAGTCGGGGCACCAGACGAGGATCGTCCGCCGCAGCTCGGGTGCGCTCGCCATCTCAGACCGCCCGCTCGTGCAGGCGGCCGTGCTCGACCCGGGAGCCGAAGGCGCTCTCGACGCCGGGCATGCTCATCCGCACCGTGCGCACCCGGGTGCCGGCCCGGCCGACCACATCGACCATCGCCTCCCGGGAGCGCAGGTAGCCGTGGCCGTCGCCGAGCCCCTCCCAGCGGCTGCTGCGGATGCTGAGCCGCGCCTCGGCCTGGGGCCACTCGCCGAGGACCACGAGCGCGGCACCCCGCTGGCGCAGTCGTGCTCCCAGACGCGAGACGTCGGCCGAGGAGACGGAGGCGGGCGGACGGGTGAGCACGACGGTCAGCACATCGACCAGAGCGGCGGTGACGGTGAGCCAGTGCTCGGCCGGTGCGGGCACGAGCACCAGGCGCTCGAGGTCGATCCCCATGCCGGCCGCGGCCTCGGCCCCGAACTCCGGGACGCCCACCACGCCGCACCACGAGCCCTCGGCGGACGGGCCGGCGAGCAGCCCCATCGCCAGACTCATCGAGCCCTCCACCGAGTAGGCGGCACCCTGCTTGAGCGAGCCGCCCGGGAGCACGGAGGAGAAGGCCGGCAGGGTGGCGAGGCTCCTGGTCTCGAGAGTGGTCGCCTGCATGTCCCGGATTCGGGACTGCAGCTCCTTCACCGACGCGAGCTGCCGCAGAAGGGGCTCTGCGGCCTCGGCCGTCTCCGCGGAGACGAGGGATGAAGGGGGGCTCATCTGCCCATGTTCGAACATGTGTTCGAGTATGTCAATCGCCACCGACATCCACCGGCGAGCCGCTCGGACCCTTCCGCGACCGCCCGGCGAGGCGCACTGAGGAGGAGGTTCCAGGCGTCCCGGGCAGTCTCGCATTCGCCTCCGACATCCCCGTCCTGGGGCGTTCTCCACCGGGTCTCGGCGAGGGAGGGCCTCCTGCCGCGCCTCTACCATGGGAGCCATGTCCGACGCCCTGCTCGACCCCGCCGACTCCGACGCCACCGCCCCGGCCGCGCCGCGCAGAAGGACCCTCGTGGTCAAGATGGGGTCCAGCTCGGTCACCAAGCAGTCGGGTCCGGATCCCGTTCTCCTGGCCAGCGCGCTCGAGAGCGCCTTCGCCGCCCGCGCGCTGGGCTGGGACGTCGTGCTGGTCTCCTCCGGCGCCGTCTCCTCGGGCCGGGCGCTCTTCGCCCGCTCACAGGAGGAGCCGATCAGCGCCCGCCTGGCGGCAGCGGTGGGCCAGACCGTCCTGATGGGCTTCTACCGCTCGGTGGCCGAGCTCTCGGGCGCCCTGGTCGCTCAGATCCTCATCGGCGAGTCCGACCTCGCCTCTCCCCGGCAGATGGCACACGTCGCCGAGGCGATCCGCCACGCCCTCGACGCCGGAGTCGTGCCCGTGGTCAACGGCAACGACACGATCGACTCCGCCGGCTCGGACAACGACGGCGTCGCCGGCGGATTGGCGATGCTCCTCGGCGCGGACCTGCTGCTGCTGCTCACCGACGTCCCCGGCGTCTTCGCCGGCAGCATCGCCGAGGGGGTGCACCTCGAGGAGCTGGGCATCTCGGAGCTGCGCCGCATCGGCGTGCAGAAGGGCGGTACCGGCCGAGGGGGCATCCGATCCAAGCTGCGGGCCGCCGAGCTCGCCGCGCACAACGGCGTCTCGACCAGGATCGCTGGGGCGCGCACCCCCGAGGTCATCCTGGGCGCCCTGGGAGGGCCGGGCCCGGGCACCCTCGTCCGCGCCGTGCACGCGCATCCGCCCGTGGAGCAGCGCTGGATCTCCGGAGTGGCCACCGGCCGCGGCCGCGTCGAGATCAACCTCGAGGCCGAGCGGAGCATCGGAGCCGGCTCGAGTCTGTTCGCCTCGGGCATCAAGCGCGTCTCCGGCGAGTTCGGCGGCGGCGACGTGATCGAGGTGCGCGCCCTCAGCGGAGAGCTCCTCGCGCGCGGCGTCTCCCGCGTCTCCTCGCGCCTGCTGACCCTGGTCCGCGCACTCCGGGTCGACGAGATCGCTCGCGTCTTCGTGGCGGTCCTCGGGCATGCCGCCACGACGGCGCCGTCGGCGAGTCCGGAGGGGGAGGAGAGGCCGCAGCTGACCCGCGCTCTGGAGTACGCGCGCACTCTCTCCTCCGAGCACGCGCGGGCCGTCGCGATGGAGATCGTCTCCCTCTTCCCTGCCGAGAGCATCTCGGCCCTGCTGGGACAGGGCGCGGGGGAGGGCGAGCTCGTCGAGCGCTACACCCGCCTCGTCCGCACCCTCGCCATCGTGGAGAACGAGAACCTGGCCGTCTTCCGCTCCTGACCGCCGGTGGCGCGCCACGTCTCAGTGCATTTCGCGCCTTCGCGTCATGATCGCCGTTCTCCGGTGTCTTCCTGGTGATGGCGCCGCTCCTGGGCGCCCCCGACGGAACGGATCATCGATGAGCGTCCCCACTTCCACAGCCGGCCACTTCCGCGAGTCCGACATCACGCCCGAGAGCTTCGAGACCGAGAGGCTCGAGCGGCGGCTCGCCCTGCTCGAGGCCTCGATCGCCCAGGGGGAGCGGGCACTGCTGAGCCGGGTCGACCCGAGCAGCGGAGCTCCCCTCCCGGGCGCCTGCGGGGGGCACCGAGCCCAGCTGGTCAGCAACCTGACGACGGAGCGGGCCCTCGCCGACCGCATCAGGGAGATGCTCGCCGCTCGGAGCTGACGGGGTGCGTACGGCACGATGGGGCCATGGTCACCATCACCGTCGCCGGTCTCGCCCAGCACTTCCACCCCGCCGAGCGGGGCACCGTCCGCCTCGAGATCCGGCGCGAGTCGCGATCCCGGCCCCAGGCGCTCGCCGAGGTCACCGCCCTGCACGCGCGGGTCCGTGAGGAGGCGGCCGCCGAGCAGGCGTCCGGCGCCGCCACCTGGTGGTCCTCCGATCAGATCTCGGTCTCCTCGATCCGCCGGTACATCAAGGACTCGGACGTCACGCAGCTGTTCCATGTCGCGGCCGCCGGGGTCCGGGTGAAGTACCGGGACTTCGCGGCCCTCGGGCGCTGGGTCGGCTCGATCTCGGAGGTGCCGGGGATCCAGATCTCGGGGGTCGATTGGGACGTGACGGCGGCACGACGTTCGGGCATCGAGCGCGAGGTCCGCACCGCTGCCGTCCGCGACGCGCGCGAGCGGGCCGAGGCCTATGCGGCGGCTCTCGGCCTGACCGAGGTGCGGGTGCTGACCCTCTTCGAGCCGGGACTGCGGCCGCACACGCGCATCGAGGGCGGCTCGGCGATGATGAGCCGCGCCAAGACGTTCTCCTCTCCTGAGGAGCCGTTGGCCCTCAAGCCGGAGGACATCGAGGTCACCGCCTCGGTCTCCGCCGACTTCGAGGCGCACTGACGCGGAGACGCGACCGGGCGACCGGTTCCGCTGCGGACGGAGAGCGCCTGCCTGCACCTGCGACCCGCTGATCGTCTGCATGGCGACCCCGAGAGTCGCCCCGAGGCGACCGACCATCGGCTCCACGACGACCCCTCTCCGCCCCGATCAGCGGGCACGCGACCCACCATACGTGTATTGAGGACTCCTCGGGAGCGCTGTCGCGGTTCGGCGACCGCCGTGCACACCCTCCGGGAATAGCGGGGGACCCCCGGGCGCTGAGGCAGGCATGGTCTCGCGCATCGGCTTCCTCTCCTTCGGCCACTACCAGTCGGTCCCCGGGTCTCAGACCCGCTCGGCTCGCGACGTCCTCCTCCAGACGATCGAGCTCGCGGAGGCGGCGGAGGAGATCGGCATCGACGGCGCCTACGTGCGCGTGCACCACTTCGCGCCGCAGCTCGCCTCGCCGTTCCCGCTGCTGGCGGCGATCGCCGCGCGCACCCGCCGCATCGAGATCGGCACCGGGGTCATCGACATGCGCTACGAGAACCCGCTCTACATGGCGGAGGAGGCGGCCGCCACCGACCTGATCTCCGACGGCCGGCTCGAGCTCGGGGTCAGCCGGGGATCGCCCGAGACCGCCCTGCGCGGGTCCGCGGCGTTCGGCTTCGTCCCCCCGGAGGGGATGACCGACGCCGACCTCGCCCGGCAGAAGGTGCGGATCCTCCGGGAAGCGCTCGCCGGGGCGCCGGTCGCGCTGTCGGATCCGGCGATGACGCGCCAGTCGCTCCCGCTCTCGATCGAGCCGCGCTCGCCCGGCCTCGAGGACCGGATCTGGTGGGGTGCCGGCAGCTTCGCGACCGCGCGCTGGGCAGCCGAGCAGGGCATGAACCTGCAGTCGTCGACCCTGCTCCTGGAGGAGGAGGGCGTGCCCTTCGACGAGCTGCAGGCCCGCCAGATCCGCGAGTACCGCGCCGCGTGGAGCGAGGCGGGCTGGGAGCGCACCCCGCGCGTCTCCGTCTCGCGCAGCGTCCTCCCGATCACGAGCGATCTCGACCGCCTGTACTTCGGCGGCCGCGGTGAGCAGGACCAGGTCGCCACCCTCGAGGGCGTCCGCGCCCGCTTCGGCCGCAGCTACACGGGCGAGCCGGACGCCGTCGCCGCCGAGCTCGCTGCGGACGCCGCCGTGCAGGAGGCGGACACGCTGCTGCTCACCGTTCCCAACCAGCTCGGGGTCGAGTACAACGCGCGGCTCCTGCGCACTGTCGTGGAATCGATCGCTCCGGCTCTCGGCTGGTCGCCGACGACAGCAGGCGTCTGACGCCGAGGCACGGTCTGTGCGGGAGGGCCCTGCGGTGCAGGAGCGCCCGTCCGCTGCAGAAGCGCCCGTCCGATGCAGCAGCCGCCCCGTCTCCTCGTGAGGAGCCGGGGCGTCTGCACTCTCCGCCCACAGCATCCCTCCCGCCGGCGCGAGGAGGGGACGGTGCCGGGAACGACGGAACCCCCCGCCTCTCCGAAGAGAGACGAGGGGTTCCGATCAGTGTGTCCGAGGGGGGACTTGAACCCCCACGCCCTATACGGGCACTAGCACCTCAAGCTAGCGCGTCTGCCATTTCCGCCACCCGGACGAGTGTTTCCTTCGACCTGCGTTTCCGCGGCCGAAGAAGACATTAGCACGGTTCCGGAGCCTCTCACGCCACCTCCCGGCCCACCGACCTCCGCGCGCCGTCGAGCCCGCGCCGGTACCGTTGCCCGCATGTCCGACAGCATCGACAGCGCGCCCGTGACCGACAGCACCCTCGACGAGACGGCGCTCATCGCGCGCGATCTCATCCGCTTCGACACCAGCAACTACGGCGACGGGAAGGCGGAGCCGGAGCGCCCGGCAGCGGAGTACGTCGCGGCGAAGCTGCGCGACCTCGGCCTCGAGCCCGAGCTGATCGACTCCGACCCGGGGCGCACGAGCGTCGTGGCGCGGGTCGCGGGGGAGGACCGCGAGCGCGGCGCCCTCGTCGTCCACGGGCACCTCGACGTGGTGCCCGCCATCGCCGACAACTGGAGCGTCGACCCGTTCGGCGGCGAGATCAAGGACGGCATGCTCTGGGGCCGCGGCGCGGTCGACATGAAGAACATGGACGCGATGATCCTCGCCTCGCTCGGCGACATCCTCCGCGAGGGGAGGCGCCCCTCCCGCGACCTCGTCATCGCCTTCTTCGCCGACGAGGAGGCGGGCGGCGTGCGGGGATCGGGATTCCTGGCCCGTGAGCGGCCCGAGCTGTTCGCCGGAGCGACCGAGGCGATCAGCGAGGTCGGCGGCTACTCGATCGAGCTGGCCGGCAAGCGCGCCTATCTCGTGCAGACGGGCGAGAAGGCGCTGATGTGGCTGACCCTCCGCGCGCACGGCACGGCGGGGCACGGCTCGCAGATCAACTCCGAGAACGCCGTCACCCGGCTGGCGCAGGCGATCGCCCGCATCGGAAGCGAGGAGTGGCCCACCCGCCTCACCGACACCACGCGCGAGCTGCTCGACGAGGTCGCCCGCCTGCTCGGCCACGACCCTCAGCGCAGCACTCCGGAGGAGCTGGCACTCGCCACCGGCACCGCCTCGCGCTTCATCGCCGCGACGCTGCGCACCACCGCCAATCCGTCGATGCTGTCGGCCGGCTACAAGGCCAACGTCATCCCGGACACCGCGGAGGCCACCATCGACGTGCGCGTCCTCCCCGGCGAGGAGGATTCCGTGCTCGAGCGGCTGAAGGTCCTCGCGGGCGAGCACGTCGACATCCTCGTCCAGCACCGCGACATCGGACTCGAGGTGCCCTTCGCCGGCCCCCTCGTCGAGAGCATGGCCGCCTCGATCCGCCGGTTCGATCCGGGCGCCGAGGTCCTCCCGTACCTGCTCTCCGGAGGCACCGACAACAAGGCGCTCTCGACGCTCGGCATCACCGGATACGGGTTCGCGCCGCTCCAGCTGCCGTCGTCCCTGGACTTCCCGGCGCTGTTCCACGGGGTCGACGAGCGCGTTCCACTGGACGCACTAGTGTTTGGCAGGAAGGTCCTGACCGATCTCCTGCTGAGCTCCTGACGGCGCCGCGGACCGGGTCAGCACCGACCGATCCCGACCGACTGCTGGCCGACGACGCCCCAGCCCTCCTCGAAAGTGACGCATGGGCCTGCTCGACGCGCTGATCCTGGGACTCGTCCAGGGTCTGACCGAATTTCTCCCCATCTCCTCCAGCGCCCACCTCCGGATCGTCAGCGAGCTGCTGCCCGGTCTCGGCGGCCGCGACACCGGAGCCGCTTTCACCGCGATCACGCAGCTGGGCACCGAGACCGCCGTCATCATCTACTTCTGGCGCGACATCGTGCGGATCGTGTCGCACTGGGCGCGCTCCCTCGTCGGCCGGATCCCGCGCTCGGACCCGGACGCCCGCATGGGCTGGCTCATCATCCTGGGCAGCCTTCCGATCATCGTCCTCGGCCTCGTCTTCCAGGACGCGATCGAGACGACCCTCCGCTCCCTGTGGGTGGTGGCCACCACCCTCATCCTCTTCGGAATCCTGCTCGGCATCGCCGACGCGGTCGGCGCGAAGAAGCGCCGCCTGCGCGACCTGGGCGTCCGCGACGGCCTGATCTTCGGAGGTGCGCAGGCGCTCGCCCTGATCCCCGGCGTCTCGCGCTCGGGAGGCACCATCACCGCCGGCCTCTTCCTCGGCTACGAGCGCAAGGCGGCGGCGCGCTACTCCTTCCTCCTCGCGATCCCCGCGGTGTTCGGCAGCGGTCTCTACCAGCTGTACAAGAGCATCAGCGACCCGGTCGTGCTCCCGAACCAGGTCCAGGTCGGCGGGCTCGAGACCCTCGTGGCGACCATCGTCGCGTTCGTGGTCGGCTTCGTCGTGATCGCGTTCTTCATGAGCTACATCTCCCGCCGCAGCTTCCTCCCGTTCGTCGTGTACCGCATCGTCCTCGGCGTCGTCCTGATGGTCGCGCTCGCCACCGGCCTGATCGCCGCCTAGATGCGCGCCTGGACCGCCGCCGACGTCCCCGCCCTGCCCGGCCGGGGGAGCGCACCGCGCCTGCACGACACCGCGACCGCCGGCCCCGTCGAGCTCGACGCGCCCAGCGGAGTCGCGAGCCTCTACGTCTGCGGCATCACGCCCTACGACGCCACCCACCTCGGGCACGCGTCGACCTACCTCGCCTTCGACACGGTCCAGCGCGTCTGGCTCGACGCGGGCTACACGGTCGAGTACGCCCAGAACGTGACCGATGTCGACGACCCGCTGCTCGAGCGTGCGACGGCCACCGGCGTCGACTGGCGCGACCTCGCCGAGGAGCAGGTCGAGCTGTTCCGCGGCGACATGGCCGCCCTGCGCGTCCTGCCTCCGCAGCACTACGTCGGAGTCACCGAGACCGTGGATCCCATCGCGGAAGCGGTCGCCCGCCTGGAGCGCGACGGCGTCGCCTACCGCGTCGCTGCTCCGGACGCGGCGGAGGAGGGCGCGAGCGACCTCTACTACGACATCGCCGCGGCCGAGAGCGCCGTCTGGCACCTGGGCAGCGAGAGCCGGCTCGACGCGGAGTCGATGGCCCGCCTCTCGGCGCTGCGCGGGGGCGACCCGGAGCGCGCCGGCAAGCGCGACCCCCTAGATCCGCTGCTCTGGCGGGCCGAGCGCGCCGACGAGCCCGCCTGGGACGCCGAGGTCGGCCGCGGCCGTCCGGGCTGGCACATCGAGTGCTCGGTGATCGCCCTCGACCGGCTCGGACCCGAGTTCACCCTGCAGGGCGGCGGCAGCGACCTGGTCTTCCCGCACCACGAGTTCAGCGCCGGCCACGCCGCTTCGCTGTCCGGCCGTCCTCTGGCCCGCGCCTACGCGCACGCCGGGATGGTCGCCTACCAGGGCGAGAAGATGAGCAAGTCGCTCGGGAACCTGGTGCTGGTCTCCCGTCTGCGGAGCGAGGGCGCGGACCCGCGGGCGATCCGCCTCGCGCTCCTCGCGCACCACTACCGCTCCGACTGGGAGTGGCTGCCCGAGGACCTGCCGTCGGCCGAGGCGCGCCTGGTGCGCTGGGAGGCGGCCCTCGCCGCCGTGGGACCGCGCTCGGCGCTCGAGGTGCTGGCGCAGCTGCGCGAGGCGCTGGCCGACGACCTCGGCACTCCGGCCGCCCTCGCCGTCGTCGACGCCGCACTGACCGAGGGCGTGGACGACCCGTCGCTCCTGCGCGACGCGGTCGACGCCCTGCTCGGGGTGCGCCCGGCCTGAACCCCTTAAGGCTCGAGTTCCGTACGGCTCGAGTTCCGTACGGCTAGAGTCCCGTAAGCCTCGAGTCCTGTACGGCTCGAGTCCCGTCAGGGGCGAGTCCCGTCAGGGGCGAGTCCCGTCAGGGCGGCCGGGAGGGTCATCGGTCGGGAACAGTCCAGTGATCGACGACCGTCTCGGACGAGCGGGCGCCGGTGGAGGCTACGGCCGCCAGGGCTCCTCGCCGGAGCGGCCGTCGCCGCGGCGGCGCAGGTAGCGCTCGAACTCCTGGGCGATCGCCTCGCCGCTCGCCTCCGGCGAGTCGACGGTGTCGCGCGCCTGCTCGAGCTGGGCGATGTACGACGCCATCTCCTCGTCCTCGGCGGCGAGGGCGTCGATGCCGCGCTCCCACTCCTCCGCCTCCTCGACGAGGTCGCCGCGGGGGATCGCCAGGCCGACGACCTCCTCGAGCTTCTCGAGCAGCGCCAGCATCGCCTTGGGCGAGGGCGCGTTGTGCACGTAGTGCGGGACGGAGGCCCAGATCGAGACGGCGGGGATGCCGACCTTCTGTGCGGCCTCGCCGATCACGCTGAGGATGCCGACCGGCCCCTCGTAGCTGGAGCGCTCGAGCTCGAACGAGCTCCGCAGCTCCGCGTTCTCGCTCGAGGCGAAGATGGAGATCGGCCGGGTGTGCGGGACGTCGGCGAGCATCGCGCCGAGGAAGACGACGGCGGAGATGTCGATCGCGAGCATGGCGTCGACGACCTCGGCCGCGAAGCTCTTCCAGCTGCGCGAGGGCTCGGTGCCGATCATGAGGTACAGCGCGCTCTCGGCGTCGACCGAGGTGTCGGCCGGGCCGAAGATCTGGGTGCCGGGCCAGGCGAGGCTGCGGCGGCCGTCCTCGCCGATCGAGAGCATGGGGCGGGTGTACTGGAAGTCGTAGTACTGCTCGGCGTCGACGGCGAAGAGGGGGACGTACTCCCCGGCGTCCTTGACCAGCCGCAGCGCGCCGCTGGCGGCGTCCCCGGCGTCGTTCCAGCCCTCGAAGGCCACGACCAGGACGTTCCCCGTGATCACGTTCATAGGCAGGATCTCCGCGTTCGGCTCGATGTGCGGGGAGCGCACACCGCGCCTGTCCCTCCGTCCAGGATAGGACCGCCCCCGGCCCCGCCCGTCCCGTCCGGCGGGATCGGCCGCGCTGTTCGCTCTCGGCCCGCGGCCGGGGAAGGGCGCGGCCCTGCCGGTACCATGGTCGCTCGTGACTCCCGAGACCTCCGCCCGGCCGCTGACCTCCGAGCCGCTCGGAGGAGCGTCGGCCCCCGCCGCCGTCCTCTGGGACATGGACGGGACCCTCGTCGACACCGAGCCGTACTGGATGGCGTCGGAGCACGCGCTCGTCTCCTCCTTCGGCGGAGTGTGGACCCATGAGGACGCGATGGGACTCGTCGGCTCGGGCCTGCCCGCCGCCGCCCGCATCCTGCAGGGCAAGGGCGTCGACCTCTCCGTCGACGCGATCATCGACCGGATGACCGACGAGGTCGTCGACCAGCTGGCCGTGAGCATCCCGTGGCGACCGGGCGCGCTCGAGCTGCTGCGCGCGGTGTCCGAGGCGGGGGTGCCGCAGGCGCTGGTCACGATGTCGATCTCGCGGATGGCCGCGGCCGTCGTGGACCGGATCCCGTTCCCCGCCTTCGCCGCCGTCGTCAGCGGCGACATGGTCGAGCGCAGCAAGCCCCACCCCGAGGCGTACCTCCTCGCCGCGAGCACCCTCGGTGTCGACATCGCCGCCTGCGTCGCGATCGAGGACTCCCTCACGGGCCTCGGCGCGGCCGTCGCCTCCGGAGCCGCGGCGATCGGCGTCCCGCACCAGCTGGAGCTGGACCCCGCCGCCCCCTACGCCCTCTGGCCCACTCTCGCGGGCCGCACCGTCGCGGACCTCGCGACGGTGTCCTCCGAGCACCGCGGCTCCGGCCCGGCCACGACCGAGACGGAGGCCCGCCGATGACCGGTGAGGCACTGCAGCATTCCGGACCCTTCCGCGCGGGGGACCGCGTCCAGCTGACGGGACCCAAGGGGCGGATGAACACCATCACGCTCGTTCCCGGCAAGGTGTTCCACACGCACCGGGGCGGCATCGAGCACGACACGGTGATCGGGCTGCCCGACGGCTCGGTGGTGACCAACACCGTCGGCGTCGAGCACCTCGCGCTGCGCCCCCTCCTCGCCGACTTCGTGATGTCGATGCCCCGCGGCGCGGCGATCGTGTACCCGAAGGACGCGGCCCAGATCCTCGCCCTCGCCGACGTCTTCCCCGGCGCCCGCGTGGTCGAGGCCGGTGTCGGCTCCGGCGCGCTCTCGCTCTGGCTGCTGCGGGCGGTGGGTCCGACCGGCCGGCTGTCGTCGTTCGAGCGGCGCGAGGAGTTCGCGGATGTCGCACGGGCGAACATCGAGACCTTCCTCGGCTACACGCCCGACAACTGGAGCGTCACCGTCGGCGACCTCGTCGAGGCGCTGCCCGGCACGGTCCCGTCCGGCGAGGCCGACCGCGTCGTGCTCGACATGCTCGCGCCGTGGGAGTGCCTCGACGTCGCCGCCGAGGCTCTCACGCCCGGGGGAGTGCTCCTCTGCTACGTGGCCACCGTCACGCAGCTCTCGCGGACGGCGGAGGCGATCCGCGCCTCGGGCCTGTTCACGAACCCGTCGTCGAACGAGACCATGGTTCGCGGCTGGCACGTCGAGGGCCTCGCGGTCCGGCCGGACCACCGGATGATCGGCCACACCGGCTTCCTCATCACCGCTCGTCGGCTCGCTCGGGACACCGTGCTCCCCGAGCTCAAGCGCCGCCCGTCGAAGACGGACTTCAGCGACGAGGACGTGGAGGCCTGGACCCCCGGCGCGCTCGGCGAGCGCGCCGTGAGCCCCAAGAGCCTGCGCAAGCGGGTCCGCGAGTCCGCCACCAGCGCCGAGCTCTCCCGGGCCCGCGGGTTCGGCGAGGAGACCGCGGAGCCCGACGACGAGGGCATCCTCTAAGCTGTTCCCGGCCTCCGGGCCGTCTCCACCCCGGGCGTCACCGCTCCCCTTCTCTCGAATCGAGGACCCGTGCGCAGGACCACCGCGCTCATCGCCGGCATCGGCATCGTCGCCGCTCTCACCGGATGCACCGCGTCCTCCTCGCAGGCGGACTGCGACGCTCCGTTCTCCTCCGGCGACTCCTCGGCGGCGGTCAGCGCCACGGGCGACTTCGGAGCGAAGCCGGACGTCAGCGTCCCGACGCCGCTGAAGGCGGACGGCACGCAGGTCAGCACCCTCATCGAGGGCTCGGGCGCACCGCTCGAGAAGGGCCAGCTCGTCACCATCGACTACACCCTGGTCAACGGCGCGGACGGCACGGTCCTCGAGACCTCGCCCTACGACGGGTCGAGCACCGCCCGCTTCGGCGTCGGCGGAGCCGGGCTCGTCGGCCTGAACGAGGGCCTCCTCTGCACGCAGGTCGGCTCGCGCGTCGCCATCGCGATCGCCCCCGAGGACGGCTTCGGCCAGTCCTCGTCGCAGCTCGGCATCTCGGAGGACGACACACTCGTGCTCGTCGCGGACGTCCGCGAGGCCTCGCTGGCCCGCGCGAACGGCGCCGCCCAGCCCGCGCCCGACGGCTTCCCGACGGTGACGCTCGGCGACGACGGACGCCCGGGGCTCGCGAAGCCCTCCGGCGACGCACCGTCCGACCTCCGCATCGCCCAGCTCAAGAAGGGCGACGGCGACGTCGTCGCCGAGGGCGACCAGGTCGTCGTGGCCTACACCGGCTGGCAGTGGAGCGACGGGAAGGTGTTCGACTCCAGCTGGGAGAAGGGCGCTCCCGCCGTGTTCACTGCCGCCGACGGCTCGACCACCCAGGGCGGAGTCATCGCCGGATTCGCCGACGCCCTCATCGGCCAGCCCGTCGGATCCCAGGTCATCGCGGTCATCCCGCCGGACCAGGGCTACGGCGACCAGGGCTCCCCTCAGGGCGGGATCCCCGGCGGCGCGACGCTGATCTTCGTCGCCGACATCCTCGGAAAGGTCTGACCGGGCCCGGCCCTAGACTGGAGGGCGTGCCTTCCGACGCCCCGTCCTCGAGCCGCGTCCCGGCCGAGGAGCGTCTGTTCAACCTCGTGCTCGCGCTCGTCGCGGCCGAGAACGGACTGACGAAGGCCGACGTCCTCTCGACGGTGCAGGGCTACCGGCAGCGGGTGGGCCGGGGCGACCGGACCTCGCTCGAGCGCCAGTTCGAGCGCGACAAGGACGACCTGCGCGAGCTGGGCATCCCGATCGAGACGGTCGACGCCCCGGGCGACCCGGGCAACACCCAGACCGTCCGGTACCGCATCGCGAAGCGCAGCTACGACCTCCCGGCCGACCTGACCTTCGATCCGGAGGAGCTCGCGCTGCTCCGCCTGGCCGGGGCGGTCTGGCGCGAGGGGACGCTCTCGGCGGAGTCGCGGCGCGCGCTGATCAAGCTGCGCTCGATCGGGGTCGAGTCCGTCGACCCCGTCATCGGCATCAGCCCCTCGATCCGGGTCCGCGAGGCTTCGTTCGAGCCGCTCAACGCCGCGCTCGACCGCGGCCAGGTCGTCCGCTTCCCCTATCTGAAGCCCGGCGGCGAGGAGCCGCGCATGCGCACCGTGCAGCCCCGCGCCCTGGTGAACCACCAGGGGCGCTGGCACCTCCACGGCTGGGACGAGGGCGCCGAGGGCACGCGGACCTTCCTCCTGTCGCGGATCGTCGGGCCGGTCGCGTCCACCGGCCGCACCGCGCCTCCCGCGGAGGGGGACCACGCGGCGACCGCTCTCGCCCAGCTCGACGAGATCCTGCAGCGCAACAGCGCGCTCCTGCGCGTCGCCCCCGACTCCGACGCCGCCCTCCGTCTCGGCGGGCGTGCCGAGGCCGAGGGCGAGGGCCAGGGCCTGCTGCGCCTGCACTACACCGACCCGGACGTGCTCGCGGACGAGCTCGCCGGTCACGGTCCCGAGGTGCGGGTGCTCGAGCCGGAGGAGCTCCGCCGCCGCGTCCTCGACCGCCTCCGCCGCACCCTGGACGACCATGGAGGGGATCCCCGTGGCTAGACCCCGCTCCCTGCAGGCGCGCGACCGACTGGCCGTCCTCCTCTCCCTCGTTCCCTACCTGCTCGACCGGGGTCGCGTCTCCGTCGCCGAGGTCGCCGCGCACTTCGAGATCCCGGAGGAGGAGGTGCGCCGCGCGGTGCGCCTCATCGCCGTCTCGGGCATCCCCGGCGAGACCGCGCAGTACCAGGCGAACGATCTCTTCGACATCGGCTGGGACGACTTCGAGGAGAACGACCACGTCGTCCTCACCCACCAGGTCGCGATCGACGACTCGCCGAGGTTCTCGGCGCGGGAGGCCGCCGCCCTCATCGCCGGCATGCAGTACCTCGCAGCGCTGCCCGAGAACCAGGGCAACGACAGGATCGCCTCGCTGATGGGGAAGCTCGCACGCGGCGCCTCCTCGGCCCCGAGCGCGGTGGCGGTCTCGCGCGGCACGGGCGCGGACAGCGCTGTAGCGCTCCTGCGGACAGCGATGGGCTCGGCGACGCAGGTCGCTTTCGACTACCGCAGCGCCCGCGGCGAGACCGAGTCCCGGCTCGTCGACCCCTTCGTGCTCGAATCGGTCGACCGGGACTGGTACCTGCGCGGATGGGACCACCTCCGCGAGGGCGTCAGGACGTTCCGGGTCGACAGGATGCGCTCCCTCCGCGACACGGGGACGCCGATCGTCCGGCGCCGCAACGAGGTGACCCTCTCGGAACGGCTCTTCGAGGCCTCCGCCTCCGATCTCGTCGTGGACCTGCGCGTCGCTCCCAGCGCCGTCGTGCTGCTGGGCGACTACGCGGCCGACGCCGAGTTCCCCGATCCCGTGCCGGGGGAGGAGGACCACGGTGTCCTCGTCCGTCTCCGCGTCGCCCATCTGGAGGGACTGACGCGCCTGGTGGCGTCGTTGGCGGGTCTCGTCACCGTGGTGGCACCCCCCGAGGCGCGCACCGCGGTCGCGCACTGGGCGGCCTCCGCGCTCGCCGCGAACGAGGGGGAGCCGTCGTGACCTGGTGGTCGTGGATCCTGATCTGGCTCGGCCTCGCGCTGGGCGCTCTGGCGATGCTGGTCCTCTTCGCCCTCTCCTACTGGCGCAAGGGGAAGGTGCTCCTCGGACAGCTGTCCGAGGTCACCGCGAAACTCGAGACACTGAGTCCTGGAGTGACGGACGACCTGCCGCACCGTCCGCCCTCGTCGCTGTTCGCCGATCGCGACGACGTGAGGCGTGCGCACGAGGGCCGACGTGACGCACGTCGCGACAGGATCGATCTCCGCCGGTCAGGACGGGTCGAACGGGGTAAGCTCCTCGTACACCGCAACCGACAAGTGAAGTGAGTCTGCAATGTTCGCTGGCCTCCAGGGGTGGCACCTCCTCATCATCCTCGCCGTGATCCTCCTCCTGTTCGGTGCGCCCAAGCTCCCGCAGCTGGCCCGCAGTGTCGGGCAGTCGATGCGGATCTTCAAGAGCGAGGTCAAGACCATGAAGGACGAGGACGGCACCGAGCGCCGTGAGTCGACCGAGGGGACCACTGGCACCGTCGCCGGATCCACCGGCACGACCACCGGCACCGGCACCACCACGCCGCCCGAGTCCCCGCTCAAGTAATGACGTCCGTGGCACCGAAGAAGCCACGGACGAAGCGGACGAAGAACCCCGACGGGCGCATGTCGCTCGGGGCGCACCTCGTCGAGCTTCGCAACAGGCTCTTCAAGTCGGCGATCGCCATCGTCATCGCGTGCGTTGCGGGGTGGTTCGTCTCGGAGTGGGTCTTCGAGGCCCTCAAGGCTCCGATCTCCGAGGTGGCCTCCACCCAGGGCAAGGAGGCGATCCTCAACTTCCCGACGATCGCCGGTGCCTTCGACCTGCGGCTGCAGATCGCCATCACGGTGGGCATCGTCCTGGCGAGCCCGGTCTGGCTCTACCAGATCTGGGCGTTCCTCGTCCCGGGCCTGACCCGCAAGGAGATGCGGTACGGCCTCGGCTTCATCCTCACCGCCATCCCGCTGTTCTTCGCGGGCTGCGCGGCCGGCTGGTTCGTGTTCCCGCACATCGTGGAGCTCCTGACGAGCTTCACCGGCAGCAACGCGGCGAGCTTCCTCGACGCCAAGATCTACTACGAGTTCGTTCTCAAGCTCGTGCTGGTCGTCGGCATCGCGTTCGTGCTGCCCGTCTTCCTGGTGCTCCTCAACTTCCTCGGCATCCTCCCCGGCATGCTGATCCTCAAGTCGTGGCGCATCGCGATCATGGCGATCGTGCTCTTCACGGCTATCGCGACCCCCGCGGCCGACCCGATCTCGATGTTCCTCCTGGCCATCCCGATCATCTTCCTGTTCTTCCTCGCCTGCGGGATCGCGATCCTGCACGACCGGCGCGCCGCCAAGCGCCAGCTGGTGTTCGACGGCAGCCCCTCCGACCTGCCCGCGTGACCGGACCGTCTCCCGCCGAGCGGTTCGCCGCGTTCCGGACGCGCCAGGGCCACGCGAGGGTCGAGGCGTTCCGCTCGACCCTCGCGTTCGACCTCGACCCCTTCCAGTACGAGGCCTGCAGCGCTCTCGACGACGGCCACAGCGTCCTCGTCGCCGCGCCCACCGGCGCCGGCAAGACGGCGGTGGCCGAGTTCGCGATCCACCTGGCCATGCAGGACCCGACGGCCAAGGTCTTCTACACGACGCCGATGAAGGCGCTGAGCAACCAGAAGTTCCAGGAGTTCGTCGAGGACTACGGAGCCTCCGAGGTCGGCCTGCTGACCGGCGACTCCAACGTCAACGCGCGCGCCCGCATCGTCGTGATGACGACCGAGGTGCTGCGCAACATGCTGTACGCCGACTCGGACCTCCTGCGCGACCTCGCCTACGTCGTGATGGACGAGGTGCACTACCTCGCCGACCGCTTCCGCGGCGCCGTCTGGGAGGAGGTCATCATCCACCTCCCGCAGCGCGTGCGGCTGGTCTCGCTCAGCGCGACCGTGTCGAACGCCGAGGAGTTCGGCGACTGGCTCCAGACCGTCCGGGGCGAGACCGAGGTCATCGTCTCCGAGGAGCGCCCCGTCCCGCTCGACCAGCACGTCCTGGTGGGCGGCAAGCTGGTCGACCTCTTCGACTCCTCCGGTCGGGCGGCGACGAACCGGGTGAACCCCGAGCTCGCCCGCATGGCCCAGGGCGGCTCCCGGGTCGAGCGCGGCGGCAGGGGCGGCCGCAACGGCCGAGGCGGTCGCGGCCGCTACCCGGAGCAGCGCACCGAGGAGCTCGTGCTGCGCTCGGAGGTCGTCGAGATCCTCCGCGGCAAGAACCTCCTCCCCGCGATCTTCTTCGTCTTCAGCCGTGCGGGCTGCGACCAGGCCGTGCGCCAGGTGCTGCGGTCGGGCGTGCGCCTCACCGAGCGCCACGAGCGCGACGAGATCCGCGCGATCGTCGAGGAGCGGTGCCGGACGATCCGCGACGAGGACCTCGCGGTGCTCGGCTACTGGGAGTGGCTCGACGGACTCCAGCGGGGCGTCGCCGCGCACCACGCCGGGATGCTCCCCGCCTTCAAGGAGGTCGTCGAGGAGCTGTTCCTGCGCCGGCTCGTGCGGGTGGTCTTCGCGACCGAGACGCTCGCGCTCGGCATCAACATGCCGGCCCGCACGGTCGTCCTCGAGAAGCTCGAGAAGTTCAACGGCGAGGCGCGCGTCCCGATCACACCGGGGGAGTACACCCAGCTCACCGGCCGGGCGGGCCGACGCGGCATCGACGTCGAGGGCCACTCGGTGATCCAGTGGCGCGGCGGGATGGACCCCCAAGCGGTCGCGTCCCTCGCCTCCCGGCGGACCTACCCGCTCAACTCCAGCTTCCGCCCCAGCTACAACATGGCCGCGAACCTGATCGAGCAGTTCGGGCGGGTGCGCACGCGCGAGATCCTCGAGTCGTCGTTCGCGCAGTTCCAGGCCGACCGGTCCGTCGTCGATCTCGCCCGCCGGGTCCGCCAGCAGGAGGAGTCGATGGCGGGCTACGTCACGGCGATGCAGTGCCACCTGGGCGACTTCGAGCAGTACGCGGCGATCCGACGTGAGATCGGCGACCTCGAGCGCCGGGGCGCGGTGCGCGGCGAGTCGGCTTCCCACGCCGAGCGCGAGAAGCGCCAGGGACAGCTCACGAGCCTGCGGCGCCGGATGAAGGCGCACCCGTGCCACGCCTGCTCCGACCGCGAGCAGCACGCGCGCTGGGCCGAGCGCTGGTGGAAGCTGCGCCGCGAGACCGACGAGATCGAGCGCCAGATCCGCTCGCGCACCGGCGCCGTCGCCCGCATCTTCGACCACATCACGGACGTGCTGCTCGAGCTCGGCTACTTCCGCCGGGACGAGGTCGGCGAGCTCTCGCTGACGCCCAACGGTCGCACGCTCCGCCGGATCTACGGGGAGCGGGACCTGCTCGTCGCCGAGTGCCTCCGGAAGCAGGCGTGGACGGAGCTCGATCCGGCCGGCCTCGCGGCGATGGCGTGCTGCCTGGTCTTCGAGCCGCGACGCGAGGAGGGGACGCTCGGCGAGCAGTTCCTGCCCCGCGGCGCGTTCCCCGAGGCGCTGGAGAGGACCCAGCTTCTGTGGGCTCGGCTCGACGACGTCGAGCGGGAGCACCGCCTGCCGGGCAGCAACCCGATCTCGACGAGCCTGGCGCTGTCGATGAACATGTGGGCCAAGGGCATGCCGCTCGACATGGTGCTCCGCGAGTCCGACATGGCCGCCGGCGACTTCGTGCGCTGGGCGAAGCAGACCATCGACCTCCTCGACCAGCTCTCCGTCGTCGCCGAGGGCAAGGTCGGCCGCGCGGCCCGGACCGCCCTCGACCTGGTCCGCCGCGGCATCGTCGCCTACTCGACGGTCGCATGATGCCGATCGCTCCTCCGCCCGACGGGCGGACCGTTCCGCTGTGGGTGGCGCTGCCCCTCGCCGCCCTCGGCGGCGCCGTGCTCGACCGCGGCTTCCCCGACTCCGATGTCTGGCCGCTGGCGATCGTGGGCGCCGCGGCGATCCTGTTCGCGCTGGCGGGCCGCGGCTTCTGGAGCGGGAGCCTCGTCGGCCTCGTCGGCGGAGCGGTCTTCTGGGGCGTCCACATCGAGTGGCTGACCCTCTACCTCGGCCCGGTCCCGTGGGCGGCCCTCGCCGGCCTGCAGGCGATCTTCTTCGCGGTCTCCGCGGGGCTGATGGCGGTCGTCTCCACGCGCGGCCACCGCGTCTGGACGGGACCGCTCGGCCGGATGGTCGGCCTCCCCGCCCTCCTGGCGGCGCTCTGGATCGGGCGCGAGTCGATCACCAGCGTCTGGCCCTACGGCGGCTTCGCCTGGGGCCGCCTCGCGATCTCGCAGTCCCTCGGCCCGCTCGCCGGTCTCGCGGCGTGGATCGGCTTCGCCGGCCTCGGCTTCGTGGTGGCGTTCCTCGCGGCCGTGCTCGCGCAGGCCGTCCGCGAGATGTCCGTCCCGGCCTCCGCCCGGGTCAGCGCTCTCGCGGGCTTCGCGATCGTGGCGCTGGTGTTCCCCGCCTGGCCGGCACCGACGGAGGGCACGACCCGGATCGCCGCCGTCCAGGGCGACTCCGATGCGGGCCTGTTCTCGCAGAGCTACCGCGGGCAGATCCTCGAGGACCACACCTCGGCGACGCTGCCGATCCTCGACCAGGACGTCGACATGGTGGTGTGGCCTGAGAACGGCGTCGACATCGATCCGACCCGGAACGCCCAGTCGGCCGCCGTCCTCGACTACCTCAGCCGGACGATGGACGCGCCGTTCATCGTGGGCACGATCACGAACCCCTCGGACGACGTCTTCTACAACAGCTCGCTGCTCTGGAAGGCGGGGGAGGGGGCGACGCAGGTCTACGACAAGGTGCATCCCGTCCCGTTCGCCGAGTACATGCCGGACCGGGCGTTCTGGCGGATGTTCGCTCCGGACCTGGTCGACCTGGTGAGCCGCGACTACTCGATCGGCACCCGTCCCAACGTCTTCGACGTGAACGGCGTGCTCGCAGGCATCGCGATCTGCTTCGACATCTCGGACGACGCGCTGACGAACGCGATGGTCGACGGGGGAGCCCAGGTCATCCTCGGGCAGACCAACAACGCCGACTTCGGCCGGACCGACGAGAGCGTCCAGCAGCTCGCGATCGCTCGCCTGCGGGCCATCGAGACCGGGCGCAGCGTGGTCAACATCTCGACCGTCGGGACGAGTGCGATCATCGGGCCGGACGGCTCGACGATTGATTCCCTGACATGGTTCGAGCCGGGTGCCATGGTGGACGAGGTCCCCCTCAGCTCCACCACGACCCCGGCTCTGGTGTGGGCGCGAGACCTCGGCTGGTACTTCCTGGCCGCCGGTCTCATCGGCATGGTCTCGTTCGTCCTCAGGACGCGCGAGCCGCGACGCCGTTCCCGCTGACCGGCGCTACGCGCCGATCTTGTGCTCGCCGCGCCTGGCGCGCAGATAGGCGAGCCGCTCCTCGAGCAGCTCCTCCAGCTCCGCACGGGTCCGACGCTCGAGCAGCATGTCCCAGTGGGTGCGCGGAGCCTTCTGCTCGCCCTTGTCCACGACGACCGGCTTCGAGTCCACCATCAGAGTGGCCTCGTGACCGCAGGAGCGGCACTCCCAGGTCTCCGGTGCTTCCGCATCGGCCGAGAACACCATGTCGGTGTCGTGGCCGCAGTTCGCGCAGTGGTACTCGTACGTCGATCGCGGGGAGAAGACGACGCCTTCTTCGCTCTGCAGGCTCTGGGATCCGAGCCGCATTCCTCGCAAGCTTCGATCTGCCATTGTGTGGTCTCCTCTCGCTGTGCTTCCCCAGTGTCAACGTCGTACCTGGAGGTGGTCTTCCCGTCCCTGCCATTGCCAGAGAATCCTCAGGTCGGAGGCGTATTCCGCGGTTCCTGAGGGCGTGGCTGACGGGCGCTGAGGAAGGCGTCGCCGGCCGCTCGGGCGAGGTCGGTGCGGTCGGTCACGAGCCCGTCGATCCCGAGCGCGAGGAGCTGCTCCATCCGCTCCGGATCGTCGATGGTCCAGAGGTGGATCTCGCAGCCGGTCACCCGCAGCCGGGCGAGGATCCGCGGCTCGGCGACGCGGAGGCCGAGCGCGCGCTCGGGCACCTGGAGCGCGTCGATGCCGCGGAGAGCGAGACGCACGGGGAGGGCGGCGCCGAGGTGGGCGGCGACCAGGGCGACGACGAAGCGGACCGCCGACGCCGAGGTCGCGGCGCCGGGAAGACGGCGGAGGGCCGCTGCTCGACGGATCTCGGAGAACGAAGTGATCAGGACGCGCTCCGCGGCGGCGGCGCCGGACACCGCCGCGACGACCGGACCGATCGCGTCCCGCGACTTCACATCGATGTTGAAGCGCGCGCGGGGGAGTGCGGCGAGGGCCTGCTCGAGAGAGGCGAGCCGGGCGCCGCCCGCCAGTCGGAGGTCGGCGAGCTCCTCCCACCGGGTGGCGGCGACGACGTGGCGGCGGCCGGAGCGGTCGATCACCTCGGCGTCGTGGACGAGCACGGCGACCCCGTCGAGGGAGGCGCGCGCGTCCGTCTCGAGGAGGTCCGCACCCGCGGCGAGGGCGCATTCGAAGGCGGCGAGCGTGTTGCCCTCGGCCTGCGGGCCGAACCCGCGATGCGCGATCACCCGGGGGGTCGGCCCGCTCAGGGCGAGGGGTCGCTCAGGGGTGCGCATCGCGGACCGGGTCCGCGGCTCAGACGGCCGGCGGCGGGGGAGTGGGCGCGGAGTCCAGGGTTCCATCGGTCGTGGCGGGCGCCACGGGGGCGGACGTGTCGGATCCGGGCACGACAGGCGCGGAGCCGACGGAACCGGATGCGGCAGGCGCGGAAGCCGCAGGCGCCGACGGGGGTGCCGCGTCCTGCGGGCGGACCGCCGGGGCCGCCTGACCGCGGTGGCCGAGCGCGCCTCCGATGCCCTTCAGCGCCTCGGTGAGCTCGCTCGGGATGACCCAGAGCTTGTTCGCGCTGCCCTCGGCGATCTTGGGGAGTGTCTGGAGGTACTGGTACGCGAGGAGCTCGCTGTCGGGGCGGCCCTCGTGGATGGCGTGGAAGACGGTGGTGATCGCCTTGGCCTCACCCTCGGCCCGCAGGACCGCCGCCTTCGCCTGGCCCTCCGCAGCGAGGATCGCGGCCTGGCGCTGACCCTCGGCGTTCAGGATCTGGGACTGCTTGGTGCCCTCGGCGGTGAGGATCACGGCTCGACGGTCGCGCTCGGCGCGCATCTGCTTCTCCATCGAGTCCTGGATGGAGAGGGGCGGGTCGATGGCCTTGAGCTCCACGCGTCCGACGCGGATGCCCCACTTGCCGGTGGCCTCGTCGAGGACGATGCGCAGCTGCCCGTTGATGTTGTCGCGGGAGGTCAGCGCCTCCTCGAGGTTCAGGCCGCCGACGACGTTGCGGAGCGTGGTGGTGGTCAGCTGCTCGACCGCGCCGAGGTAGTTGGCGATCTCGTAGGTCGCCGCCCGGGCGTCCGTCACCTGGAAGTAGACGACCGTGTCGATCGAGACGACGAGGTTGTCCTCCGTGATCACGGGCTGGGGCGGGAACGAGACGACCTGCTCGCGCAGGTCGATCAGCGGGCGGACCCGGTCGATGAACGGCACGACGAGATTGAGGCCCGGCAGCAGGGTCTTGTGGTACTTGCCGAGGCGCTCCACGACCCCGGCGGTGGCCTGGGGGATGATGCGGACCGCTCGGAAGAGGACGACCAGGGCGAAGAGGACGACGGCGGCGACGACGACGATCGTCACGACGGAGGACGGTGTCACGGTGTGCTCCTTTCGGCGGGGACGACGACCGCGGTCGCGCCCTCGATGGCGGTGACGACGACTCTCTCGCCGACTCCGAGTGTGCGGTCCTCGACGAGCGGGGACAGGCGGACGGTCCAGGTCTCGCCGTTGGCGAGCTTGACCTGGCCGGCTCCGGGGCCGGCGAGGACGACGCTGCCGGAGAGCCCGAGGAGAGCGTCCGCTCCGCTGGGGGTGGGATCGCCGCCCCGCTTCAGCAGCCGCAGCAGCGGCGGACGGACGGTGAACAGCAGGAGGGCGGCGAGGACGGCCGCGACGGGGACCTGGACCCAGAAGGGAGCCCCGACCAGCCCGGTCAGCAGTCCGCCGATGCTGCCGACGGCGAGCATCAGGAACGTGAACTCGAGAGTGATCATCTCGACGATCACGAAGATGAGGATCAGCGCGAGCCAGAGGATCCACGCGTACTGGGTGACAGCGTCCATGCTGTGTGCTCCTTCCCCTCGACGAGCATTCCCAGGCTATCAACGCCCCCCGGACGAGGGCTGGGAGAGGGGGTGCGCCGACGGTCTCGAGGCCCTTGGTAGACTCCTCCGTCGGGCTGTGGCCCGTCATCGTGCCCGATCCGGTCTCCGAGCCGGCGTTCTGGAGGAATACCCGTGTCCAATCCCCTCGCCCCCGGCTCCTTCGACGGCAAGCGCGCTCTCGTCACCGGGTCGTCCCGCGGCATCGGCGCCGACACGGTCCGCTACCTGGCCGAGGCCGGAGCCCGCGTCGTCGTCAACTACCGCTCGAAGGCGCCGCGCGCCGACAAGCTCGTCGCGCAGATCGTCGAGGCCGGCGGCACCGCCATCGCCGTCGGCGCCGATCTCACCGACGCCGACTCGCGCGCCGAGCTCTTCTCCCGCATCGAGAAGGAGTACGGAGGACTGGACGTGCTCGTCCTGAACGCCTCCGGCGGCATGGAGAGCAACATGGGGGAGGACTACGCGATGGTCCTCAACCGCGACTCGCAGGTCGCCGTGCTCGACGCGGCGCTGCCGCTGCTCTCCGAGGGCTCCCGTGTCGTGTTCGTCACGAGCCACCAGGCGCACTTCATCCGGACCACGCCCACGATGCCCGAGTACGAGCCCGTCGCGCTCTCCAAGCGCGCCGGCGAGGACGCCCTGCGCGAGCGGATCGGTGAGCTCGCCGAGCGCGGGATCGAGTTCGTCGTCGTCTCGGGCGACATGATCGAGGGCACCATCACCGCGACGCTGCTGGAGCGCGCGAACCCGGGCGCGATCAGCTCGCGTCGCGAGTCGGCCGGCAAGCTCTACAACGTGCAGGAGTTCGCGGCCGAGGTCGCTCTGGCGGCCGTCGAGCCGATCCCCGCGGACAACACCCGCCTCGTCGGCGACATCTCCGACTTCGCCTGATCGCCTTCGCGGAATGACCCCGGCGCGCGGGTCTGCGATCCTCGACGGATGACTCCGATGGACGGCAGCGGACCGGCATCGGGGGAGTCCGTCCGCGCCGACGGGTTTCGCACATCGGCAGCCTCCGGGCGGCGTGGCGACTTCGACAGGGACGGCGAGACGAGCATCCTCCTCGACGCCTTCGCGGTGATGGCGAACTGGAGGAGGCGCTCGCCCTTCCGGTGCCGCGCCTTCCGGCGGACGCCCGAGAGGACCGAGACCTACCGACTGGAGGTGCGGCCCGTCGAGGCGTCGTTCTCCTGCGTCGACGAGCGCACCGGGACGGTCGACGCGTACGACGCCCCGACCGGCCGGTACGTCTCCGGGGGCGAGGAGCGTCCGCTGGACCGATGGCAGCTGCTGCCGGAGCCGCTGGCGGCCCGCCTGGCCTTCCCGCTGAACCTGCCGGTCTGGGGACGGCCGAGCGACGGGTACCGGATGACCGGCGCGTCGATCGACGGCGCGCTCACCGTGATCCGTCTTCGACACCAGGCCGACGACGGCGTCCGCGGCACGATGACCGTCGATCCGCGGCTGCGGCTGGTCACGCGCTTCGACACTCCGACCGAGACGTGCTGGTACGAGGACGTCGAGGCGTGGGTGGAGCATTCGCCGATCCGCTGATGACGTTCCGGACCGTCGGGCGGCCTCAGTCCCGGTCCGTCCGGCCCTTCCACCGTCATCCGATAATGCACATTATGTCAGTTCAAAGCGATCGCAGCACTGATCACCGTTGGCCAACTGGGCACGCCGCTCGCTCGGGTCGTCCCCTCCGTCGTCGCCGCGTTGCGCGTCCTGATCCGGCGACCGCGCCGCACGGTCGAGCTGGTCGATAACATCCGTGCGACGATCGCGGTCCTCGGTCGGGGTGGCTGCACATCGAGTCGGTCGGGTTCCGCGATGAGCTGCAGGGCCTCTGTACGCTCCTCGCCGGCACTGGCCCGCTCGTCGGCTACGAGCGTGGTCACCTCCACCCCGAGACCCCGTGACGCACCGCGATCCACTGGCAGTCAGCCCTGCCCGACGAGTCCCCCGCGAACCCCATCCGGTCAACGAAATCCGTCGCGATCCGACCCCACTGCTCGTCCGTGAGCTGGCCCTCCTCGGCGCGCAGCGAGAGCGAGCAATGCCACACATCGGACTTCACCCGCTCGGTGCCGGTCTGCTCGCCCGTCTCCGGATCGAACACCTTCACCTGACGGGTCACATCGACGTCGAACATGTCCCGGTTACGGGTCAGCATCTTCGCGATCGCCCGCGCAGCCTCGCAGTCAAGCACCGACTCACCGTGCATCGCCATAATCGCCGGATCCCCCGCGATCAGCTGGCGTGCGAGAGAGCAGGGTCCGCTCATCGGAAATGAGGCTAGTCATCCTCACCGGGGTCCACGCACAAGCCGACGGCAGGATTCTCAAAATCATTCCAGGTCCATGAATCATCAGGGCAAGGCGCGGCTGAGTTGGGTTGAGCGCCCGTTACCGTCGCCACACCCGAGTAGGGGACGGAGGGAACTACGTCGCAGGGCGGGTTAGATCTCGGCCAGAATTTACTGCCATCGTCGTTGATATAGACGCACTGACCGACAACGTAGTTCCGCTGTAGGCAGTAGCGAAGCGAGAACAGCACTGCTGTCTCCACAACGGATTCAGATCCGTATGGACTGCAATCCGCCATCGGATCGGCGGACGGCGTAGCAGAAACCACCCGGAAGCCCGCGTTCGTAGCTGCGCAGTCAGCGCGAGCGATGATCGTCGTTTCGTACACGCCCGCAGTTGACACGCAGTCTCCGACGGCGAAACGGGCCGAACCTAGCGTGGGTACCGTCGTCGGCACCGCAGCTTCCTCCTCAGGTACTAACCAGTTTGAGACGCCTCGCGGATCGGCCGAGGCCCAGACCCAGGAGCTGACAACCGCGGCGACGAGCGTTAGGAGCGTGGCCGCCCAGATCACAGACCGAACGCGTCCACCTCGTGTCGTGGCCCTGTTCGAGGAGTTCAAACCGGATCGTCCCTCCCCGTGCCCCGCTGGTCGATGTCGCGCCTGCGACTTCGACCGGCCCTTCGTAGACCGTTGTATCCATCCACCAGCGAGCAGGCCGAGGCGGTGCGGAACTCCGCAACCTACGGAGGCGCTTACTCGGCCAGACTCTACACGCAGTCGACTGAAGGGGGCAGCTCATGTGGCAGCACGTGACGGCCTGGGTGCTTTTGATCGCATTCACCGCGTTCTGCCTCGCGGTTCTGGTTGAGTCTCAAGGGTCCACGCTCAGTGCGCGTCTGCCTGACGCCATCGCTCGCCGCCTGAACCGGTCAGCCGACGGGATCGCCCGTGTGATCGAGGGCGCTGCGCGTTCAGGAACGGACGTGATCGGTAATCGCGTGGTCGCGCGGACCTGGGTGCATCTACGTCTCAGCGTCGCGAAGCGGGCGCAGCTGGACGCGAATCTCGAGATGTACGAGGCGCATGCAGCTCGCGCGCTCGGTTTCGCGATAAAGGATCGCGCAGAACGGCTCGGCATCGACGCTGCGCCGGTGTCATCCTTAAGAATCAGACCCTCTACGGGTTTTACGGCTTGCATCATTACAAATGATGAGGGTAGCCCATGGCGTTTCGTGAAGGAACCTCGAAGCGCCCAGCTAGCGGCACCTGTTACAGCGCTGGAGCACCTAAGAGCAGCGTCCGCCGACGACGTCATGACAGAGCTCGTGGTCGAGCCGCCCACAGAAGTGATTCCAACCCCGGACCCCGACCAGTTCAGGCGTGTTGCTGCGAATGAGGCCGAAGGCGACCCAATTACCGAGTGGATTGCATTCTTAGCGAGCCCCGATTCCTTTGCTATGTTGCGTGCGTGGGGTGACGGATCCTCGAAACTGATTGGCCGCGATGCCGAATCTTGGGCCCGCATTGCGCCCCACAGAACGGACGTCTCTCGAAAGCACGCAACGATTCGCTTCGGTCGCACAGAGGCAATCATGGAGACCTTGAGCACTCAGGTGACTCGCGTACTGCGCCAGGGAAAAGAGATCGATCACTCGCCTGATTTTCTCGTCTTGCTGCCGGGCGACGAAATCGTGCTGGGTGCGAATGCAAAATCACGGATCACGCTCGCCATTAATTCGGCTGTTGGCCGATGACCGGCGGTCGAGTTACGAGCGCGACAACTTCGCTCGGTCGCGCAGCAGCAGCAGAGGCGCCGGCGCTGGTGCGTAAGTTCGGTAGCTTCCTGGCTTCGGCACTCGTTCCCGCAATCATGTTGCTCGTGGTCACTATCGAACTACCCGGCGACTACCTTACGGCGGCAGTCGCGCTCGCCGCCGCTGTTCTGATCGCGGTGGTCGCTCTGCGCGGTCTGGCTCTAGTCAGCGTCGTTGCACTTTCGTCAGTCGGTTCGATTGGCGTCGCCGCCCAGGTACGGCTGGGAGCCGACAACGCCGAGATCTCGACCATCCTGGTCGTCGCCGTTCTCCTAATTCCACTCGGCGCATGGTGTACTCGAGCGGCGATGGGAAGAGTTGCGCTGGACTCGGTGGGGCTGCGGCGAGCAGGGGTGCTACTAGCTAGTGCTGCTCTCGTGCTTCGGAGTCTCCCAGCGCTTTCGCTAAGTGCTTCGGACCTCTTGGCGGGTACCCTCGGGTTGCCTGGCGGGCGCTCAATACAGGTCGGCGAGTTCACTCGTATCGCTGTTGTTATTTCGTTTGCGCTCCTGCTTGCGGCGTTCGTCACACCGCGAAGTGGCCATGTTCCTCGTTCGCTTCGGAGCCGACTTGCCCCGTTCACGGTAATCGCGCTCAACATGTTGCTCCTGCTCGGAGTCGATAAGGGCGGCTTCCTCGTGATGAGCGTCGCCGTTCTTGTAGCGACGATCGCGTTCGCGCGTCGGCGCAGGTGGCGTTGGCGGGATTTACAGGCATCCGCGCGCATGTCGCTGATTGTGACGGGTACGGTCCTGCTCGCGGCAGTCGTTATAGCCGGGTTTCTCAGCTCCAACACGAGGAATCGGTTTCTCAATCTAATCGACCCTGACAATCAGCTCGGGACCGCTCTGAGCGCGCTGCAGTCGGGTGGGATCGTTGGCCAAGGAATTGGCTCCTCGTCCGTTTCCAACGCGCGTTCGGTTCCGGCTGGCGCATCCGACTATCTCCCTGCCATTGTCGGTTCCGACCTCGGCATACTAACGCTGGCTATGATCGCGACCTCTATCGTGCTCGCGATCGGGATGATTTCCCGGAGGGCCGCCCGAGCCGACGGAGTTCCCGCGGTTCTAGCAACCGCTCTGTGCGCCATGTTGGTCTTTCAGACCACTTATCTGCTGCTGGGCAACATCGGGCTGCTTCCGCTGACGGGATTGAGTATGCCCTTCTTGGTGGTTTCATTCTCAGCGGTCGTTCCGTCAGCCCTTGCGATTGGGATCGCGATCGGGGCTGCGTCGCCAGCTCTTGTGGCTCCGGCCGGCTCGGCCGAGGAGCGTTGGCCCGGGCCGCTGGTCGGCCGCTGGGCCAACCTGGCGGGCGCGCTGATCGTGCTCGGCTCTTTGCTCGTCGGCACTGGAGCCATTCGCCCCGCGGCAGAGGACTACGCTTTGGTGTCCGAACGCGGGACCATCAGCACTATTGACAAGCACGTGCTCGCAGAGAACGCCTACGTCGACGGTGCTTTAGCACGCGTTTATCCGGATGGAGCACTCTACTCTGACATCGGCATCTTCCTCCCTAGATCCTTCGATCATGGTGTCGAAGACGTGGACTCTCTCATCCTTACGGAGGGAGATCGATTGCAGCCGCTGGACGTGATCAATTCCTTTTTCCAGGAGCCAGTGCGACCAGCGGACATCGTACTGACGCTCGACCATGACGTGCAGTTGGCGGCGCAAACGGCGCTCGATGGGGTTCGCGGTTCGGCAGTTGTCGAGGACGCCACGACGGGGTCCATCGTCGCCCTCTACTCGAGCGAACAGCCGACACTCGAACAGATGGCGGCCGACGGAACGGTGCCGGATAGTCCTTCGCGTCTCGGCGGTACGCCGCCAGGCTCCATCTTCAAAATCGTCACGGCGACTGCGGCACTATTGGACAACGTGGATACCAGCGGCGCGCCTTTAGAAGTAATGACGATCGATGGCGCGACCTTCATCAATAGCGGCGGCTTCATCTGCGACGACCCCACGATCTTGACAATGCTTCGGCAATCGTGCAATACGACCGCTATGTATATCGCTCAGCAGATCGGAGCCGCCCGATTGCAGGAAGTTGCGGAGACGTATTTCGGGGTGGATGGCGACGATACCTGGTACGACGGAGGATCAGTCGTGAACGCGGCTCTCGGCTTTAGGACGAATCCTACGACGCAAGAAGCGTCGCTCTCCGCGATCGGACAGGAATCCGTCCGGGCGAACCCCCTGTCAATCACTGCGATGGTGTCGGTCTTGGTCGCATCAGCCGCGGGCAAAGTGGCACCCGCGCCGCACATCAATGCTGGCATCTGCGACAGCACCGGTCCTCGCGACATCCCGGCTGAGAAGACCTACGGCGGTTTGATCCCGCAAGAAACCGCGGAGCAGGTGCTTGCCGGTATGCAGGCGGCCGCTGAGGACGGCACTGCCAGATACCTCGGCGCCAGCGTCGGGGACATGGGAACCGTCGTCGCGAAGACTGGGAGCGCTGAAATCCCGGTTGACGGCGTGATCTCCTCGATAGATTCGTGGACCACCGCCGTGCTGGATGACCGGTGGATCGTTACTGTGTTGGTGCATGACGTTGGGCTAGAGGAGAGCAACCAAGCGGTGCAGCCCGCAGCGGAGATCATTTCCGCGTTGCCGAAGACTGAGGAGAAGTTCACATGCTGAACAGGACGGCGTGGCAACGGGAGTCCTTTCCTCGGATCTCCGTCGAGCTCATACCTGCGGCAGACAACGTGCGTCCTGACTCGAGTGGCGCAGAACCTGAACCGGTGACATTCTCGCTCGAAGCGGGCCAATGCGCCGTGATCGGTGCTCCGTCTGACGACCGGCGGTCGACAGCGCCGCGGGCACTCCGGATAGACGCTCCGTACGGGATGGGCGTACACGCTATGCACGTACCGCGGGACTGGGTCGTTCTGGAGGCCTCCCCCGAATGGGATCACGCCCGGTCGGTCAGAGCGACGACTCGAGCCGGAGTTCCGGCTGACTGGCCGGTTCACGTTGGCCAGGGACCTACAACGGCGCTGACCTCAGGCATCTGGCGCGAGTTGAGAGAGGGCGAGCAACTCGAGGGCTTTCAGCGCCAAGGTCTGAGGCCGTCGTCCCTCAAGCACGCTTTTACCGTACGGATTGGAGCAGGTGCCGATGCGACGATGGCTTCGAGTCCCGGCACTGAGCCGCAGCCGTGGCGTGAGCGTGTCGAACAGCTCGGAGCATTATTGCGTGCTGAACTGTTCCTGACTAACCCGCTGCATTGGGACGCTTGGCGCGCCGCCGCTGTCGCTCACTACTACCTCTTCGCAATGGGGGCGGACCCGACTGGGGCTTCGGTGCCGAATCTTTTGGACGACCTGGGTGTCGTAGCGGACGACCACAGTCGGGACAAGAGCTCGTTGAACTCGCCGCAAAGACTGCGCTCACACATGCGCTCGCTCTTTATAGCGGTCGTCGCTGAGTCGGACGGCGCGGATCCACTCGTGCCGATCGACGAAATCCTTACCTCTCGTGATCTCGGTTCTGGGCTCGCAGGATGTCGTCGGCTCGCGAACCAGCTACATGAGGTAGGGGTATTCACAGATTTCGAGGTCAATGCATTTGCTCGAGCAGTGAAACGTCGAGAGGTGGCGATGAAGAATGGCTTTTGAAGGTTTGCGTGCCACAGATCAGGAACCGGCGGAACAATCCGAGATGGTTTTTGTCGGCATCGGCGCACAGGTTGTTGGCCGCCGCGCCCGGCAGAACGACTCTTACAGCTGGGGACCACGCTGGGCGGTCGTTGCCGACGGGGCAGGGGAAGACGAGCGCGCCCGGCCGGCCGCCGACACGGCGGTCGACTACTACACAGACCTTCACGACTACGAGGCGCAAGCATTCCCGGCCGCGTTCCTAGATGCCCCGCGAAAGATACGAGACCGACTTCTGAATAAGGGCAATCCCATTGGCACTACAGCCGTCGCTGCAATTCTCGGCCCGGGCGAACTACTCTGGCTCACCTCGGTGGGCGACAGCCTCATCGCCCTGCTTCGAGGTGGCAGCATCCTCCACCTCTCTCGCCCGCACAATCGAGCCAATGAGCAGTATGCGCTGGATTCGAGTGCGCGGCCGGAGTCCGCGGCCTCAACTTCGCTCACGCGAATGTTGAGCGCCCGCGCCGTATTTGCCCCGGACGTCTCAGTTGTCGTTCCATGCGACGGCGACATCGTCCTCGCGGTCTCGGACGGTGTTTACGGCCCGCTCGGCTTGCAAAAGTTGGTGGATATCGCGTCGCGCTCCGAAATATCCGAACTCGCTCGCGTCGACGAAATTCTCCGCGCCGCGGGTGAAATCGGTATCGACGACAACGCCACCATTCTGTTGCTCACCATCGAGGCCCACGGAGCAAGCCGATGACCGAAATCATCCCCCCGACCGATGAGGCACCCATTCCGCCTGGAGGCGCGTCGTCAGCGGACGAATTTTATCTGAGTTCGTCCGGCGCCCAGATCCTGGTAAACCGCTCGAACCCGCTGGGCGTAGGCGGCTCGTCCAGAGCCTTCCCGGCCGAATACCGGCTCACGAGCGAGGACGGGGCCGCATGGTTGGGCGACGCGCGACCACTTGCGGTGAAGTTTGTTCCGACCCCCGGTGAGGCTTACATGGGGACTACCGACATCCCAAAAGCGCGTAAAGCGGAGCGGGCAGCCTACTACCGAATTGCTCGCAGCCTGCATGGAAGCGGACGAGGCCATACGCTAATGCACTGCTTCGATGTGATCGGTGACCCGGATGCTATTGAACAGGATAAGACCTGCGGTTTCGTACTCGAGCGCGCCGGAGTTTCGGTCAAAACCTACCTCGACCGGGTTCCGGATGAGTACGTTGACGTCTACGTCGCGATCGTCGTCGTCTCCGCTTACCGCGCGCTCATAGACCTCGACAGCATCGATATCAGCCACAGGGACCTCACCCCGAGCAATTTGTTCGTACCGTTCGCTGACAAAGAGCGCGGCAGCGTTCTACCGCATTCTGTGCTGATGGGTGACTTCAGTCACGCCTTCGTAGACGGCGAAGAGTACGGGGACCCAACAACCGACGGTATTCGCACGGGCTATCCTCTCGTCCAGCCGCTCGACCGGTGGTCACCGGACAGCTCAAAGTGGCGAAGCCATAACGGGCTTCCAGACGATCTCTTCTCGCTCGGCGCGACGGCCCATATTCTCCTCTCGGACGACTTCGGCACGCCGTTCACTCTTCGAGGGGAGCGCCTGCACTATAAGGAGCAGCCGACCATTGACCCAAGAGAGGTCCGTCTCGAACCGGAACAGCGCGCCACTCCCGACGTGCCGGCGCTGCGGCAAATCGTGGACCTGCTATTAATCGAGCCGGGGCCGAACGCCCAAGTGGATAACAACGTGGGCGTCTTGGTCGACGAGTTGCGAACTCAGATTGTCCAGTTCATGGCAAAGCACGATCTGCACGACATTCTCTTCCCAGCCCGCTATGCGGAGGGAGACCCGCGCTACGGCGTGCTCAAATCATGGTCGGCAGTGCCGGCGCCACGCGCACGACGAGCTCCGCGGGGTCAAGAGGCCGCTCCTAAGCCGACTCGCACTAGTACGAAGTTCAGTGTTCCGGGTGCGACGACTATGAACGAACCGACGCCACCCGCACCACTACCCCCGATCAGCGCGCGAACAGAGTGGTGGCTCAGTCGCGTTGTTGCACCCACACTGGGTGTAGTAATCGCTGCAGGCATCTCGGCCTGGTTCGGCTCGATTGTCGGGCTTGAGCCAGCATGGTTGGTGCAGTGGTTTCCGCTGTACTACGTGGCGGTCGCCATCGCCCTCGTAACAGTATGCATAGTGAGCACGCGCACAACCGGTGATTATGAGGAGCCAAGTCACTCACAGATATGGACGGGTGTGGCGCGACTAACCGGGTTGGCCGGATTGGCCGTTCTCGCACCCGTACTCGCGATGGCGCTCGTTGTCGCTGCTTTCAGTCTCCTTCCGACTGCAAACCCTGCGTTTCCGCTTTGGGACTGGCCCCAATGGTTCGCTTGGCTCGGCCTTTCTGCAGTCGGATTCCTCGTCGTTGTCCTCATCGTGATCGCGACGGACCCCGCGCAGCGTGGAAGCGCAGTTTCATGGGCACGCGGCCTCGCTGTCTTCGGTATTTTTATCTTGCTCATCACCTGGGCAGTTCAGTTCATTATGGGACAAGCACAACCCGGCGCCGCTGACGTCTCGGCGGCGTGCGGGGCGACGGTGCTGAGGTTCACTGCACCAACCACGCGAGTCTGCATTCCAGCGATCGACCCTTGGCTAGACCTGGTCGAGAACGACGAAGGCGCCACCGTCGGCGGTTCTCTCTGGACCGAGGCCGGTTGGCCCACTGATGTCTCAACTACGTCGACCGGCATGTTCGTCGCGGCTGCACGCTCGACGTCCGCACCCTGCTCGACCGTCTACGTGGTTGCCGCGACGGACGGCTCACACAGCGAGATTGGGCCTTCGGCCCCGAACGTACCGCTGTATGACGGCTCCGGCGCTCTCGTAATGCGCGCAGCGCTCCAGCCTGCGACACCGGTCGGTAATGCCGGCCGACTCGTCCTGGGAGGACGACCCTTCGCAGTGGCCAGTGCGTCCGAATCTACGGGGTCAGGCGTGAGTAGAATCTCCATCTATCGCGCCAGCGTCGCGCGCGGGCTACTCATCGAGCAGATAGGTGGCACGGACGTCGTTGCCTGGTCCGAGCAGCGAGATTGTCCGGCAGCGCAGAGTGAGGCAATCGAAAATAAGGCCCGCATCCTGATCGGTACGATTCAGATCACGAGCGACAAACGGATTGATCCACCACTGATCGCAGTCGATGTAGCGGGGCTGACTAGCATCGAACAGGCGACAGTAGAAGACGTCATCATCGCGCAGCCCGACGGCGCGACGGTCGAGCCCGCACCTCCGCTCACCGCCGGGGTGATCGCCGCTGCCCGTCTAGGCCTCAAAGGGGACGACTCGATAGAAGTGCGCTTTCTGACCTACGTCCCAGATTTCGTGCCGCCCGGTGTCGTGCTCCGATCCGTCAGAGACTGGCAAGAGTTCGACCGCGAAGATGGATCAGTCGAACGCCTCGCCATCGCGGATGTCGGCCCTCACCGAATCGTCCTCGACGTTCGCGTTAACCCTGGTCCTGATGGCGTCTTCGCCCCCAGAAACAATGCGCTGATCGACAAAATCCAATCCAGCCTCGTGATTAGCCCGGCTCCTACGGCCGTAGGTGCCGTCTAATTTAGACCTCAGGAGACTTCGATGTTCAACCCTTTCAAGCTCCGGCCTCGGGCCGCCGAGGAACCGCAGTCCGCTCCCGTTGATAAGATGTGTCCGGCATGCCAGGAACGATTCCCCAAACCCATCTATCTGATGGACGGTGAACCCGCAGAAGAACGACCCCGGCGGTACGATTACGTCGAGTCAGCTTACAATCGAGCCCTCGCAGTATGGCGAGGAAAGGGAATTGGAACATTTTGCCCGAACGGAGACCCAATTCCGGAGGACATGTTCGATTACGATCAAGTCATCATCACCTTATGGGGGCAAAGCGGCTCCTCCAAGAGTCACTTCGTACGTGCCCTGGTGCAGGGTTTGGCGGCACAAATGTTCGGCGAGTATGCTATTGGCTCCGTGCATCCACATTCACTTGCCCTTTACGAGCGGGTGTATGGCGGCAAAATCACCCCGACCTTGAGTCTGGGGCGGACTACGACTAACACAACATTCGTCTCGGCGGACGGCACCGCGGAACGCAATCCCGAACGGAATACGGATGACAGACGTCAGGGTGTAGTCATTCGCCTCAAGACCACGAGCGAAGACGGCGTTCAGCGAGAACTGCAGCTTGTCATCTTCGATCCGGCGGGCGAGGAACTCGACGGCCGCGACGACAAGGCTTACTACCAGGCGACCGAGTTCAGCATCGGGGCGAACATCTTGGTGTTCTTCGTGCCACCGCCTGCGCTGGGCGAGAAAGTGGATCCGTCCGCGCTCCGCTCGGGGATGATGCGAGAAGGACAAACGCCTGTAAAGACGCAGAATATTGTCGCCAAAGCTCTCTCCGACGTGCGAGAGGCGCAGATGGATAAAGATCCGACTGTCATTTTTGCCCTAGCTAAGGCGGACCGGCTGCGTGGTGCAAAGGACTTTCCGAACGAGGTGCTCGAACCACGTTCGTTACGAAGGTCGACTCTCTCGGAGTACGCAATTGGCATTCGCGACCAGGACGACCAATTGAATGATTATCTGGTGAACATCGAGGCAGTCGGAACCACCAATGCCGCTTCTGTTTACAGTTTCCCGTATCACATTGTTGCGATCGGCGGAATTGGTCACGATGAGGACGGAGTTGGCGCGCCGGCAAGTGAATCTCGAGCCATGCCTTCGGGTCGTGCCGCCGTAGGTTCGGAGAGTGCGGACCACAGCGGTGATCCGCTGCTGATCGGTCTGCTCAATCTCGGTTACCTGACGACCGTCGGCCAGCGCTCGACATCTGAGATAGCCTGATGGCCTCGATAACAACCATGATCCAACTTGACCAGGCGGTCTACTCGTCCTCCGCCGCCGGCATAACCGGGGGGCTGGGTTTCAGTATCGTCGGCATTTCACCTACTTGGCCCGGACCAACAACAACGACACTTCGCGGCGTGGAGCCATTCGTAGAATTTCTCCCACAACAGTATCTGGCCGATCTCGAATCGGGTGTTATGAACCCGCCGACAATTGTTCAGATCGTAACAGTTGAGTGGGGGCGCATCATTGCCCGAAAGTCGTACATTCGCGACGCCTCGGGGCCAGGTGGACGCTACGTTGTGCACCTGCTCTGCGACGCTTCGAAGCAGATCGACTTAACCGGGGCCATAACTGTTGCGAATTCACCGCAGATGATTACGACATGGGCTTTTGACGCGCCCGCCGAGCCTGCGATGTCGGTTCTCGCGGCTCCGTTACACGCCCCCGAGTTTGTCGAGCCGTCCCCCTTAGCACGCAGCCTCGCAGGCGCATTGCTGACCCGGTCACGCCGCAAATTGCCGTTATGCATCGTCGTCCCCGGAGAAGATCCGATCCCTCTCCTGCAGGCGGCAGCCAGTCTGCTACCCACGGGCTTGACGCGCAAACTAAACATAGATACCGCGTCTGTGGATCCCGGACGGACCAATTGGGACGTTGCATTCGTGGATCCCGAGTACGGCACGATTCCCGCCGGGCGTACATGGATCGTGACTGACCTGACGGTACCGCTGGATCTGAACGAAGGGGAGACCATCGATCGCCTCATTGCTCTCCGGCGACTAAAGTTGCAGCCGCCGGAGGATGCAGATTTTGACGCCCTTGTGCATTGGATTCGGGCTCGAGAAGTTTTGCTTTTACATCCTATGGAAGCAAGCTCCGAGGATATGGCTTCGATTCTTGACTCGCCAGAATTTGGTGACTGGCTGATGTCCGACTCATCAGCAGGATTGGCGCTTGCACGCGCCATGATCAAACTACCTGCGCTATCGACTCGGGTGCGTTTGGATCGCCTTGCCTCCCACCAGCGTAGCCGGCTGGCTGCTGCGATAACTTCGGAGCTCTCGCGAGCATTCATGGATCCTGCGCAGTGGAACTATGAGCTTCGTGGGCTGGCGCGATCGGCCGATTCTGGAGCATTCGATTCAATGCTGGAGGATCGGCTTAACGTACTTATGCGTAATGGCGGACTGGACTCGTCACACGTAAGCGTATTTCCGGGGTATCTCGATCGCCTCGCGTCGCGAGGGACGCAGTCAGATTTTCCAGTTTGGTCGGCAGTTCCAGGACTTGTTCTCGTTTTCGCGAACGTCAACCCGGCATACCAGGACTGGGCTCTCGATCAAATCTTCCTCGGTCCCGGCTTCGCCGCGTCGCTGGGGTCTACCGCTGGCCATTTGATTGGTCTTGATCGCGGCCGTGCCATTCGTGCGCTTCAGACCTGTCTCAGTCGAGATGACGGCGCTCAGCTATTCTCGAATGTATTGCACAGCCTCGATGGCGCAACGGCGATCGCAGTCGTGGACGTAGCTCTCGATGTTGAGGCCGTGTCCGCGTCGATGATTGAGAGCCTACTCAAGGCGGGACGAGCTGACTCCGACCAGTTGACAGCACGGTTCTGGTCTCGCATCGCCGCCCGGTCCGGCTTTGACGATTCCGTTCAGGCCCTCCGTAGCAGAGTGGTAATCGATCCGCGCACGGGTCCGATCGACAGGCTCCGACATCTCGCCCCCCGAGTGACAGCAGGTTCTCCCCCCGCGATGGGTACGCGCAGTTCACGTGAACCGAGTTCGTCCGTGCGCATACAGCAGCCGCCCGCCACTGACCCTGCCCTGTTCGAAGACCCGCCGCCCAGTCCGAAGCCGCTTTCGTTGGCTGTGCCGCCCTTGTCGATCACCGGAACGCCTGACCCGGTGCAGACCGGTAGGCGGCCGTCGAAGGGTGTTGCTGAGCGTCGTGCCCATGCACTGCGTGTGAGTGTCGCGCTGCTGGTGATGTCTGCCGCGATCGTTCTCGTGCACCTGGCACCGATTTCGTTCTGGCCAGTCTGTGGCGCCATCGTCATTTTCTGGCTGGCCCAGATCCTTCTCCTTCGGGGGCGACGGCGCGATTGATCGATGATTCGCAGCGGCCTTCAGGTCCTCCGTCGCTCAGACAGTTGGAAACAGAGCGGACTACAGCATCTAGATCTGCCCTGCTTGGAAGGTCGCTAGCCAGGGGTTCAGCCCCTCCCCAGCCCTGCCAGCTTCTCCGTTAATAGAGATAACGTCAGTTTGGTGTGGGTTAGGCTGATGCGCACGAAGCAACGAGCGGAAGCGGAGCGAGATGCCTGCTGGGCGTGAAGTGTCAGATCGCTACTTTTCGATGATGTGCGAGATGAATGAGCAAATGGCTCAGCGGCGTTACGCCGCCGCACTCGCCCGAATCCGGGATGGCTTAGAGTGCGCCCCTGATGCGCTCGTCTATTTCAAAGAGCGCCATCCTTCCGTAGGCCTTCCGCCGAGCATTCCGGTCATAGATTCAAAGGCCGGAGCCGTGGTCGCGCTATTTGGCGCAATAGACGCGATAGAGAAAATGGCTGAATTGGTCGAATGGATCCAGTTATTGGAGCCCGGCTGGAAGGTCCCAGATGTTGCTCGCTACAAAGCTGATGCACGCCTAGTTGCCACACTTAGAAACATCCTAGAAAAATCGCCCATTTGCGACTAAAATTCGCTTAAACGCGAGGTTAGCCAGCCAGATCGTAGCCGCGTGGCACGCATGATCGACTGGATGGAAAAGAACAATGAACTGAGTGTGCACAAAGAAGCAAATCCGGTAATTGTCCGCTGGGGTCCAGCGCCTTTGAAGCCTGTAGTTTCTGGCCGAACCTTCCGTCGAGATGTATCCCCCGTAGCTGTACCCGTTGGAACCTTCGCAGAAGACCAAGTTCGAGCTCCAGCAACGGGCGCTCATGATCGTTTTAGACAGCGCCCCGCCGCTCACCTGAAGAGTGGGCGGACAGTGATGCAAACGGTCGATCAAGAAGGAGCTCGATGGGCATTTGGTAAACCTCGGCAGGCTCCAGGGGGTGGGGAACTGACGGAGTATGTACGAATTGCAGGCATGGTTGCCCCTGTTCACCAAGACCTTCCTTATGCCGTGATCCGTGCGATTAGCACCGCTCGCCGTGACTACATTGTTCTAATGGACCGCCAATTGACAGTACACGTTCTGGATTCGAACGGGGAGGAGCGACTGTCTTTCGCGCTAAAGAACAATCCAGACATTGTGGCTGCGTCAAGGCGCCTGCGCTCAACCGATAAACTTTATAGCGCTATTCGCGGTATTGACGTTTCATTGCGCGACTCGTCAGTCGCCTTTTGCTTTGTGGATACATTCTGGTGGTTCACCGCTCAAGAGGAGCTGGTGTGCTGCGCTCGTCTTGGTGATGGTGATGAAGGAATTGTGAACAAGGGTGAGTTCGCGGTTGCCCTTTCGCCCGGTCAAGCTTTGGAGCCCGCATACGACGCGACTGATTCAATCGAGGGCGTCGAGTGGCTCTACTTCCTACAGTTGTCCGATGTCAGCGACACCCTCTGGCTTGCCACCTACCATGGGCGGCTTCTTTGCGTGACGCGAAATCTCGTCGTTGATGGCGCGTGGCAGCTCCCGTCCGGTTTCATCGAGAGACTTGACGAGGAACCGTCTACCGTGATGATGCACTACGGCGATACGACTCTCGGCCTAATCTGAGGCGGCTCGCTAACTCAACGCTAACCGTCGCCCTTCACTGGCCCTGGCGGAAGCCAAAGCTGATCGGCGGCGAGTTTGATCATTGAATATGGCGGTGGCGTCGATGTCGCTAGATGCAAAGCTAGATGGCGCAACGCCCGCTTAGCGGCTCCTGTCACCTCGTTCCCGTGTGCGGGTGGGTGTGTGGGGTGATGCCGAGGTGCGGTTGCCGGTGCGGCTAAGTGAGGTCACGGCGTCCTGCGGGGGCCGGCCCTGGTTGGTGGAGGCGCGCATGCGCACGGTGATGTCCTCGGCACTGATGCCCGGGCCTGCCAGGCTCGCCGCGTACGCCTCGCGGCGCTCGGCGCTGTCGTAGGCGTTACCGGCGTCGGCGCGCAGCGCCGTCGACTCCGTGGAACCCTGGCGTACCGGCTGACCATCGTTGACCGACTGGGCGCGTAGCTCGTTCGGGACGTCTCCTCCGTCGCCGCCGCGCTGAGCGTCCTGATCTTGTGTCCGGGCTTCGCGATCGAGTTGATCGACGACATCCATGGGACGATCGCGGTCTTCGTTCGGGGTGGCTGCACGGTCGAGTCGGTCGGCTTCCGCAATGAGCTGCACGGCTTCTGTGCGCTCCTCACCGGCACTGGCGCGCTCGTCGGCTACAAGGGTGGTGACGTCCACCCCGTGCCGCTCCTGGACCTCCCGCGCGATGACATCAGACGCCGCGGCTGCGGCGGGCTCGAATTCCTTCCACGCGGTCGCCGTTTCGGCCACCCGGGCGATGTCGGGGATGGTGGCGTTGTTCCACCACTCGAGCTGGTTCACGACGTCGAGCTGCGCGCGTGCGACGGAGCGCTCTGCCTCGAACCGTGTCGACAACTCACGCGCGGCGTCCGTGTCTCGACGCTGCGCGTCTCGGGCCATCTCCTCGCGCAGTCGCGCGAACTTCTCGCCCATCTGCATCGCTACGGTCAGTGCTGTGCGTGCGGTTGCGTTGAGGTCTTCCTCCACGCCGCCATCGTCTGCGTCACTCATGATTGCTCCCCTTCGTTGTGATCGGCTCTGTCATCGGTCGCGGTCATCGTCGCGTCCCCGTCCCGGCATCAGCGGCGGCAGATCGTCCACCGGAATACGCTCCGTCCGCTCGACCTTCGACGGGACCGGGGACCCTTCCCCGTAGCCGCGGTTCGAGTTGCGCCGCTGCATCAGCAGGCGACCCTCCGCCGACAGGTTGGGCGTCGCCGCACTCCCCCGCTGCGGTGCCGGCGTGGTCTTTGCGGCGTCGGGAATGGCAGGCATCCGCTCGGACACGCGCATCATCCGCTGCTCCATCATCGAGCGCCCCGATGACGAAGCACTTCACCGTCGTCCTGGCGACGGAGCCGGACGGTGCCGCGCTGGTGGATCAGGAGCAGATCAACAACCAGGTCGCGGAATACGGCATCTGGCTCGCCAACCTCGGAGACGAGCCCGGCATCGAGGCCGCCTCGGTCACGGTCGAGACGGCTCCCGACACGGGCACGCGCCTGCGCGGTGAGGTCGAGGGGTCGATGGATCCGGACGCGCCGCTGTTCGCGCGAGCAATGCTCCAAGAGGTCGTAGAGACGTACCCGGTCGGATCGGCCACGATCCACGCCTACATCGCCCTGACGTTCACGGCGACCGCGCGGATCAACGGGAAGCGCCGCAACGCCAAGGAGGTCGCCGCGGACCTCTCCGCCCGCAGCCCCGGCTTGACGTCTTCTCTCGCGGCGACGGGGGCGGGCGCAGCGCGCCCTCTGAGCGCGCAGGAGCTATGCGAGGTGGTCCGTACCGCGTACGACCCGGACGCGGCGCTCTTGATCGATCAGGCGCGTGCAGAGGGCGAAATGGCGGACCTCTCCTGGACCGACGTCGGCCCGGCGGGCGCCGAAGCGCAGTGGGACTCGTACCGGCACGACGGTGCGGTGTCGACGTCGTGGACGATGACGGCGCCGCCGCGCGGCGTGGTCCAGTCGAACATCCTCGCTCGCCTTCTGGCACCGCACCGTGACATCGCCTGCAAGCGCGTCACCCTGCTCTACCGGCCCATCGACCCCGCCCGCGCCGCAGCGCTCGTGGAGGCGGGCCTGAACGCCGCCCAGTTCAACTCCTCGGCCTCCACCAAAGCCGCCCGCCTGCGGATGCGGCCCGCGTTCGGCTCGCAGGACTCCGCCTTCGCCGCCGCCCTCCCGCTGGGGCTGGTCCTGCCCCGGAACCTGCGCATCCCCAACGAACTGCGGGAAATCCTGTGACACACCCCGCCACCACCAGGACGGCACTGGACACACGTCCGGTGCCGTCCCGGGTTAACCCTCAGCCCTCACCCGACTTTGTCGTCGTTCCGACCCTTCTTGGAGGCCCCCAGTGAGCATCACCACCAAGTTCTTCTCCCGCCACCGCGACACCGAGCCCGCCGACGCGATCGCTGCCGTCGACGGAGACGAGCTGCCCACCGGCGCCGTCGACCAGAGCGAGGAAGCCGGCGACGTCGAAGCGCTCGACTCGGCCGTTCCCACAGGCGCGGTCGGCTCCCCGTCGGCGGACGCTGCCGCGTCAGCAACGGCGGACAGCCGGGGCGTGTCTCGCCGGACCCGGAAGGCGCAGGAGGAGAGTGCCGCGGCCCGCGCCGCGGCCTCGCCGCTCGCCCGAGAGAAGCCGTCCAAGCGGTCGCGGAAGAAGCGGGCGATCCCGCACCAGGGCGGCAGGCAGAAGACCGAGAAGGGATCGGCGCCGAAGCGGCCGATGCGGCCGACGTCGACGGGATGGCTCGGCCGCGGCGGCGGACAGGCCGTCTCGATCCAGCCCGCCGATGAGTTCCGCGCGACGACCGTGCAGGTGCGCGGGCTGTACCCGTTCTCGGTTGGAACGGGCACGCCCATGATCGGTGTGCCGCTGGGGAAGAACCTCACCACCGGGGCCTCCGTGCTGTGGGACCCGATTTCGTGGTTCCAGCGGGCGCAGCTCATCTCGAACCCGTCGATGTTCGTCCTCGGCAAGCCGGGCCTGGGGAAGTCCTCGCTGACCCGCCGCATGGCGACCGGGCTCGCCGGGTACGGCACCATTCCGCTGGTCCTCGGGGATCTGAAGCCCGACTACGTGGACCTGATCCGGGCGATGGAGGGACAGGTCATCACCCTCGGCCGCGACCGCGGCTACCTGAACATCCTCGACCCCGGCGAGGCGACCAGCGCGGCGAAGCGCCTGCGCGACGACGCCGACCAGGTGCTCGAGCAAGCCGCGGAGCTCGACGCTCGCGGCGGCGACCCCACGGAGCTGCACCTGCGTGCGGTGAAGGCGCAGCGCCTCGCCGCTCAGGTCCTCGCGGACGCGCACGGCCGCCGGCACACGATGATCGCAGCGCTCCTGACGATCCTCCGCTCTCAGCCACCCACGGACCGGGAGGAGACGATCATCGACCGGGCGCTCAAGTACCTGGACGAGCACCACGAGGGCATCCCTGTCCTCGCGGACCTCCTCGCCGTGATCCAGGCCGCGCCGGACGAGATTCGACAGGTCGCGCTCGACCGCAACGACCTCAAGCGGTACAAGGAAATCACCGAGAACCTCGAAGCG
>NZ_PSWC01000049.1:0-1837 GCF_002931535.1 Rathayibacter sp. AY1C6 | reverse complement strand
CCCGCATCCTCTTCTCCCGCCCGCACTCCGAACGACAGGAACGAGCACCCATGACGCTGTCCACTCCTCAGACCGCCTACGCCTCCGCCAAGCTCCAGGGCACCGGAGTGGGACGCGGGCTGGCCCTCGGGCCGGTCCTGCGCATGCCGGAGCCGCTGCCCGAGCCCGAGGACACCGCCAGCACCCGCAGCATCGCTCAGGAGGAGGAGCGCGCCGTCTCGTCGCTCTCCGCCACCGCCGCGACGATCCGCCACCGAGGCGAGCGGGCCGGCGGCTCGGCGAAGGACGTCCTCGACGCCCAGGCCCTGATGGCCGAGGACCCGTCCCTCGCGGACGACGTCAAGGCGCGGATCGCCGGGGGCAAGACCGCGGAGCGCGCCGTGCACGAGGCCTTCGCCGGCTTCCGCGACCTGCTCGTGGCGATGGGCGGCTACATGGCCGAGCGCGCGACCGACCTCGACGACGTCTCGCAGCGCGTCGTGGCGCACCTGCGCGGCGTCGCCGCTCCCGGCGTCCCCGAGTCGGACGAGCCGTTCGTGCTCGTCGCCCGCGACCTCGCTCCGGCCGACACGGCGCTGCTCGACCTCGAGAAGGTCCTCGGCCTGATCACCAGCGACGGAGGGCCGACCTCGCACACGGCGATCCTCGCCCGGGAGAAGTCGATCACCGCCATCGTCGGCACCACCGGCGCCCTCGACCTGCGGGACGGCCAGCTCGTCATCCTCGACGCCACCTCCGGCGTCGTGACGGTGAACCCCTCGGACGCCGAGATCGGCGCCGCGAAGTCCTCGATCGCCGAGCGCGCCGAGATGCTCGCCGCACCGGTCGTCCCCGGCGCGCTGGCAGACGGCCACGCCGTGCCGCTGCTCGCGAACCTCGGCTCGGCCGACGGCGCTGCGAACGCGGTCGAGCTCGGCGCCGAGGGAGTGGGGCTGTTCCGCACCGAGTTCCTCTTCCTCGACGCGAAGGAGGCGCCCTCGGTCGCCGAGCAGGCGGAGCAGTACACGCGCCTGCTCGCTGCGTTCCCCGGCCGCAAGGTCGTCGTCCGCGCGCTCGACGCCGGCGCCGACAAGCCGCTGAGCTTCCTCAACGACGACCACGAGGAGAACCCGGCCCTCGGTCTCCGCGGACTGCGCGCCCTCCGCGCCAGCGAGCAGATCCTCCGCGACCAGCTCACCGCCCTCGCCCAGGCCGACGCCGCCACCGACGCCGACCTCTGGGTCATGGCGCCGATGGTCGCAACCGTGGACGAGACCCGCTACTTCACCTCGATGGCGCGGGAGCTCGGCATCCGTACCGCCGGAGTGATGGTGGAGGTCCCCTCCTCCGCCCTGCTCGCCGACCGCATCCTCGGAGTCGCGGACTTCGCCTCGATCGGCACCAACGACCTGACCCAGTACACGCTCGCCGCCGACCGCATGCTCGGCACGGTCTCGGCGTTCCAGGACCCGTGGCACCCGGCCGTGCTCCGCCTCGTCGGCGAGGTCGGCCGCGCGGGAGCGGCGCTGGGCAAGCCCGTCGGGATCTGCGGAGAAGCCGCCGCCGACCCGCTGCTCGCCGTGGTCCTCGTCGGCCTCGGCGCCACCACCCTCTCGATGTCGCCGTCGGCTCTCGCCGACGTCCGCGCCGAGCTGGCCGAGCACACCCTCGACGACGCCAAGCGGTACGCGGAGCTCGCTCTCGCCGCCGACAGCGCCGCCGACGCCCGTTCGGCGGTCACCGAGGCGATCGCCGCCTCCTGATCCCGGATCACCAGCCCCACCCCCCTGCACCACCCCGCCACTCGGGAGCCGGGACGCCCCAGGAGCGTCCCGGCTCCCGAGTGGCGGGGTGGCGC
>NZ_PSWC01000048.1:0-3215 GCF_002931535.1 Rathayibacter sp. AY1C6 | reverse complement strand
CGCGGGGGCCGCGCGGCGTGTGGGGCTGCTCCTCGATGAACTGGGCGCCGAGGATCTCGCGGACGACCGCCTCGCCGTAGCGCTGACGGCCGTCGGCGGTCGCCGAGCGGGTCGTGCGGGTGACCGGGCGCGCGGCGGGAGCCGGACGCTCGGCGACGGGGGCGGGCCGCGGCGGGGCGGCGGGCTCGGGCGCGGCGGCGGGCTCGCCGGGAGGTGCGACGGTCGCCCAGGAGTCGGGCATCGGCGGCTCGACCGGCGGCATGTCCTCCTCCGGCGGCTCCTCGTCGAACGGGGGCTCGTCGCCGGCGGGAGCGGCTTCAGCGGCGGCGACGGGAGCGGCGCGCACCGGCTCGGCGGCCGCGGCGGGGGCCTCCACCGGAGCGGAGGGAGCAGCCGCCTCGGCCGCAGGGGTCGGATCGGCGGGGATCGCCACCGTTGCCCAGCCGTCGGAGCCGGTCGCGGCCGGGATCGGCGCAGCCGGGGCGGGCGCGGCGGTCGCCTCGACGGCGGCGCGCTCGGCCTCCGGGGCGGCGGCGCGAGGCTCGACACGGGCGATGTACTTCACCCGCAGGCCGAGGACCTGCTGGATCGCCTGACGCAGGTACTCGCTGACTCCGGGCTGCCCGGCGGTTCCCGACATCTTGAACGACTCGACGTCGTTCTGGCTCGGGAACGAGAGGGTCAGCACGTCGTCCTTGAGGGCGCGCACCTGGGCGGTGTAGGCCACCAGCCAGGCGGTCATCTTCGCCTTCTGCACGACCTCGAGGATCTCGGGCCAGGTGTCCTTCATCCGCTGGAGGGTGACCGCGCCGTCGGCGGGTGCGTCGCCCGCGGCCGCAGCGGGTGCGGCGGCCGCGGAGGCGGCGGCCGCCTCAGTGGACGCAGCGGCCTGATCCGACGGCTCCTGCTCGACCGGCTCCGGACGAGCCGCCGTGGCGGTCGTCGCGCGGGGGCGTCCTGACTCGGCCGACGCGGACTCGTCCGCCTCCGGCGCGGCCGCCGTCTCCTCGGGCGCCGTCACCGGCGGCGCGGCGACCGGTGCGGACGCGGTCACCGGCGCCTCGGTGCGCGGAGCGGCCGCGATGGTCTCGGGCACCGAGCCGGGAGCGGCGGCGTGCGAGGCGTGGTGGGGCTCGGGCGCACGGGACGGCTCGGGCGCACGGGACGGCTCGGACGCGCGCGACGCCTCGGACGACCGCGGGGCGGGCGCCGCGGTCTCGCGCGGCGGGGCCACGTGCCGCGGGCGCTCCTCCTGGGCCGCGACGGGCGCGATGCCGGCGCCGGTGCCGTGCACCAGGGTGCGGGCGATCATCAGCTCGAGGTGCAGGCGCGGCGAGGTCGCACCGGTCATCTCGGTGAGGGCCTCGTTGACCACGTCGGCGATGCGGGAGAGCTCGGCCAGGCCGAGCGCGCGCGACTGGCCGGCCATGCGATCGAGCTCGTCCTGCGAGACGCCGCGGAGGACGGCCGAGGCCGCTCCCCCGGTCGCGGCGACGACGATCAGGTCGCGGAGCTTCTCGAGCAGGTCCTCGACGAAGCGGCGCGGGTCCTGCCCCGTCTGGATGACGCGGTCGACCGCTCCGAACGCCTCGGCGGAGTCGTGCTCGGCGAGCGCGTCGACCACCTCGTCGAGCAGGGCGCCGTGGGTGTAGCCGAGGAGGGCGACGGCCCGCTCGTACTCGACGGTCTCGGCCTCGGAGCCGGCCATCAGCTGGTCGAGCAGGGAGAGCGTGTCGCGGACGGACCCGCCGCCCGCGCGGACCACGAGCGGCAGCACGCCGGCCGTCACGTGCACGCCCTCGCGCTCGCAGAGCTCCTGCGTGTAGTCGAGCATCTGCGCCGGCGGGACGAGCCGGAACGGGTAGTGGTGCGTGCGCGAGCGGATCGTGCCGATGACCTTGTCGGGCTCCGTGGTCGCGAAGATGAACTTCACGTGCTCCGGCGGCTCCTCCACGATCTTGAGCAGCGCGTTGAAGCCCTGCGGCGTGACCATGTGCGCCTCGTCGAGGATGAAGATCTTGAAGCGGTCGCGCGCCGGGGCGAAGATGGCGCGCTCGCGCAGATCGCGCGCGTCGTCGACTCCGTTGTGGCTCGCCGCGTCGATCTCGACCACGTCGAGCGAGCCCTGGCCCTCGCGGCTGAGCTCGACGCAGCTGTCGCAGACGCCGCAGGGGGTGTCGGTCGGGCCCGTCGCGCAGTTGAGGCAGCGGGCGAGGATGCGCGCCGAGGTGGTCTTGCCGCAGCCGCGGGGGCCGCTGAAGAGGTAGGCGTGGTTGACGCGGTTGGTGCGGAGCGCCGTCATGAGCGGATCCGTCACCTGGGACTGGCCGATCATCTCGGCGAACGTCTCGGGCCGGTACCGGCGATACAGGGCTGCTACCACCCGACAAGAGTAGCCGCGACCTCCGACACCGGAGCCGGGACGGCGGACCTCCGAGCGCGCGTAGCCTCGGTCCCGTGCTCCCGCCGCCTCCGCTCCCCCGCTTCGACGCGGTCGTGCTCGCCGGCGGACGCGCTTCCCGCCTCGGCGGCGCGGTCAAGCCGCTCCTCCGGCACCGCGAGTCGACGCTCCTCGGCACCGCCCTCGCAGCCGTGCGCGGAGCCGAGCGGAGGGTCGTGGCCGGACCGTCGTCGCTCGCACCGGCCGTCGACGGCGCCGAGCTCGTCCAGGAGGATCCGCCGTTCGGCGGCCCGGTCGCGGGCCTGGCCGCCGCGCTGCCCCTGCTCGACCGCCCGGGCGCTCCGGACTGGGTCGTCGTTCTCGCCGCCGATCTCGTCGCCCCCGCTCCCGCCGTGCACACGCTGCTCGAGGTCGCGTCGAACGCCGTCGAGGCCTCCCTCCTGGCCGTCGACGCGAGCGGCCGAGCCCAGCAGCTCCTCGGCGTGCACCGGCGAGCGGCCCTCGTCGAAGCGCTCACCGCGCTCGGCGATCCCGACGGCGCCTCGGTGCGCGCCCTCCTCCGGGTCCTTCCCCCGCGGCTCGTGACGGTGCCCGGAGGGACGACCGACGACGTCGACGCGCCCGCCGACGCGCACCGGCACGGGATCGACCTGCCGGTCCCGCGCGGCGCAGACTGAGCGGATGGACGACACGACCGGCCCCCGCCCCTCCGCCTCCGACGGCGCCCGCCCCACCGAGGAGGTGCTCGCCGGCTGGTGGGCCGAGCTGTGCTCCGCGCTCGGCCTCGGCGAGGTCCCGGTGGACCCGGACGCCC
>NZ_PSWC01000047.1:0-3888 GCF_002931535.1 Rathayibacter sp. AY1C6 | reverse complement strand
GACCGGCTCGACGCGATCCTCGTCCAGCCGCACCGCTACCGCCGCGGAGTCGTCACCCTCACGCTCGCGCTGATGGCCGCGGGCGTCGCGCTCCTGCTCGGGGGCGGACCCCTCGTCGTGCTCCTCGCCGCCGCGACGGCCGCCGCGATCGACCTGGTCAATCAGCTGCTCGCCCGCTGGGGCCTGCCCGCCTTCTTCCAGCAGATCGCGGGCGCCGCGCTGGCGACCGGAGTGGCGGTGGTGCTGCTCGCGGTCGTGCCGCGGCTGCCCGTGGAGCTGGCGGTTCTGCCGCCCGCGCTCGTCGTCGCGTCGGGGGTGGTCGTGCTCCTCGCCGGGCTCTCGTTCGTGGGAGCGGCGGACGACGCGATCAACGGGTTCCCGATCACGGCGGGCGGCCGACTGCTCGAGGTCGGGCTGCTGACGCTGGGCATCGTCGTCGGGATCGCCGTGGTGCTCGACGGCGCGCGCTCGCTCGGGGTCGAGCTGGTGCTGGTCGACTCCTACGCCCGCCCCTGGCCGGCCGCCGTGCAGGTGCTCGGCGCCGGGGTCGCGGCCGGCGCCTGGGCGCTCTCGTCGCACACCCCGCCGCGGCCCGCGCTCATCGCCGCCCTCACCGGAGCCGGCGCGTTCCTCGTCTCCGACTCGCTGACCACCTCGGGCTTCGCGCCGCTCATGGCCAACGCCCTCCCGGCGCTGGCGATCGGCCTGCTCGGCGAGATGCTGGCCGAGCGGATGCGGGTGCCCGCCGTGGTGACGACCGCGTGCGCGATCGTCCCCCTCCTGCCCGGCCTCACCCTCTACCGCGGCGTCCTCGGCCTCACCTCGAACGCCGGCCCGAGCGCCGGGATCGAGCTCCTGCTCCAGGCGGGCATGATCGCGCTGGGCCTCGCCGGCGGAGTCACGCTCGGCCGGATCGCCTACCGCCGCCTGCGCACCCCGATCGTGCGGGCGGTGGCGCCGGTCCGCGCCCGGACCCGCCGGGACCGCGGGATCGAGCAGGCCCTCGCCGCCGACGTCCTCTACCCCGACGGCGCCGAGGCCGGGCAGGCTGACACCGCACAGGACGCCACGGCGTCGGGCAGCGGATCCGGCCTCACGGCGTCCGACCCGTCGGCGTCGGCCGCGGTCGACCCCGCACCGCTGCCCGCCGAGCCGGCGGCTCCCGCCGAGGAGCCGTTCGCCCGCACCGGGATCGTCCCGATCGTCAGCACGATCGGCGTGACGGAGCCGGTGCCGATCATCACCGGGGAGGATCCGGCCGACCGGGGCTGACGACAGGGCCTGCTCCCGCGGCCGGCTCCTCGCCGCAGAGGGAGCCGCCCCGCCGGTCAGCCCGCGTCGCCCCGCACGACCGCGGTCCGGCGGGTGTCGATGACGATCACCGAGCCGAGCACGATCAGGGCGAGCGACACCGAGGCGAGCGTGTCGGTCAGCCAGTGGTAGCCGAGGTAGAGCCGGGCGACGATCTGGCCGGCGATCATCCCGAGCGAGAGCGCGAAGCCCCCGATCATCCAGCTCCGGGAGGAGCGGCGGGAGGCGAGGAGGAACGTGGTGATCAGGAAGAAGTCGCTCACGCCGGTGACGTGGCCGGAGGGGAACGAGAAGGTCCCGTCGGGCCCGAGCAGCATGTACTCGACCGGCGGGCGCATCCGCATCACGAGGTGAGCGGCCAGCTGCACGCTGAGCATCCCGACGAGCATGCCGCCGGCCAGGAGGATCGGCCGCCAGAGATGGCGGGCGAGGACGAACCAGAGCACGAGCACCGCCAGGATGATGACCGGCAGGTAGACCGGCCCGAAGACGGTGGCGAGCGCGTCCATCACGACCGTGCCCTCGGCGGAGCGCTTCTCGCGGAACCACTCGGCGACGAGCGGATCGAGGACGGTGAGGCCGGTGCCGCTCGCGACCTGCGCGGTGAAGGCCGCGAAGAGGACGATGCCGACGCCGATCAGGCCGAAGCCGGCCCGGTCGAGGCCGCGGCGCGCCTCCGGGGCCATCACGCGCTCCTCCACGAGGAACCGCTGGTGGAAGCGGGCGCGGCGCGAGAGGGCGGGGATGCTCATCCGCTCACCCTAGGGCTGCGGAGGCGCCGCCTACCGGGCCGTTCGCTCAGCGTCCTGCCGCGTAGTGCGTCTGGATCTGCTCCGGCGTGAGGACCGTCGAGTACACCGCGGCGTAGCGCAGGCTCCCGCCGAAGTACGAGGAGCCGACGTTCGGCCACTGGCCGCCGAGGCTGTCGTATCCGATCTTCCAGGTGCCCGTCGTGTTCTCGGCCGTGCGGTACGTGCTGTTCGAGGCGACCTTCACGCCGTCGACCCAGAGCGCGATGCCCGCCGTCGGCGAGAGCGTGGAGACGACGTGGTGCCAGAGCCCGTCGTTGACGGCTCGGGTGCTCGTGATGGTCTGCGCGGCGCCGTTGTAGACGCCGAAGACGAGCTTGCCGTCGGCACCGATGTAGGTGTGGCGGTCGTACTGGCCGCCGGGAGCGGTGGCGCCCGCGCTGAAGCTGAAGAGCTTGCCGCCGGCGTTCGTGGTCTTGAACCAGATCTCGGTGCTGAAGGTGCCGGGGTTCCTGATCTCCAGCGGCGTGCTCAGGTACTGGTTGGTGCCGTTCGGCGTCCACGAGCCGCCCGCGTCGCGCGGGCAGGCCTTGGGCGTCGCGGCGGAGCTGACCATCGCGGTCGGGAAGAGGCTGGTGGAGCGGTAGGTGCCCGGGTACTGGCCGGAGTCCGTGTCGGGCGCGGTCGTCGATCCGCTCGGCTGCGCGAGCGTGTAGGCGAAGAGCGCGGCCCCGCGGTCGGCGGCGAGGGCGCCGTCGCAGGTGAAGAACGCGGCGGCGCTGCCGACCGTGTTGGTCGAGTTCAGGATCGAGGCGGTGTACGCGCCGGAGGTGGCCGGGGCGGTGAGCAGCACGGCGGCCAGGGCGGCGGCGGCGAGGGCGGCGACGACAGACCTCGGGCGGGCGAGGAGGGTGCGCAGCCGCGCGGCCGGTGAGGCGGCGGAGAGGCGGTGCCGGCTCATGCCGTCTCCTCCTCGCGGGCGGCGCGGCGGCCGCGCTCGGCGGTCCGCTCCGGCTCCCCGGGGAGGCCGACGAAGACCGTGTAGAGCACCGGGATCGCGCAGAGCAGGACGAAGAGGACCCAGCCCCAGAACGGCAGGTGCAGAGCGGAGGAGAGGGCGTAGGCGTCTCCGTCGTGCGCCGGGATCTGCAGGCGGCCGACCTGTCCGGAGACCAGGTCGACGGGGTCGGCACCCTCGGCGCTCACGCGGATGGGGAGGACGCCTGTCGAGACGAGCGTGGCGTTCGTCGTGCCGCTGTCGACGGTGGCCTCGAGGACGACGATGCCGACCAGCGGGCGGAGCACGAAGACGGTGACGGACGCGACGAGCGAGAGGCCGAGGATCCGCATCGACGCCCGCTGGGTGGGCGAGGCGATGAAGCGGGTGAGCAGCTGCACGAGGACGGCGCCGATGATCAGCAGCGGCAGGCCGCGCACGAGCCAGCCGAGCACCGGCAGCGCCGTGGTGACGACTCCGATGAGCTGGTCCTGGCCGGTGGCCCACGGATCGACGGCGCCGTTGATGTCGCCCTGGGTGCGGAGCGTGCCGTCGTCGGCGATCTCGACGACCCGGTGGGTGTAGGTCTCGTCGGGCGTGGTGGTGGGGTGGAAGCTGACCGCGTCGCCGACCCGGACGTCCTCGAGGGCCGTCGGCTCGGTGAGGACGAGGGTGCCGACCGGGGCGGCCGTGCCCATGGAGGGCGTCTGCACGATGAACCAGCGTCCGCCGGACGCGTGGAACAGGAGCGCCGCCGCGACCAGGACGGCCAGCAGAGCGGTCGTCGTCCCGATCAGGGCGGTGCGGAGGAGGGACCGGCGGGGGCGGTCG
>NZ_PSWC01000046.1:0-4640 GCF_002931535.1 Rathayibacter sp. AY1C6 | reverse complement strand
ATGATCCAGACTCTCGACCTCCGCGGCCGTCGTCCCTCCTCCGCCGAGCTCCTCGCCCTCGTGCCCCGCAATCCGAGCACGTCCGCCTCCGTCGGGCCCGTCGTCGCCGAGCTGATCGCCGACGTCCGAGAACGCGGCGCGGAAGCGCTCCTCGACCAGGCGGAGCGGCTGGACGGCGTGCGCCCCCCGCACCTCCGCGTGCCCGCCGAGCAGATCGCCGAGGCGCTCGACCGCCTCGACCCCGCCATCCGCAGCGCACTCGAGGAGGCGATCGCGCGCGTCCGCCGCGCCAGCGCCGCGCAGATCCCCCCGCCCCGCACCACCGAGCTCGACGACGGCGCCACGGTCACCCAGCGCTGGCAGCCCGTCGCCCGCGCCGGGCTGTACGTCCCCGGCGGCAAGGCGGTCTACCCGTCGAGCGTCGTCATGAACGCCGTGCCCGCGCAAGCCGCCGGAGTCGCCTCCATCGCCCTGGTCTCGCCGCCGCAGAAGGCGTTCGGCGGCTCCGTCCACCCCACGATCCTCGCGGCGGCCGCTCTGCTCGGCATCGACGAGGTCTACGCGGTCGGAGGCGCCGGAGCCGTCGCCGCACTGGCCTACGGCGTCGACTCGATCGGGCTGGACCCCGTCAGCATCATCACCGGGCCGGGCAACGTCTGGGTCACCACCGCGAAGCGCCAGGTGCTCGGGCAGGTCGGCATCGACTCCGAGGCGGGCCCGACCGAGATCCTCGTGATCGCCGACGACTCCGCCGACCCGCGCCTGGTCGCCGCCGACCTGGTCAGCCAGGCCGAGCACGACGAGGCCGCCTCCGCGGTCCTGGTCACCGACAGCGCCGAGCTCGCCGCCGCCGTCGAGCGCGAGGTCGCCGCCCAGGCCGCCGCCACCCACCACGCGGAGCGCGTGGCCATCGCACTCGACGGCCCGCAGTCCGCGCTCGTGATCGTCGACGACCTCGAGCTCGCCTGCGCGTTCAGCGACGCCTACGGCCCCGAGCACCTCGAGCTGCACACGGCCGACCCCGTCGCGACGGCCGAGCGGATCCACGACGCCGGCGCGATCTTCCTCGGCCCGACCACCCCGGTGAGCCTGGGCGACTACCTCGCCGGCTCCAACCACGTGCTCCCGACGCTGGGGCAGGCGCGCTTCTCCTCCGGGCTCGGCGCCTACACCTTCCTCCGGCCGCAGCAGCTGATCTCGTACGACCGCGGTGCGCTCGAGCGCGTCGCCCCGCACATCCGCGCTCTCAGCGACGCCGAGGCGCTGCCCGCCCACGGCGACGCCGTCGACGCCCGCTTCGCCTGAGACCGAGAGGCCCTCGATGTTCTGCCCCTTCTGCCGGCACCCCGACTCCCGAGTGATCGACTCGCGCACGAGCGACGACGGCCTCTCGATCCGCCGCCGCCGGCAGTGCCCGTCGTGCGGCCGGCGCTTCTCGACGACCGAGACCGCGAGCCTCGTCGTGATCAAGCGCAGCGGAGTCGTGGAGCCGTTCAGCCGCGAGAAGATCGTCAGCGGCGTCCGGAAGGCCTGCCAGGGCCGGCCCGTAACCGACACCGATCTGGCCGTCCTCGCGCAGCGGGTGGAGGAGAGCATCCGCTCCACGGGCGCGTCGCAGATCGACGCGAACGACATCGGCCTCGCCATCCTGCCGCCGCTGCGCGAGCTCGACGAGGTGGCCTACCTCCGCTTCGCGAGCGTCTACCAGGCGTTCGACTCGCTGGACGACTTCGAGTCTGCGATCACCCTGCTCCGCGCCGAGCGCACCTCCGTGCCCCACAGCGCCGACGAGATCTGAGGCCCGGGTGTACCCGCTCCTGTTCCGCACCGTCCTGCGCCGCCTCGACCCGGAGCGGGCGCACCACCTGAGCTTCCCGGTGATCCGGGCCCTCGGAGCCCTCGCTCCGGTCCTGCGCCGGACCACCGTCCCGCGCGGAACGCCCGCGGTCGAGACGCTCGGGCTCCGCTTCGAGACCCCGTTCGGCGTCGCGGCCGGCTTCGACAAGGACGCCACCGCGGTCCTGGGCTTCGGTGCGCTCGGCTTCGGACACGTCGAGGTCGGGACCCTGACCGCGCGGGCGCAGCCGGGCAACGACCGGCCGCGCCTCTTCCGGCTGATCGCGGACCGCGCCGTCGTCAACCGGATGGGCTTCAACAACCACGGGGCCGAGGCCGCGGCGCTGCGGCTGATCCGGCTGCGCAGCGCGCGCCGCCGCCCCGTGATCGGCGTCAACATCGGCAAGAGCCGGGTGGTCGAGGTGGACGACGCGATCGAGGACTACCTGATCAGCACGCGCCTTCTCGCGCCGCTCGCCGACTACCTCGTCGTGAACGTCAGCTCGCCGAACACCCCCGGGCTCCGCGGCCTGCAGGAGATCGACCGCCTCGAGCCGCTCCTCGCGGCCGTCAAGGACGCCGCCGACACGACGCCCCTGCTGGTCAAGATCGCCCCCGACCTCTCCGACGACGAGGTCGGCCGGGTCGCCGAGCTCGCCGTCCGCCTGAGTCTGGACGGGATCATCGCGACCAACACGACGCTCTCCCGGGAGGGCCTCTCGACCGATCGTGCCGTGGTCGAGGCGGCCGGCGCCGGCGGCCTCTCCGGTGCCCCGCTGGCCGCGCGCTCGCTCGAGGTGCTCCGCGTGATCCGGGGCGTGGTCCCCGCGGCTTTCTGCGTGATCTCCGTCGGAGGAGTCGAGACGGCCGAGGACGTGCGCGAGCGCCTCGACGCGGGCGCCACCCTCGTCCAGGGCTACACCGCCTTCATCTACCGCGGGCCCCTGTGGGCTCGGGACATCAACCGGGGACTGGCCCGCGCCTCCTGACCCGCCGTGCACGACGAAGGGCCCCGGAGCCGCGCGAGGCGCGACCGCAGGGGCCCTTCGTGGTCCGCCGTCCGACTACTCGGGGAAGGCGCGGCGCTTGACCTGGGGCTTCGGCAGTCGCATGACGCGCAGCTGGAGGGCGCGCATCGCGGCGTACCAGCGGATGCCCTTCTCGACCTTGTCGGCGCCGTAGCGCTCGGCGAGCTTCCGGCGCATCCGCATGCCGAGGAGGATGCAGTCGATCACCGCGAGGAGGAAGAACACCCAGAGGATGACGAGCGTCGCGTACTGCAGCTCCGGCTGCGGGAAGAAGCTCAGCAGCAGGACGACGACCATCACCGGGATGAGGAACTCGCCGAGGCTGAAGCGTGCGTCGACCCAGTCGCGCACGAACTTGCGCTGAGGACCCTTGTCGCGCAGCGGCAGGTAGCGCTGGTCGCCGGCGGCCAGGCCGATGCGGGCCTGCTCGCGTGACACGGCGGCCTTCTCGCGGGCGTCGCGGGCGGCCTGCTTGCGGTCGGTGACGACCAGCGGACGCTTGCGGGCCAGCTCCTGCTCGCGCCGGGTCGGCGTCGGCCGGCCCTTCCCGGGGCCGGGGGAGCCGGCGTCGTCGGGCGTGTCGGTTGCGATCGGGTGCTTGGCCACGGGGAACGTCCTTGGAATCGAGGGTCTCTTAAGATTACCTCCATGGCTCACGACGCTCCGACTCCGCCCGCACTCTCCTCCGACGAGGAGGCCGTCCTCGCCGCCGTCCGCGACGATCTGCCGCGCTCGCTCGCCCAGCTCGGGCAGCTCGTGCGGATCCCGTCCGTCTCGTGGGACGGCTTCGACGCGACCCGCGTGGCCGCCAGCGCCGAGGCCATCGCCGAGCTCGCGCGCGAGACGGGCGTCTTCGATGACGTCGCGATCCACAGCGCCACGATCGACGGCACCGACGTGCTCGGCCAGCCTGCCGTCCTGGCCACCCGCGCCGCCCGCAACGGAGCGCCGACCGTCCTCCTCTACGCCCACCACGACGTGCAGCCGCAGGGCGCCGAGTCGGCGTGGGAGACGCCTCCGTTCGAGCCGACCGTGCGCGGCGACCGCCTGTACGGGCGCGGTGCCGCCGACGACAAGGCGGGAGTCGTGTCCCACCTCGCCGCGGTGCGCGCACTCCGCGAGGTCGCGGGCGAGGACCACGACCTCGGGCTCGTCCTCTTCATCGAGGGGGAGGAGGAGTTCGGGTCGCGCTCGTTCCCCACCTTCCTCCGCGAGCACCACGACGCCCTCCGCGCGGATGCGATCATCGTCGCCGACAGCGACAACTGGGACGTCGACACCCCCTCGCTGACGGTGGGCCTGCGCGGCAACGTCACCTTCACCCTCACCGTCAGCACTCTCGCGCACGCCTCGCACTCGGGCATGCTCGGCGGAGCGGTCCCGGACGCGATGCTCGCGGCGGTCCGACTGCTCGCGACGCTCTGGAACGAGGACGGCTCGGTCGCCGTCGCCGGCCTCACCGAGCACGACGGAGCGGTGCCCGAGACGACCGAGGAGGACCTCCGCCGCGACTCCGGGCTGCTCGACGGGGTCTCGCCGATCGGCACCGGCGCGATCCTCTCGCGCCTGTGGTCGAAGCCGGCCGTCACGGTCACCGGGATCGACGCGCCCAGCGTCGTCGACGCCTCCAACACCCTCGTCCCGTCCGTGCGCGTGAAGATCAGCGCCCGCATCGCCCCCGGCCAGGACGCGGAGGAGGCCTTCGCCGCGATCGAGAGCCACCTGCGGGCGAACTCCCCGTTCGGCGCACACCTCGCGGTCGAGGACGTCGACACC
>NZ_PSWC01000045.1:1911-5244 GCF_002931535.1 Rathayibacter sp. AY1C6 | reverse complement strand
AGCAATCTCTGACCACTCCTACCAGCCTTTACAACGGTATGAGTGTAGTGATTATCAAGTTATCGGCTTATTAGTACCGGTCAGCTCCGACAGTCTTTAGTCCTGTCTTCCACATCCGGCCTATCAACCCAGTCGTCTGGCTGGGAGCCTCTCCCCCGAAGGGATGGAAATCTCATCTCGAAGCCGGCTTCCCGCTTAGATGCTTTCAGCGGTTATCCGTTCCGAACGTAGCTAATCAGCGGTGCTCCTGGCGGAACAACTGACACACCAGAGGTTCGTCCATCCCGGTCCTCTCGTACTAGGGATAGATCTTCTCAAATTTCCTGCGCGCGCAGCGGATAGGGACCGAACTGTCTCACGACGTTCTAAACCCAGCTCGCGTACCGCTTTAATGGGCGAACAGCCCAACCCTTGGGACCTACTCCAGCCCCAGGATGCGACGAGCCGACATCGAGGTGCCAAACCATGCCGTCGATATGGACTCTTGGGCAAGATCAGCCTGTTATCCCCGAGGTACCTTTTATCCGTTGAGCGACAGCGCTTCCACAAGCCACTGCCGGATCACTAGTCCCGACTTTCGTCCCTGCTCGACTTGTCAGTCTCACAGTCAAGCTCCCTTGTGCACTTACACTCGCCACCTGATTGCCAACCAGGTTGAGGGAACCTTTGGGCGCCTCCGTTACTCTTTGGGAGGCAACCGCCCCAGTTAAACTACCCATCAGGCACTGTCCCTGAACCCGATTAGGGTCCGAAGTTAGATATCCAGAGTGACCAGAGTGGTATTTCAACAATGACTCCACGAACACTAGCGTGCCCGCTTCAACGTCTCCCACCTATCCTACACAAGCCACACCGAACACCAATACCAAACTATAGTAAAGGTCACGGGGTCTTTCCGTCCTGCTGCGCGTAACGAGCATCTTTACTCGTAATGCAATTTCGCCGAGTTCGCGGTTGAGACAGCTGGGAAGTCGTTACGCCATTCGTGCAGGTCGGAACTTACCCGACAAGGAATTTCGCTACCTTAGGATGGTTATAGTTACCACCGCCGTTTACTGGGGCTTAAATTCTCAGCTTCGCCTTGCGGCTAACCGTTCCTCTTAACCTTCCAGCACCGGGCAGGCGTCAGTCCGTATACATCGTCTTGCGACTTAGCACGGACCTGTGTTTTTAGTAAACAGTCGCTTCCCACTGGTCTCTGCGGCCATCGAACGCTCCCGGAGCAAGTCCGTTCACGCCTCAGGCCCCCCTTCTCCCGAAGTTACGGGGGCATTTTGCCGAGTTCCTTAACCACGATTCTCTCGATCTCCTTAGTATTCTCTACCTGACCACCTGAGTCGGTTTGGGGTACGGGCAGCTAGAACCTCGCGTCGATGCTTTTCTTGGCAGCATAGGATCACCGATTTCGACTTGCGTCTACCCATCAGATCTCAGGCTATATGAACGACGGATTTGCCTATCGTTCGCCCTACATCCTTAGACCGGGACAACCATCGCCCGGCTCGGCTACCTTCCTGCGTCACACCTGTTAATACGCTAAACGCACCAGCACGGGGTCGTACGCTAGGCCCAACGCTTCACCCCGAAGGGATCCATCAAAGGGATTCAGATACTTAGCACTACTGGATTGTCTTGGGCGGTTCTTCGCCGGTACGGGAATATCAACCCGTTGTCCATCGACTACGCCTGTCGGCCTCGCCTTAGGTCCCGACTTACCCAGGGAAGATTAGCTTGACCCTGGAACCCTTGGTCTTCCGGAGGACGGGTTTCTCACCCGTCTTTCGCTACTCATGCCTGCATTCTCACTCGTGTGGCATCCACGGCTGGTTCACACCGCCGCTTCACTCGCCACACGACGCTCTCCTACCCATCAACACGGCTGGACCACGAAGGCCTACCACTAATGTCAATGCCACAACTTCGGTGGCGTGCTTGAGCCCCGTTACATTGTCGGCGCGGAATCACTTGACCAGTGAGCTATTACGCACTCTTTCAAGGGTGGCTGCTTCTAAGCCAACCTCCTGGTTGTCTGTGCAACTCCACATCCTTTCCCACTTAGCACGCGCTTAGGGACCTTAGTTGGTGGTCTGGGTTGTTTCCCTCTCGACTATGAAGCTTATCCCCCACAGTCTCACTGCTGCGCTCTCACTTACCGGCATTCGGAGTTTGGCTGACGTCAGTAAGCTTTTGGGCCCCATCGGCCATCCAGTAGCTCTACCTCCGGCAAGAAACACGCAACGCTGCACCTAAATGCATTTCGGAGAGAACCAGCTATCACGAAGTTTGATTGGCCTTTCACCCCTATCCACAGCTCATCCCCTCCATTTTCAACTGAAGTGGGTTCGGTCCTCCACGACGTCTTACCGTCGCTTCAACCTGGCCATGGATAGATCACTTCGCTTCGGGTCTAGACCCTGCGACTGAATCGCCCTATTCGGACTCGCTTTCGCTACGGCTGCCCCACACGGGTTAACCTCGCCACAGAGCACTAACTCGCAGGCTCATTCTTCAAAAGGCACGCCGTCACCCCTACAAGGAGGCTCCGACGGTTTGTAAGCAAACGGTTTCAGGTACTATTTCACTCCCCTCCCGGGGTACTTTTCACCTTTCCCTCACGGTACTTGTCCGCTATCGGTCATCTGGGAGTATTTAGGCTTATCAGGTGGTCCTGACAGATTCACACGGGATTTCTCGGGCCCCGTGCTACTTGGGATACTCTTCACGCCATAACACCATTTCGACTACGGGGCTCGCACCCGCTCTGGCCAGGCGTTCAAACCTGTTCGTCTATGATGCGCTGTAACGTTCACCGGCCGGCAGACCGGAACGAAAAGTCCCACAACCCCGGCCATGCAACCCCTGCCGGGTATCACACATGACTCGGTTTAGCCTCTTCCGCGTTCGCTCGCCACTACTGACGGAATCACTGTTGTTTTCTCTTCCTGTGGGTACTGAGATGTTTCACTTCCCCACGTTCCCTCTACCCGCCCTATATATTCAGGCGGGAGTCACCAGGTCACCACAAGGGGCCTGGCGGGGTTTCCCCATTCGGAAATCCTCGGATCACAGCTCGTTTATCAGCTCCCCGAGGCTTATCGCAGATTACGACGTCCTTCTTCGGCTCCAGATGCCAAGGCATTCACCGTTTGCTCTTATGAACTTGCTAATCACATGAGTTAAGAAACTACAACTCGAAAAGTTGCAGATCCAATGATTTGCATGACCGCAGCCCGAAAGCCGCGCCATGCGAATCTTGTCGATCCACGACCGAAGCCGTGAATCTAAGATGCTCGCGTCCACTGTGTAGTTCTCAAAATACGGGCGGTATCCCTC
>NZ_PSWC01000045.1:0-1812 GCF_002931535.1 Rathayibacter sp. AY1C6 | reverse complement strand
GCCCACACACCCAGGCGTGAGAAAAGGATCCGGAGAGTCGACCCCGCCACCCGAAGGCAGCCGGCCCGGTCCCTCAGGACCCAACAGCGTGCATGTACCCGACTCCACCGCCCCGACGCGTTCCCAACCCGAAGGCTGTACTGACGCGAGACGATCTCACCGAGCACCTAGTTCAATGTTCCACCCATGAGCTACCAGCAAAGACATTCGCTTTGATCTGGCGCCTGGAACACCCTGCGGTGTCCAGATGCTCCTTAGAAAGGAGGTGATCCAGCCGCACCTTCCGGTACGGCTACCTTGTTACGACTTAGTCCTAATCACCGATCCCACCTTCGACAGCTCCCTCCTTGCGGTTAGGCCACTGGCTTCGGGTGTTACCGACTTTCATGACTTGACGGGCGGTGTGTACAAGGCCCGGGAACGTATTCACCGCAGCGTTGCTGATCTGCGATTACTAGCGACTCCGACTTCATGAGGTCGAGTTGCAGACCTCAATCCGAACTGAGACCGGCTTTTTGGGATTCGCTCCACCTTACGGTATCGCAGCCCTTTGTACCGGCCATTGTAGCATGCGTGAAGCCCAAGACATAAGGGGCATGATGATTTGACGTCATCCCCACCTTCCTCCGAGTTGACCCCGGCAGTCTCCTATGAGTTCCCACCATGACGTGCTGGCAACATAGAACGAGGGTTGCGCTCGTTGCGGGACTTAACCCAACATCTCACGACACGAGCTGACGACAACCATGCACCACCTGTATACCGACCTTGCGGGGCAACCATTTCTGGAAGTTTCCGGTATATGTCAAGCCTTGGTAAGGTTCTTCGCGTTGCATCGAATTAATCCGCATGCTCCGCCGCTTGTGCGGGCCCCCGTCAATTCCTTTGAGTTTTAGCCTTGCGGCCGTACTCCCCAGGCGGGGAACTTAATGCGTTAGCTGCGACACGGAGACCGTGGAAAGGTCCCCACATCTAGTTCCCAACGTTTACGGCGTGGACTACCAGGGTATCTAATCCTGTTCGCTCCCCACGCTTTCGCTCCTCAGCGTCAGTAACGGCCCAGAGAACTGCCTTCGCCATCGGTGTTCCTCCTGATATCTGCGCATTCCACCGCTACACCAGGAATTCCATTCTCCCCTACCGCACTCTAGTCTGCCCGTACCCACTGCAGGCCCGAGGTTGAGCCTCGGGTTTTCACAGCAGACGCGACAAACCGCCTACGAGCTCTTTACGCCCAATAATTCCGGACAACGCTTGCACCCTACGTATTACCGCGGCTGCTGGCACGTAGTTAGCCGGTGCTTTTTCTGCAGGTACCGTCAAGCCGAAGCCCTTCTTCCCTACTAAAAGAGGTTTACAACCCGAAGGCCGTCATCCCCCACGCGGCGTTGCTGCATCAGGCTTTCGCCCATTGTGCAATATTCCCCACTGCTGCCTCCCGTAGGAGTCTGGGCCGTGTCTCAGTCCCAGTGTGGCCGGTCACCCTCTCAGGCCGGCTACCCGTCGTCGCCTTGGTGAGCCATTACCTCACCAACTAGCTGATAGGCCGCGAGTCCATCCTTGACCGAAAAACTTTCCACCCGCACCCGATGCCGGGGCAGGTCGTATCCGGTATTAGACGCCGTTTCCAGCGCTTATCCCAGAGTCAAGGGCAGGTTACTCACGTGTTACTCACCCGTTCGCCACTAATCCACCCAGCAAGCTGGGCTTCATCGTTCGACTTGCATGTGTTAAGCACGCCGCCAGCGTTCGTCCTGAGCCAGGATCAAACTCTCCGTAAAAAAATTACGACCCCCAACCCCGAAGAGAAGG
>NZ_PSWC01000044.1:0-8380 GCF_002931535.1 Rathayibacter sp. AY1C6 | reverse complement strand
GGCGCACGCGGCCTCCGTGCTCGAGAAGAGCCGCCGCCACGCGTCGAAGTACGCCAAGAAGGAGCTCGTCCCCTTCGTCAAGGACACGTACGACTCGCGGGCACCTCGGAGCCGATCGAGCCGGCTCCGGCCTGGACGGTGATGATCGCGGTGCCGACGTCGACCGTCTGGCCCTCGTCGACGAGCACGTCGACCACGGTGCCGCTGAACGGCGAGGGGAGCTCGACGAGCGACTTGGCGGTCTCGATCTCGACGAGGACCTGGTTGACGGCCACCTCGTCGCCGACCTTGACCTTCCAGGCCACGATCTCGGCCTCGGTGAGGCCCTCGCCGACGTCGGGGAGGAGGAACTGCTCTGTCATCGGGGGGACTCCTGTGGGCTCGTGCGGGCGGATGTCGCGCGCGTCAGTACGCGAGCGAGCGGTCGACGGCCTCGAGCACGCGGTCGACGTCGGGGAGGAAGAGCTTCTCGACCTTGGCGGGCGGGAAGGGGGTGTCGAAGCCGGCGACCCGGAGGACCGGCGCCTCCAGCGAGAAGAAGGCGCGCTCGGTGACGGTCGCCGCGATCTCGGAGCCGAGGCTCACGTTCGCGGACGCCTCCTGCGCGACGACGAGCCGACCGGTCCTGCGGACCGACGCGAGCAGCGGCTCCCAGTCGATCGGGGAGAGCGAGCGCAGGTCGACGACCTCGACGCTCGTGCCCTCCTCGCCCGCGAGCTCGGCGGCCTGGAGGAGGACGGCGACCATCGGGCCCCAGCCGACCAGCGTGACCTCGGTGCCCTGGCGGACGACGCGGCTGGCGTGCAGCGGCGCGGCGGACCCGCTGAGGTCGACGTCGCCCTTGGGCCAGTAGCGGCTCTTGGGCTCGAAGAACATGACGGGGTCGTCCGAGGCGATGGCCTCCTGGATCATCCAGTAGGCGTCGTTGGGAGTCGACGGGCTGACCGCGCGCAGGCCCGCGGTGTGCGCGAAGTACGCCTCGTTGCTCTCCTGGTGGTGCTCGACAGCTCCGATGTGCCCGCCGTAGGGCACGCGGATGACGACGGGCATGGTGATCGCACCCTCGTGGCGGTTGGTCATCTTGGCCAGCTGCGAGGTGATCTGGTCGAACGCCGGGTAGATGAACCCGTCGAACTGGATCTCGCAGACCGGGCGGAAGCCGCGCATCGCGAGCCCGATCGCAGTGCCGACGATGCCGGACTCGGCGAGCGGCGTGTCGAGCACGCGCTTCGCCCCGAACTCGGCGTGCAGGCCATCGGTGATGCGGAAGACGCCGCCCAGGGGGCCGATGTCCTCGCCCATCAGGAGGACGCGGTCGTCCTGCGTCATCGCTCGGCGGAGGCCGGCGTTGAGCGCCTTGGCCATGGACATGGACTCGAGCTGCGACCCGGTGAGGGGCGGCTGCGCGGCCGTCGTGCTGGTGTCGATCGTCATCACTCGCCTCCGAACGATTCTTCGTAGCGCTGCAGCCACGCCTTCTGCTCCTCGACGAGCACGTGCGGCTCCGAGTAGACGTGGTCGAACATGACGCCCGTGGGCGGGACCTCGAGGGCGAGGAGGCGGCGGCGGATGTCGGACGCGAAGTCCTTCGCCTCCTCGTCGACCTCGTCGAAGAAGGACTGCTCCACGCCCTCGCTCCGCAGGAACGCGGCGAAGCGGGTGATCGGATCCTTCGCGACCCACGAGGCGAGTTCGTCGTCGGTGCGGTACTTCGTCGGGTCGTCGCTCGAGGTGTGCGCGCCGATCCGGTAGGTCAGCGCCTCGATGAACTGGGGACCGCCGCCGGAGCGCGCGTCCTGCAGGTGCTTGGCGGTGACCGCGTAGCTCGCGAGCACGTCGTTGCCGTCGATCTGCACGCCGGGGATGCCGAAGCCGGAGGAGCGGAGGTAGAGGGGGCTGCGCGACTGCGTGGCCACGGGGACCGAGATCGCGTAGTGGTTGTTCTGGAGGAAGAAGACCTCGGGAGCCTGGTAGCTCGCGGCGAAGACCATCGCCTCGCTGACGTCGCCCTGGCTGGAGGCGCCGTCGCCGAAGTAGACGACGACGGCCGCGTCCTTCTCGGGGTCGCCCGTGCCGGTCGCTCCGTCGAGAGTGAGGCCCATCGCGTAGCCGGTCGCGTGCAGGGCCTGCGAGCCGAGCACCAGCGTGTAGAGGTGGAAGTTCCCGTTGGTCGGGTCGGTCGGGTCCCAGCCGCCGTGCGTCGTGCCGCGCAGGAGCGCGAGGACGCCGAGCAGGTCGATGCCGCGGATCTTGCCGACGACGTGCTCGCGGTAGGAGGGGAACACGTGGTCCTGCGGACGCATCGCGAACGCGGAGCCGACCTGCGCCGCCTCCTGGCCGTGGCTCGGGACCCATAGTCCGAGCTGGCCCTGGCGCTGCAGGTTCGCGGCCTCGGTGTCGAAGCGGCGGACCACCGCCATCTCGCGATAGAAGGAGCGGTGCTGCGCCTCGTCCACCCCGTCGAGGTAGGAGGCGTACTGCTCGGCCGCGGGGGTCGGCGAGAACCGCCCGTCCGCGGAGAGGAACTGGACAGTCGGCGACTCCGTGCTGGTGGCTACCACCCGACTAACCTATCCGTCTCGCGGGGTGGCCCTCGGGGAGGGAAGCCACAATCTCGGCCGCCGCGCTGAGGAGCTTGTCGACAGAGCGCGCCTCGCCGACGGAGACGCGGATCCCCTCCGGCGGGAACGCGCGGACCACGACCCCGGCGCGCTCGAAGACCTCGGCGGCACGCGCCGTGTCCTCGCGGGTGTCGAACCAGAGGAAGTTCGCCTGCGACTCCGGGATCGTCCAGCCCTGGTCGAGCAGCGCCCGCCAGAGGTCGTCGCGGAGGCGGGTGATGCGGTGGACGCGCTCGAGGAGCTCCTCGCGGTGCTCGAGGGAGGCGACCGCCGCGGTCTCGGCGAACCGGGTGACCGAGAGCGGGATGGCGGTGGAGCGGGCGGCGTCGAGGATCCGCGCGTGGCCGATCGCGTAGCCGACGCGGAGGCCGGCGAGGCCGTACGCCTTGGAGAAGGTTCGGGCGATCACGAGGTTCGGGTAGCGGCCGAGCAGGCGGGTGCCGTCCACGGCCCGCTCGTCGTCGACGAACTCGGCATAGGCCTCGTCGAGGAGCACGAGGACGTCGCCCGGGACGCGCTCGAGGAGCGACTCGACGTCGTCGGCGGTGGCGACGGTGCCGGTGGGGTTGTTGGGGCTGCAGACGATCAGCAGGCGGGTGCGCTCGGTGACGGCCTGCGCCATGGCGTCGAGGTCGTGAGTGTCGTCGGCGCGGAGCGGCACGCGCACGCTGGTGGCGCCCGCCGTCGTGACGAGCGAGGGGTACGCCTCGAACGAGCGCCAGGCGTAGACGACCTCGTCGCCCGGGCCCGCCGCCGCGGTGATGAGCTGGGCGATGACCGCGACGGAGCCGGCTCCGACGATCACCTCCTCGATCGGGACGCCGTACTCCGCGGCGAGCGCTGTGCGCAGGGCGGTCGCCGCCGCGTCCGGGTACCGGTTGAAGTCGTCCACCTCGCGGACCCGCGCGAGCACGGAGGGCAGCGGGTCGAACGGGTTCTCGTTGGAGGAGAGCTTGAAGGCGTCGGCGGCGGCCGCGCGGCCCTGCTTGTAGGCGGGGAGCGCCAGGATCTCGGGGCGGAGGCGGACGGGAGGCTCCTGCTGGTCGGTCACCCGCCCCATGCTAGGCGGCGCGGCGGCGGGCGCCCCGCCGTTCCGCGCGCGCCGTCCCCCGCCCTCGACGGGCGTGCGCCGGCCCCCCTTCCCACCGGTCGAGCGCCGCCGGTGCGGCCCGGAGGTGCGGCCGACCCGGGTCTCGGATGCGCGAACCGCCCCGCTGACCGGCGCCCACGGCGGCCGTCCCCCGATTAGGGTGCAGTGATGCGGAGTCGAGGGCGAGCCGAGTGGCGCGGGGATGCGCGCCCGCTCCTCCGGGGCGCCACGGCCGCGATCGCCCTGCTCGTCGCCGCCGGCGCGCTCACCGGATGCACGCCCTCCGCGGAGGGCACGCAGGCGACCCCGACTCTCCGCGAGACGTCCATCGACGTCGCCGCGCCCCCGGCCTACACCGCCGCGCGCGAGGCCGGCCTCGCGCTGCGGGACGACTCGCTCGCGCTCCTCACCGCGACCGACGGCACCGTCGCGGGCGCGGCCCGCACCGATCTGCTGGTGGCGATCGGATCCCTGAACGCAGCGCTCGAGGGAGTCTCGGCCGACGCCATCACCACCGCGACGACCGCGGCCGGGGAGCAGCGGACGGCGCTGGCCGAGCGCGTGCTCGGCCTCGCCACGTCGACCCTCGCCTCCGGTCGCGGATCGACGTCCCGGCGGGCGGTGCTGACCGACGCGGTCGAGCAGCTCCGGAGCGCTCTCGCCTTGGGAGCCGCGGTCGCTCCGCTGGCCGTCGCCGTGATCGAGGCGCGCGAGCCGCTCGTCCCGGAGCCGGGCAGCGGATTCGCTCCTCCCCCGCGCCCCGCGCCTCCCGCAGCTCCCCGGCCGACCAGTGCGCCCGAGCCGACCCAGGAGCCGACGCCCGATCCCCAGGCTCCGGAGCCGGCACCCGCGCCCGCCCCCGAGCCGACCGAGGCCCCGCAGCCGACGGCGGAGCCCCTGCCGCAGCCCGAGCCCACCGCGGTGCTCCCTCCGCGGACCTGCGCCGACGACCCCCGCCTCTGCACTCCTGCGCCCGAGCCGACCATCGGCGGGCCCCTCACCTGAGCCCCGGCTCGCGGCCCGCCCCGCCTGCGGGGATAGTGGAGGCATGAGCAGACTCCTCCTCGGCCTCCTGACCAACGCCGTCGCGATCTGGCTCACGACCCTGGTCGTGGCGGGCGTGCGCGTGGACCCGTACGAGGAGGGCCCCGCCGCGGCTGTCCTCACGTACCTGCTGGTGGCGGTGATCTTCGGCGTCGTCAACGCCGTCGTCGGCGGAGTGGTGCGGGTGGTCGCGTTCCCCCTGTACGTGCTGACGCTCGGCCTGGTCTCGTTCCTCGTCAACGGCCTCCTGCTGCTGCTGACCGCCTGGATCAGCGGCCTCTTCGGCTTCGGCCTCGTCGTGGACGGCTTCTGGTGGGGCGTGCTCGGCGCCCTCGTGCTCGCCCTGGTGAACTGGTTCATCGGCCTCCTCCTGCGCCCCTTCCTCCGCCGCCGTCAGGACTGACACCGCGGGCTCGGCAGTCAGCATCGGCCGCGCCGCCGCCGCCCGGGAGGCCCCGCGCGCCATCGGTGGACGACGGCCGCGATCGGCCTGCTGTGGAGGAGCCGCGGTGCGCCATGATGGGCGGGTGACCCCCGACTCCCCTGCGCCCTCGGCCTTCGCCGTGTGCTTCGTCTGCACCGGCAACATCTGCCGGTCGCCGATGGCCGAGGTGGTGCTGCGCTCCCTGGCGGAGCAGGCGGGGCTCGGCTCCGCGATCGAGATCAGCTCGGCCGGCACCGGCGAGTGGCACCTCGGCGAGCACGCCGACAGCCGCGCCCTCGCGGCGCTGGAGCGTCACGGCTTCGACGGGGGCCGCCACCGCGCCCAGCTCTTCGACCCGTCCCGCTTCGCCGAGTTCGACCTGGTCGTCGCGCTCGACCACGGGCACGAGCGCGCGCTGCGCTCCTGGGCGCGCACCGAGGTCGACCGGCAGAAGATCCGCCGCCTGCTCGACTTCGAGCCCGGCCTCTCCCCGCAGGGCGACGTCCCCGACCCCTACTATTCCGATGCGGCGGCGTTCGACTCGGTGCTCGCGCTGATCGAGCGCGCCTGCCGGGCCCTCTTCGCCCAGATCGAACCAGGACTGCGCGGCAACCGCTCGGTCCGCCCCGACTCCACCGACGCGCGCGCCGCCCTCGCGCAGGACACCTGAGAACCGGAAGGCACCACCGCATGACCTCGCTCCCCACCCAGCCGCTGAGCCCCCTCGACGGCCGCTACAGCGGTGCCGTCTCGTCGCTCGGCGAGTACCTCTCGGAGGCGGGGCTGAACCGCGCGCGGGTGCACGTCGAGGTCGAGTGGCTGCTGGCGCTGACCGACCGCCGCCTCTTCGGCTCCGAGCCCGTCGACGCGGCGACCGCCGAGGAGCTGCGCCGCCGCGCCCGCGACTTCGGCCAGCCCGAGATCGACGAGCTGGCGACCCTCGAGGCCCGCACCCGCCACGACGTGAAGGCCGTGGAATACCTCGTCCGCCAGTGGCTCGAGGAGCTGGGCCTGCAGCGCATCGCCGAGCTCACCCACTTCGCCGCCACCAGCGAGGACATCAACAACCTCTCCTACGCGATCGTGGTCCGCCAGGCCGTCGGCGAGATCTGGCTGCCGAAGCTGCGCTCGGTCGTCGCGTCGCTCCGGGAGCTGGCCGTCCGCTACCGCGGCGAGTCGATGCTCAGCCGCACCCACGGCCAGCCCGCGACCCCGACCACGATGGGCAAGGAGTTCGCCGTCTACGCGTACCGGCTCGAGCGGGTCGTCGCGCAGATCGAGGCGACGGAGTACCTGGGCAAGTTCAGCGGAGCGACGGGCACGTTCGCCGCGCACCTCGCCGCCGACCCCGGCACCGACTGGCCCGCCCTCGCGGAGGAGTTCGTCACCTCCCTCGGCCTCGTCTTCAACCCGCTGACCACCCAGATCGAGTCGCACGACTGGCAGGCCGAGCTCTACGGCAGGGCCGCGCACGCGAACCGCATCCTGCACAACATCTGCACCGATGTCTGGACCTACATCTCGCTCGGCTACTTCCGGCAGATCCCCCAGGCCGGGGCGACCGGCTCGTCCACGATGCCGCACAAGATCAACCCGATCCGCTTCGAGAACGCCGAGGCGAACCTCGAGCTCTCCAGCGCCCTGCTCGACTCGCTCGCGCAGACCCTGGTCACCTCGCGCCTCCAGCGCGACCTCACCGACTCGACCACGCAGCGCAACATCGGCGTCGCGTTCGGCCACTCCCTCCTCGCCCTCGACAACATCGCCCGCGGCCTGCTCGAGATCGACCTCGACCCGACCGCCCTCGCCGCCGACCTCGACGGCAACTGGGAGGTGCTGGCCGAGGCGATCCAGACGGTGATCCGCGCAGAGGTGGCGGCCGGCCGCTCCTCGATCACCGACCCGTACGCGCTGCTGAAGGACCTGACCCGCGGCAAGCGCCTCGGTGCCGACGACCTCGCCGTCTTCGTGCAGGGTCTCGACATCGGCGACGCGGCGAAGGAGCGCCTGCTGGCGCTGACGCCGGGCGGCTACACGGGCCTCGCCTCGTCGCTGGTCGACCGCCTGAGCTGATCCGCCGGGCCGCGAGCGCGGATGCCGCCGTCCTCGAGAGCGAGCACTCCGACTCCTGCGTGCTCTCGGCGGCGCGGTCGACGGCGGCGCGATGTCGGGGGTCGCACCTAGCGTCGGCGGCATGTCAGCGTGCGCGATCGGAGGGTGCGCCTCCTCGGCCGAGACGGGCGCCCCCCTCGCGCTCTGCGCGGCGCACCTCGAGCTCGCGCACGACTGGGTCGCCCGCGAGGACGGCGTGATCGACGCCCTGCCCTCGCCGTGCGCGGCGTGCGGGTCCCGCCTGGGCGTCCGGCTCCCCTCCGCCTGGCTCTGCGCCGCCTGCGAGTGGCGGCTCGGCGATGCTCCCGACGGCGAGCTGCCGCCGCCCCGGGTCGACGTCGTCTACTACATCCGCTTCGGCGAGCGGATCAAGATCGGCACCAGCGGCAATCCCCGGCAGCGCCTCCACCGGCTCCGGCACGAGGAGCTCCTCGCGTTCGAGCGCGGCGGGCGAGCACTCGAGCAGCATCGGCACGCCCAGTTCGCCGACGAGCGCCTGGAGCGCACCGAGTGGTTCGCGCGCAGCCCCGTGCTCGACGCCCACATCGAGACCGTGCGCGCCGGGGAGCCCGACCCCTGGGCCCTGCACCGCCGCTGGCGCAGCGAGGCGCTGGCCCTGCGGCTCTGACGCGTCGGCTGCGAGCCGGCGGCGACGACTCGACCGCTCCGACTCGCCGGCTCCCACTCGACGGTTCCCACTCGCCGGCACTGCATCCACGGGTCCCGCTCCGCCGAGCCGGACACCGGGACGGCGCGACGGGGAGGGAGCGACGGGGACGGATCCCGGAGGACAGTCCCGCAGCCGCCGCGCGACGCGCTCAGCGCCCCCAGGCGTCGACGAGCAGCGGACCGCGGACATCGCGGAGCCGGTCGACCAGGCGGTCCGCTAGCGCGGCCGTGACCCCCGTGGCGACCAGGTCGTGGGGGCCGAGCGGCAGCAGCTTGCCCGTGCGGATGCGCACCACCTCCCAGCCGGCGGAGCGGAGCGCGCGGTCCTTCCGCCGGTCGGCCTCCTCGCGGTGCCCGACGTGCTCGAGTCCGTGACGGCCGGTGGAGTCGTACTCGATCGCGACGCGCAGCTCGCCGAGC
>NZ_PSWC01000043.1:0-13107 GCF_002931535.1 Rathayibacter sp. AY1C6 | reverse complement strand
CCGACGGCGCCCGCCCCACCGAGGAGGTGCTCGCCGGCTGGTGGGCCGAGCTGTGCTCCGCGCTCGGCCTCGGCGAGGTCCCGGTGGACCCGGACGCCCTGCTCGCCCTCGCCGGTCGCGCAGCGCACGGAGTGGTCCGGCCGGCGGCTCCGCTGACCACGTTCCTCGCGGGCTACGCGGCGGGCCTGGCCGGGGGCGGCCGGGACGCGCTCGACGCGGCGCTCACGGCCTCGCACCGGGCGGTGGACGAGCGTACGCACGCCTCCTGAGACGCTACTCCACCGGCCTCGATCCGGCACCAGGCCGACGCCGTACGGTTCCCCCGAGTCCCGGTGCCGCGGCTCGGACCGAGAGCGGCGCAGGACTCCCGCGGCCGACTGCGCCGCGGTCGTCCATCTGAAGGAGCCCCGCATGTCAGGCAACAGAGCCGTCGCCTACAAGTCCCCCGGAGTCGTCGAGGTCATCGACATCGACTACCCCACCTTCGAGCTGAAGGACGGACCCGGCGTCAATCCGGCGAACATCGGGCGGAAGCTGCCGCACGGCGCCATCCTCCGCACCGTCTCCACCAACATCTGCGGCTCGGACCAGCACATGGTCCGCGGCCGCACCACCGCTCCGTCGGACCTCGTGCTCGGCCACGAGATCACCGGCGAGGTCGTGGAGGTCGGCCCCGACGTCGAGTTCGTCAAGGTCGGCGACATCGTGTCCGTGCCGTTCAACATCGCCTGCGGCCGCTGCCGCAACTGCAAGGAGCGCAAGACCGGCATCTGCCTCAACGTGAATCCGGACCGCCCGGGCAGCGCGTACGGCTACGTCGACATGGGCGGCTGGGTCGGCGGGCAGGCCGAGTACGTGATGGTCCCCTACGCCGACTGGAATCTCCTGGTGTTCCCGGACCGCGATCAGGCGCTCGAGAAGATCCTCGATCTGACGATGCTCTCGGACATCTTCCCGACGGGCTTCCACGGCGCGGTGACCGCCGGAGTCGGCGTCGGGTCCACGGTCTACGTCGCAGGAGCGGGACCGGTCGGACTCGCCGCGGCGGTCGGAGCGCAGCTGCTCGGAGCGGCCGTCGTGATCGTCGCGGACCTCAACGAGGAGCGTCTGGCGCAGGCGCGCTCCTTCGGCTGCGAGACGGTCGACGTCTCGAAGGGCGATCCGGCCGGCCAGATCGAGCAGATCCTCGGCGTGCCCGAGGTCGACTGCGGAGTGGACGCCGTCGGCTTCGAGGCGCACGGCAACGGCGCCGACTCGGGGAAGGAGGCGCCGGCGACGGTGCTGAACTCGCTGATGTCGATCACCGCGGCGGGCGGCGCCCTCGGCATCCCGGGCCTCTACGTCACGGGCGACCCGGGCGGAGTCGACGAGGCGGCCCAGGAGGGCTCGCTGTCGATCCGCCTCGGGCTCGGCTGGGCGAAGTCGCTGTCCTTCACCACGGGCCAGTGCCCTGTCATGAAGTACAACCGGCAGCTGATGATGGCGATCCTGCACGACCGGGTCCACATCGCCGACGCGGTCCAGGCCACCGCGATCAGCCTGGACGACGCTCCCCGCGGCTACGCCGACTTCGACAAGGGCGCCGCGAAGAAGTTCGTGCTGAACCCGAACGGCTACCTGGGATGACCGACGGGGCGGGTCCTGCCCAGGGCCCGCCCCGAGCCCCGGGAGAATGGACGGGATGAGCGCACACGGGCACGAGGCGACCGACTGGGACGAGGCCAGGCGGATCGTCGGCGAAGCGGTGGCGCGCTCCGGCGTCTCGACAGTCCCCCTCCTCGACGCCCGCGGAGCCGTCCTCGACCGCGCCGTCACCGCCGCCCGGCCGCTCCCCCACTACGACTCCTCGGCCATGGACGGCTGGGCCGTGCGCGGACCCGGGCCCTGGCCGCTCGAGGACGGCACCGCCGCGCCGATCGTCACCGGAGCCGCCGTGCCCGACTGGAGCGACGCGGTGCTGCCGTCCGAGCAGGGCGCGGTCCGCGACGACCTGCTCACGGCGCGGGCGCCCCTCCCGCCCGGCCGCCACGTCCGGCGCGCGGGCGACGAGGCCGCCCGCGGAGCCGTGCTGGTCGATGCCCGGACCCGCCTCACTCCCGCGCACCTCGCCCTGCTCGCGGTCGCCGGGGTCGACGCGCTCGACGTCCGCCCGCCCGCCGCGGTCGACCTGCTCCTCACGGGGGACGAGGTCGACACCGAGGGGATGCCGCCCGCCGGACGGGTGCGTGACGCGTTCACGCCGCTGCTGCCCGCGCTGGTCGAGCTCTCGGGCGGAGCCGTGGGAGAGATCGTGCGCCGCGGCGACGACGAGGAGGCGATCGCACGGACGCTGCTGGCGGGCACGGCGCCGATCCTCCTCACGACGGGCGGGACCGGGCGCTCCCGGGTGGACGCGGTCCGTCGCGCCCTCGATGCGGTGGGCGCGCGCGTCCTCGTCGACGGCGTCGGCATGCGCCCCGGCCACCCGACCATGGCTGCGCTGCTGCCGCGAGGGACGCTGGTGATCGCGCTGCCGGGCAACCCGCTCGCCGCCCTGCTCGCGGCGGTCTCCTTCCTGCCGCCGGCCCTCGACGCGGCGTCCGGCGCCGCTGCCCGGCCCCTCGGCCGGGGCGTCCTCGCCGAGCCGCTCGGGCGCGCGGGGACCACGGTGCTCGTGCCCGTCGCCTCCGGCGAGGACGGCTGGCGGGCCTCCGCCGGCATCCGCTCGCACATGCTCACCGGTCTCGCCGCCTCGGAGGCCGTGGCCGTCGTGCCCGCACCGGGAGCGGCAGCGGGCGACTCGGTGCGCCTGCTGCCGCTGCCCTGGTGAGGCCTACGCCGCCGGTTCGAGGCGGACCACGACCGACTTCGAGGTAGGCGTGTTGCTGATCTTCGCGGTCGAGTCCAGCGGTACGAGGACGTTCGTCTCGGGGTAGTAGGCGGCCGCGCAGCCGCGGGGCGTGTCGTACGCCACGACGCGGAACGCCTCCGCCCGCCGCTCGACGCCGTCGGGCCACTCCGAGACCAGGTCGACCATCGCGCCGTCCGCGAAGCCCAGCTCGGCGACGTCGTCGGCGTGGACGAACACCACCCGGCGGCCGTCGTGGATCCCGCGGTAGCGGTCGTCCCTGCCGTAGATCGTGGTGTTGAACTGGTCGTGCGAGCGCAGCGTCTGCAGCAGCAGCCTGCCCTCCGGCACCCGCGGGTACTCGAGCGGATTCGCGGTGAAGCGGGCCAGACCGGAGGGGGTGTCGAAGCGGCGCGAGTCGCGCGGCGGGTGCGGGAGGACGAAGCCGCCGGGCACGTCGATCCGGGCCTCGAAGCCGTCGAAACCGGGGACGACGTTGGCGATGTGCGAGCGGATGCGGCGGTAGTCGTCGCGCAGCCCCGCCCAGTCGACCTGCGGGACGTTCTCGTGGCCCTCGAGCAGCCGCTCCGCGATCCCCGTGAGGATCGCCACCTCCGAGCGCAGGCCCGGGCTCGGCGGGCGCAGGCGGCCCCGGGAGGCGTGCACGGCGCTCATCGAGTCCTCGACCGTGACCCGCTGCTCGCCCGAGCGCTGCACGTCGGAGTCGGTGCGGCCGAGGGTGGGCAGGATCAGCGCGCGCCGGCCGGTGACCACGTGCGAGCGGTTGAGCTTGGTCGAGACGTGGACGGTGAGGGCGAGCGAGCGCATCGCCGCCTCCGTCACTCCGCTGTCGGGCGTCGCCCGGGCGAAGTTGCCGCCGAGCCCCATGAACACGCGGGCCTTCCCGTCGCGCATCGCCCGGATCGCGGCGACCGTGTCCGTCCCGTGCACGCGCGGGGAGGAGAAGGAGAACTCGCGGTCGAGCGCGTCGTGGAAGGAGTCCGGCATCCGCTCGAAGATGCCCATCGTGCGGTCGCCCTGCACGTTCGAGTGGCCGCGCACCGGGCAGACGCCCGCGCCGGGCTTGCCGATGTTGCCGGTGAGCAGGAGCACGTTGACGACGTCCTTGAGCGTCGCGACCGAGTGCGCGTGCTGCGTGAGGCCCATCGCCCAGCAGACGACGGTGCCCTCGGACGCCGCGATCAGCTCGGCGACGGTGCGGATGCGCGTCTCGTCGATCCCGCTCGCCCGCTCGATCTCGTCCCACTGGACCTCCCGCAGCCCGTGGAGGTACTCGGCGAGGCCGCCGGTGCTCTCGCGGATGAAGGCGTGGTCGAAGACGTCGCCGCGCGCCTCCTCCGCCTCGAGCAGCGCCTTGCCCAGACCCTGGAACAGGGCCTGGTCGCCGCCCAGCCGGACCTGGAGGAAGTGGTCGGCGAGGGCCGTGCCGTCGCCCAGGGTGCCGCGGACGGTCTGCGGGTTCTGGAAGCGGAGCAGCCCCGCCTCCGGCAGCGGATTCACGGCAACGATGGTGCCGCCGGCGCGCTTGGCGCGCTCCAGCGCGGTCAGCATCCGCGGGTGGTTCGTTCCGGGGTTCTGGCCGGCGACGATGATCAGCGGAGCCCGCTCCACGTCGCGCAGGCTCACCGAGCCCTTGCCGATCCCGATCGTCTCGGTGAGGGCGGATCCGCTGGACTCGTGGCACATGTTCGAGCAGTCGGGCAGGTTGTTCGTGCCGAAGCCGCGGACCATCAGCTGGTAGACGAAGGCCGACTCGTTCGAGGTCCGGCCGGACGTGTAGAAGATCGCCTCGTCGGGGCTCGCGCAGGCGCGCAGCTCCTCGGCCACGAGGTCGAGCGCCTCATCCCAGCCCACCGGCCGGTAGTGCGTCGCGCCCTCCTCGAGCAGCATCGGCTCCGTGAGCCGGCCCTGCTGGCCGAGCGCGAAGTCGTCCCACTCCTCCAGCTCCGCGACGGGGTGCGCGGCGAAGAACGCCGATGTGACGGTGCGGAGCGTGGCCTCCTCGGCGACCGCCTTCGCTCCGTTCTCGCAGAACTCGGCGACGTGGCGCTTGTCGCCCTCCGGCCAGGCGCAGCCCGGGCAGTCGAATCCGGTCTTCTGGTTCACCCGCAGGAGCGTCTCGGCGCTGCGCACCGGGCCCATCTGCTTGAGCGAGATCTCGAGGGCGTGGGCGACGCCGGGGATCCCGACGGCGCGTCTCTTCGGCGACCGGACGGAGAGGCGGCTCTCGTCGATCGGACTCTCGCGGGGCTCGGCGTCATCGACCATTCCTGCATCGTACGTCCGCACCCCGGCATCGCTCCCGGTTCCCGGTGGGAGGATGACCTCCACCGCCTGAGGAGACCCATGAGCCGCAGTGTCGCCCGCACCCGCCTGACCGCCGTCCGCGCCGACGATCCGCCCCGCCGCCGCGAGGACGTCCTGGCCGTCGAGGAGCCGCTCGAGATCCGCGTCGGCGGACGGCGCTTCAGCGTGACCATGCGCACACCCGGCGACGACTTCGACCTGGTCGCGGGATTCCTGGTGTCCGAGGGGGTGCTCACCGAGTCGGAGCAGCTGGCGGCGATGCGCTACTGCGCGAGCGGCTCCGGTCCGGGCGAGAACACGTACAACGTGGTCGACGCGAGCGTCCGCGGCGGGCGGGAGGCCGTGCTGCTCGAGCGCGAGCGGTCGGTGTACACGACGAGCTCGTGCGGAGTGTGCGGGCTCGCGTCGCTCGAGGCGGTCGCCACCGACTCGGCGTGGAGCGTCGCGGAGGACGACCTGCGGGTCGAGCGGGAGCTGCTGGTCTCGCTCCCCGATCGGCTCCGCGAGGCGCAGGCGGTGTTCGAGCGGACGGGCGGCGTCCACGCGGCCGGGCTGTTCGACGCGGACGGCTCGCTGCTGGTGCTCCGGGAGGACGTCGGGCGGCACAACGCCGTGGACAAGGTGGTCGGCTGGGGGCTCCGGGAGGGGCGGCTGCCATTGCGGGGGACGCTGCTGCAGGTGTCGGGGCGCGCCTCGTTCGAGCTGGTGCAGAAGGCCGTGATGGCCGGCATCCCCCTGCTCGCCGCGGTCGGTGCCCCGTCGTCGCTGGCGGTGGACCTGGCTCGCGACTCCGGCCTCACCCTGATCGGCTTCAGCCGCGGCTCCGGCTTCAACCTCTACGCGGGCGACGCGCGCCTGCTGCCCTGAGCCGGGCTCCTCAGCCGGCTCCTGCGGACGGAGCAGCCCGCACAGCGGGCGCATCGAGATCCCCCTCGTACTCGGTGGCTCTCGACACGCCGCGTCCCGCGGCCACTCGACCAGCGAGGGTCGCCGCGTGTTCGGCAGAGGGCGCGACCCGGAATCGCGTGCGAGCGATTCAGGGCAGCCCGACAAGACCCGCTCTGCGCAACGCAGGCCCACGAGAAGCCGACCGCGGTCGTGCAGCGGGCCACCGCTGCACGACGAGCGAGCACCGCCGCGTGCGAGCGATTGAGGGTAGCCCGACAGGACCCGCTCCACGGGAGCCACCACCCTTGGAAGCCGGCCGCGAGTCGTGACGCGGCTCCGCCGCTACACGACCGACAAAGACTGCCGGGCGATCTCCAGCTCCTCGTTCGTGGGGATGACGAGGACGGCGACGCGGGAGTCGTCGGTGGAGATGCGGCGGGCGCCGCGGTCGGAGGCCGTGTTGCGCTCGGGGTCGAGCTCGATGCCCAGGCCCTCGAGGCCGCGGAGGGCGCCGGCTCGGACGGCGGCGACGTTCTCGCCGACTCCGGCCGTGAACACCACGGCGTCGACGCGGCCCAGCTGGGCGTAGAAGGCCCCGATGTAGTGGCGGAGGCGGTGGTAGTAGACCTCGAGCCCGGCGCGGGCCTGCTCGTCGCCGGCCTCGGCCGCCTCCTGGACGTCGCGCATGTCGCCGCGACCCGTGAGGCCGAGGAGGCCGCTTCGGCGGTTGAGGAGGGTGTCGAGCTCGTCGATCGAGAGGCCCGCCTTGCGGGCCAGGTGGAAGACGACGGCCGGGTCGAGGTCGCCGGAGCGGGTGCCCATCACCAGGCCCTCGAGCGGGGTCATGCCCATCGAGGTCTCGACGGAGACGCCGCCGTCGACGGCGCAAGCGGACGCTCCGTTGCCCAGGTGCAGGACGATCGTCTTCAGGTCGGAGCGGCGGCGGCCGAGGTAGGCGGCGGCGGCCTCCGAGACGAACTTGTGCGAGGTGCCGTGGAAGCCGTAGCGGCGGACTCTGTGCTTCTCGGCGAGTTCGGCGGGCAGCGCGTAGGTCGACGCCTCGGCCGGGATCGTGTGGTGGAAGGCGGTGTCGAAGACGGCGACGTGCGGGACGTCCGGGAAGGCGTTCTGCGCCGCCTCGATGCCCTCGAGGTTCGCGGGGTTGTGCAGCGGGGCGAGGTCGGCGAGGTCCTCGATGTTGATCTTGACCAGGTCGGTGACGACGGTGGGCTCGAAGAAGCGCTTGCCGCCGTGCACGACGCGGTGGCCCACGGCGACGGGAGGGAACTCGTCGAGGCTCGGGCCGTGCTCGCCGAACGCGCGGATCATCGCGTCGAAGCCGGCGGTGTGGTCGGGGATCGGCCCCTCGATCTCGAACGACTCCCCGTCGCGGGTGTGCTTCGTGCGGCCGGTGTCCTCGCCGATCCGCTCGACGAGGCCACTGGCGAGCGTCTCCTCGGTGGTCATCTCGATGAGCTGGTACTTGAACGACGACGATCCGCTGTTGACGACGAGGACGACGGACATGAGGGGACTCCTGGGGTGATCGGGGTCGGGAGGGGCGGCGGCGGGGTCGCCGCTAGCGCACCACGGGGATGGCGGCGGTGGGCGGGACGATGGCCTGGGTGGCGGCCTGGATAGCCGTGATCGCGACGGTGTTGACGATGTCCTGCACGAGCGCGCCGCGCGAGAGGTCGTTGACCGGCTTGCGCAGACCCTGGAGTACCGGTCCGATGGCGACGGCGCCGGCCGAGCGCTGCACGGCCTTGTAGGTGTTGTTGCCCGTGTTGAGGTCGGGGAAGATGAACACCGTCGCGCGCCCGGCGACCTGGGAGCCGGGCATCTTCGAGGCCGCGACCGCCGCGTCGGCCGCCGCGTCGTACTGGATCGGGCCCTCGACGAGCAGGTCGGGCCGGCGCTCGCGCACCAGCGCCGTCGCCGCGCGGACCTTCTCGACGTCGGCGCCGGCTCCGCTCTCGCCGGTGGAGTAGGAGAGCATCGCGATGCGGGGGTCGATCCCGAACTGCTGGGCGGTCTCGGCGGACGAGATCGCGATGTCGGCGAGCTGCGCCTCGGTGGGGTCGGGGTTCACCGCGCAGTCGCCGTAGACCAGCACGCGGTCGGCGAGCGCCATCAGGAACACGCTCGAGACGACGGAGACGCCCGGGCTCGTCTTGATGATCTCGAAGCCGGGGCGGATGGTGTGCGCGGTCGTGTGCGCGGCTCCCGAGACCATCCCGTCGGCCAGGCCGAGCTGCACCATCATCGTGCCGAAGTAGGAGACGTCCGTGACGGTGTCGTAGGCGTGGTCGTAGGTGATGCCCTTGTGCGCGCGGATGCGGGCGTACTCCTCGGCGAAGCGCGCGCGGTGCTCGGGGTCGAGGGTGCTCAGCACGCACGCGCCGTCGAGGTCGAGGCCGAGGCCCGCCGCACGGGCGCGGATCTCGGCCTCCTCGCCGAGGATCGTGAGCCGGGCGATGCCGCGCTTGAGCACGGTCGCGGCGGCACGGAGGATCCGGTCGTCGCCACCCTCGGGCAGGACGATGTGGCGGTCGGCGATGCGCGCGCGCTCGATCAGCCCGTACTCGAACATCAGCGGCGTGACGACCTCGGACCGGCCGACGTCGAGGAGGGTGAGCAGCTCGACCGCGTCGACCGCCTCCTGGAAGAGGGCGAGGGAGGTGTCGCGCTTGCGCGGGGAGTCGGCCGCCAGGCGGCCGCGGGCCGCGGTGACGCGGACGGCGGTGTCGTAGGTGCCGAGCTCGGTCATCACGATCGGCACGCGGCTGTCGACGCCCTCGATCAGCCGGACGATCGGCTCCGGCAGCTCGAAGCCGCCGTTGAGGATGATGCCGGTGACGGTGGGGAACGTGCCGGAGGCGTACGCCATGATCACGGCGAGGACGACCTCGGGCCGGTCTCCGGGGACGATCACGACGCCGCCCTCGGTGAGCCGCGGCAGGACGTTGACCATGGACATGCCGGCGATCACCACGCCGAGCGCCTCGCGGCCGAGCAGCTCCGGATCGCCCGCGACGACGACGCCGTCGACCGCCTCGACCAGGCGGGACAGGCTCGGAGCGACGAGGAACGGATCCTCGCGGATCGCCCAGACCGGGACGGTGGCGGGGATGCTCTCGCGGATCGCGGCGACGGCATCGGCGGCGGTGTCGGGATCGGCGCGGTTCGCGATCACTCCGATGAGGCTCGCGTGGGCCGTGCGCAGCTCGACCGAGGCGAGCTCCGTGATCTGGCGCATCTCCTCCGGCGTGCGCGCGGGAGCCTGGCCCAGCTGCTCGCTGCGGGACGAGTCCCGGCCGGTGAGGACGAGCAGGACCGGGGCACCGAGGTTGGCGGCGATGCGGGCGTTGTAGCCGAGCTCGGTGGGGCTGCCGACGTCCGTGTAGTCGGAGCCGAGGATGACGACGGCGTCGCACCGGGCCTCGACGCCCTTGTACCGCTCGACGATCCGCGAGAGCGCCGCCTCGCCGTCGGCGTGGACGTCCTCGTAGGTGACGCCGATGCAGTCCTCGTAGGCGAGGCCCGAGTCGGAGTGGCCGAGCAGCATCTCGAGCACGTAGTCCGGCTCGGAGGTGGAGCGGGCGATCGGGCGGAAGACGCCGACCCGCTGCACCTGGCTGCTGAGCGCATCGAGGACGCCGAGGGCGACCGTGGACTTGCCCGAATGACCTTCGGCGGACGAGATGTAGATGCTCTGAACCATCGGATCCAGCCTACCGAGGGGGTCCCTCCGCCTGGCTGAGTAGAGGCCAGGGATGGGAGGGCGTGCACGGCGCGCGGCTGTGGAGGAGCGTCCGCAGTCGGTAGGGCCTTGTAGCGGCTGTGCGGCGGTCCATCGGCGGAGCAGGCGGGCCGGTTAACGGAAGAAGACCCCCCGCGCACCCGCCAGAGCCCGGTTACCCTTGCTGCGTTTCCGCCCTGGGGGAGTTGGCCTGGATGGCGCCACGCGGGGAGCCGGGTGACAGTCTAACCGACGACGGCGGCCGAGGAGAGCGGGGCGTGTCGGGGTCGTGGTCAGCGGAAGGCTCCGACACCGGCTAGTATCGATGAGTCGCGGCTCAGGTCGTGCCAGGAGGATTCGCCTAGTGGCCTATGGCGCACGCTTGGAAAGCGTGTTGGGTGAAAGCCCTCGGGGGTTCGAATCCCCCATCCTCCGCGAACGGTGTCCGTTGCTCTCGCCAGCACGGGCACCGTTTTGGTTAACCGGTGCGGCCGATCGTCGAGGCCCGGTCGACCGGTGCGGGCGTCCGTCGTGAGCGGCGCGCTCACGCAGCGCCGGGTTCGCGCCGCCGGCGCACACGCAGCTGCAGCCGACGACGTCGCGCCGAGCAGGCGCCGCCGATCGTTCGGCGCGCGCCAGGCGTGCGGGAGATCAGCCGTAGAGGTGGTTCGTCCGCGCGCAGGAGTCGGAGCAGAAAGCGCCACGGCGGGCGACGAGCGGGGCCGAGCAGGCGGCGCAGACCGGGCGGAAGAAGAGTTCGGCTATGGTTCGCGACATGGTCCGACCGTAGGTGCCGGTCCCGGATCGTGCCCGTCGCCATGAGTATTACGACAACGCGGACGACAGGGCGGCGATACGGACCCTCCGGCGACGCCGGCCGTCAGTCGGCGATGCGCTCGAGCCATTCGTCGAGCAGGAGCCGCTCCCCCGCGCTGAGGGGCTCGATCTGCGGCAGCGCCGTCCGCAGGGCGACGGCGTGCGCGACGACCGCACGGGCGGCGGGATCGGTGGGGCCCGCCTCCGCCGTGGTGATCGCCGCGAGGACGGACTCGCGCGAGCGGGACGAGAGCTCGTCGTCGGGGTCGGCGAGGGCGGTCAGCGTGAGGGTGCAGCCGAGCGCGGCCGACTGGAGCAGGCGGGAGGCCCGCTCGACGTCGACGGTGAGGCGGCCGGCTTCGGCGACGGCCCGGACCGCGTCGAGGAGGACGCCGCGGGACAGGCGCGCCGCCTCCGACTCCTCCCCCGGCCGCGCGGTGAACATCAGCGCGTAGAGGTGCGGTTCGGCGAGTCCGAAGGCGACGTGGTGATCCCAGGCGGCACGGAGCGCGTCGACCGGGTCGGCCGGCGCCTCGCTCCGCTCGAAGTCGGCGAGGGCCGTGGCGAATCCGGCTGCCGCGGCCGAGTCGAGCAGCCCGCGCAGGTCGCCGAACGTCCGGTAGATCGTGGGGGCCTGGACCCCCGCCGCCGCGCTGATCGCCCGCGTCGACACCGCGTCCCGCCCGCCGTCCGCCAGCAGCTCGACCGTCGCTCGGAGGATCCGCTCCCGCGTCGTCCCGCTCTCACTCATGCTACCGACGCTAACACGTTCCCGTTAGCGCCTCGTCTCCCGGACCGGCCCGGGCCGCCTCAGCGCCGTCGGGCGGTCCCGAAGATCCCGCGGACCACCTCGCGCAGCAGGGTCCTGCCGGCGCTCGAGCCCAGCACCTCCTCGACGACCGTCTTGTCGCGGCGGGCGGTGCGGGTCCCGCGGGAGGTCGGTGCCGTGCGCCGTCGGGAGCGCTCGGCGGCTTGGTCAGCGGCGCGCTCGGCGGCGGCCCGCTCCTTCGCGCGGCGGGCGGCGTCCGCGGTCTCCTCCTTGGCGCGACGCGCGTCCTCCTTGGCGCGGCGGGCGTCGTCGGCGGCCTGCTGCTCGGCGGCGGCGCGGGCCTCCTCGGCGTCGGCGGCGGCGTCGAGCCGGCGGGTGAGGATCTCGCGGGCGGAGTCGCGGTCGAGGGGCGTGCCGTAGCGCGCGAGGAGCGGGGACCTCTGGACGCTCGCCTCGCGGTCGGCCTCGGGGGTGGGCTTCATCGAGCCGAGCGGGGCGCGGAGACGCGTCCAGGCGACCGGGGTCGGGGCGCCGCGCTCGTTCATGACCGTCACGATCGCCTCGCCGATGGGGAGCGCCTGGAGGACCTCACCGAGGTCGTAGTCGCTCTCAGGGTAGGTCGAGACGGTGGCGCGGAGGGCCTTGGCGTCGTCCGGCGTGTGCGCGCGGAGCTGGTGCTGCACGCGGGAGCCGAGCTGGGCGAGGACGTCGCCCGGCACATCCTTCGGGGTCTGCGTGACGAAGACGATGCCGACGCCCTTGGAGCGGATGAGGCGCACGGTCTGGGTGATCGCGGCGAGGAAGTCCTTCGACGCGTCGCGGAAGAGCAGGTGCGCCTCGTCGAAGAAGAACACCAGCTTCGGCTTGTCGAGGTCGCCGACCTCCGGCAGGTCGTTGAAGAGGTCGGCGAGGAGCCACATCAGGAAGGTGGAGAACAGAGCCGGTCGGTCGGCGACTCCAGGGACTTCGAGGAGGCTGACGACGCCGCGCCCGTCGGCGGCGAGGCGGAGGAACTCGGCCGTGTCGATCTCGGGCTCGCCGAAGAACACGTCGGCGCCCTGGTCGGCGAACGCGATCAGCTCGCGGAGGATCACGCCGGCGGTCGCCTTGGACAGCCCGCCGAGCTCGGCGAGCTCCGCCTTGCCCTCGTCGCCGACGAGGTAGGTGAGCACGGCGCGGAGGTCGGACAGGTCGACGAGCGGGAGACCGGCGCTCTCGGCGTAGTGGAAGACGAGGCCGAGGCTCGACTCCTGCGTGTGGTTGAGGCCGAGCACCTTCGCGAGCAGCAGCGCGCCGAAGCCGGTCACGGTGGCGCGGACGGGGACGCCGGTGCCGATGCCGCCGAGCGCGAAGTACTCGGCGGGGGCCGCCTCCGCCCGCCAGTCCTGGCCGATGCCGCGGGTGCGGGCGAGCAGCGCGTCGGTCGCGGTGCCCGGAGTGGCGAGGCCGGAGAGGTCGCCCTTGATGTCCGCGGCGAAGACGGGGACGCCGTGGGCCGAGAGCTGCTCGGCGAGGACCTGCAGCGTCTTGGTCTTGCCGGTGCCGGTCGCGCCGACGACGAGGCCGTGCCGGTTGAGCATGCCGAGCGGGATGCGGACGGGCACGTCGATCCGCGCGTCGCCGTTGACGAGGGCGCCGAGCTCGAGGGCCGGGCCGGTGAACGCGTACCCGGCGCGCACGGCGTCGACGGCGCTCTCGGGGAGCGGACCGGCCCTCGAGCTCGGCGCCCTCGTCAAC
>NZ_PSWC01000042.1:0-13790 GCF_002931535.1 Rathayibacter sp. AY1C6 | reverse complement strand
GTCCCGCCCTGCCGTGACCGGCAGCCCCGCACCGGCGCCCTCCCCTGCCGTCACCGAGGGCCCGGCCCCCTCCGGGCCGCCGGGGACCACGACCGGGAGCTCCGCGCCGGGCCCGATCGGCAACGGCCCGGGCCTGCCCTCCGTTCCGGTCCCGACCCCCGCACCCAGCACTCCGGTCCCTGTTCCTGTTCCTGTTCCTGTTCCTGTTCCGACCGTGACTCCCCCACCGGACACTCCGGCTCCGGCAGGGACGCACGTACCGAGCACTCCGGCGCCGGTCCCGACAGAGGCGCCGAGCACCTCCGCTCCGGTCTCGACTCCCGCACCGGTCACAACCCCTACTCCGGCCGCACCTCCCGCTCCGGCCGCACCGACCCTCGCGCTCGACACCGACGGCCGGCTGCTGCCCGATGCCCGGGGCACCGCCACGCCCGGCGCCGAGGTGCTCCTGGAGGACGCCTCCGACGGACGCCGCGTGGGCTCCGCCACCGCCGACGCCGACGGCTCCTGGACCGCGCCGGCGCTCCCCCTCCCCGCGGGCACGACCACGGTGCTGGCGCGCACCGCTGCAGGAGTCAGCGCCCCCGAGACGGTCGACCTGCGCGCTCCGGTGCTCCTCGCCCGGGCCGCGTCGAGCGGGGGCGCGGTCGGCGTGCTCGTGCTCGCCGATCCCGACGCGGACGGCCTCGACCTCCTGGTCGACGGCGGGCAGGTGCGGTCCCTCGCTCCCGGAGCCCCCGTCTTCGCCGCGACCCTGGAGGTCGGTCCTGGGAGGCACACGATCGGCGTCCGCTACTCCTCCCCGGACGGGCGGACGGGACCCGTCGCCGTCGTGTCCGTCGACGCGGGCTGAGGCGCGCGGACCGCCCCGTGCCCCACCGTTATCCTGGGCGGATGCAGCCCGAACCCGCCGCGTCCGCGACTCCCCGGCCCGCCTACGCGAGCACCCGTCCGACGGGCAGCGACGCCGCGTGGTCCGGCGCCCGGCCCGCGGGAAACCACTGGACCCTGACCTTCGCCTGCCCCGACCAGCCGGGCATCGTGCACGCCGTGTCCGGTGCCGTCGTCCAGGCCCGCGGCAACATCACCGAGAGCCAGCAGTTCTCGAGCGCCGACACCGGCCGCTTCTTCATGCGCCTGCAGGTGGAGTCGCCGATCAGCCGCGAGGAGTTCGCCGCCGCCCTGCTGCCGATCACCGAGCACTACGGGATGACCTGGCGCCTCGACGTCGTCGGCCGGCCGCTGCGCACCCTCGTCCTCGCCTCCACGGCCGCGCACTGCGTCAACGACCTGCTCTTCCGCCAGCGCGCCGGGCAGCTCGCGGTGGACATCCCGATGATCCTGTCCAACCACGGCAGCCTGCGCGACCTCGCCGAGTTCTACGGCGTGCCCTTCGAGTCGCGCCCCGTGGTCTCGCCGGAGTCGAAGCGCGGGTTCGAGGAGCGCGTGCTGGAGGTCGTCGAGGAGCACGACGTCGAGCTCGTGGTCCTGGCGCGCTACATGCAGATCCTCTCCCCCGAGCTCTGCGCGCGACTGGCCGGTCGCGCCATCAACATCCACCACTCGTTCCTGCCGGGCTTCAAGGGCGCGAACCCGTACAAGCAGGCGCACGCCCGCGGCGTCAAGCTGATCGGGGCGACCGCGCACTTCGTCACCAGCGACCTCGACGAGGGGCCGATCATCGAGCAGAACGTCGTCCGCGTAGACCACTCACACTCGGTCGCCCAGCTCGTGGCCATCGGGCAGGACGAGGAGAGCCGCACGCTCACGCAGGCGGTCAAGTGGTTCGCGGAGGACCGGGTGCTCCTCGACGGGGCCCGCACCATCATCTTCCGCTGACCTCCGGCGGCTAGCATGGTCGGCGTGAATCGAGCAGGAGCGGACACCGTGGGCACCGACATCAGGATCGGCCCGAACGCGATCCTCCGGTTCCTCCTGGAGCTCGTCGCGCTGGCGACCTTCGCCCTCTGGGGCTTCTCGTCGTGGGACCTCCCGTGGAACATCGTCCTCGGCATCGGCGCTCCGGTGGTCGCCGCGCTGATCTGGGCGCTCTTCCTGTCGCCGCGCGCGGTCCTCGCGATCGACGTCTACGGCCGCTCGCTGATCGAGCTGCTCGTGATGGGCGCCGCCGCGCTGGCGTGGCTGGACCTCGGCCAGCCGGTCGTCGCGATCGTCTTCGGCGTCCTCGCCGTCGTCTCCGGCGTCATCGCGGGACGCCGCTCCCTCTGATCCTGACGGCGGCCGCTCAGGCCGAGGGGGCGCTCGCTCGGAGCCGTCCACCGCTGTTCCCGAGGGTGCACCGCGGTCCCCGTGCGCTCGCCGCCGCCTCGGACCGGAACCGAACGCGTCGTCCCGCCTCGCAGCGGCAGGTCGCCACCGCGTTCTCCCGTCGATGCACCTCCGGGGATGCGCGACCGCAGCGGGACCCCGGGCCGATCGCGCCGCCGGGCCCCCAGTCGGAGGTGCTCCGCCCCGCCTGATCGTCGATCTCTCCCCGACCCGCTCCCGCCTCCGCTCTCGAGCCGTTCCCCCACGCAGCCCGGCCGGTCCTGCTCCCGGCCCGCACCACGAGCCGCCCCGTCTCCGCCTCCCCCGCCCGGGAACGGCGAACGGCCGCCCCCGCCGCTCCGGGAGGAGCAGGGGGACGGCCGTTCGCGGCGGTCGCGGAGGACTACTCCGCGGCGCCCGCCTCACGCTGCGCCAGGGCGCGGCGTCGGAGGCCGGTGATCACAGCACCTGCACCGAGGAGGGCGAGGGCGGCGGCTCCGAGGAGACCGCCGTCGAAGCCCGTCGACGGGAGGCCGCCGGCGCCGTGGCCGGGCGCGCCCGGTCCGGCGGTCGGCGTGGAGGTGGGCTCCCCCGGTCCGGCGGTGGGGCCGGCCGTCGGCGTCGCAGTCGGCTCCGGGGTGCCCGTGGGCTCCGGAGTCGCGGTCGGCGTCGGGGTGGGGGTGACCGCCTCGGTGACGTCGACGCTCACGAGCGTCGCGAGTCCCGAGTCGGTGTAGGCGACACGGCCGAGGTAGCGGGCCGGGCCCGCCAGGTTCGACCAGGAGACCGCGTACGCGATCGGCTCGCCCTGCACGGCGTCGACCACGGCGGGGTCGGTGCTCAGCGAGCCGAGACCGTTCTCCGGAGTGATGACGAAGCTGCGGAAGTCGAACGTGACGGTCGAGGATCCCGGAGCGGTCGAGTAGACATCGGCCTGGACCGTGTACTCGCCCGGAGCTGGGTCGGCGATGTCGACGCGCTCGTCGGCCGAGCCGGTCGCCGAGGTGAAGACCTTGTCGGTGCTCTCGCTGGTGACGGTGAGGTCGAGGTCGGCCGCGTCGTCGAGCGAGTCGAGGTCGAAGCGGGCGAACTCGGCGCCCTCCGGCACGACGACGGTGGTCGTCAGCGACTTCCCCGTGGGGAGCGTCGCCGAGTGGCCGTCGGCGGCGGTGGCGTCCTCGGCGAGGACACCCTCGGCGAGACCGCTCGCGGTGAGCGGCAGCGCGCCGGTGATGCCGGGCGTGACCGTCACCGTGCCGGTGCCGGTCGAGCCGGTGCCGGAGACCTCGTAGGGCGCGTCCAGCAGGACGGGGCGCACCGCGATCGGGCTGCGGACGTCGTGCTCCGCGCTCGCCCAGGTCAGGTAGCCGGTGGCGAACTGGTTGAGCGCCGCCGAGCCGGTGGTGAAGGAGACCGTGTACTCCGCCGTCTGGCCCGCACCCGTGAAGGAGAGGGTCGAGGGCGAGACGACGGTGTCGATCCCGGCGAGGCCGTCGACCGAGGCGGTGTAGGTGCCCGCGCCGGTCGAGGTGACCGTGCGAGTCACGGTCTGCGTGCCCGCGAGGGCGCCGATCGCGATCGAGGCCTGGTTGAGGTCGGACGGGTCGATCGCGGCGATCGGGTCGATCACCGGGTTCGAGGTGAAGACGTAACCCGCACCCTTGAGGAACGCGATCCAGTCCTCCGTGCCGCTCTGGTAGAGCAGTCCGGGATCGAGGAACGCGGCCGGGTCGACGTGTCCCGCGCCCTGGGCGAAGACGTCCTCGGACGCGGCGCCCGACTGGTCGACGCTGTCGTAGGCGGAGGTCATCATGGCCGACTTCACCGCGGACGGCGAGGCCTTCGGGGTCGCGCCGAGGATCAGCGCGCCGAGGCCCGCCACGTGCGGCGACGACATCGAGGTGCCGGACTCGAACGCGAAGGCGGGGTCGTCGCCCTCGGCGTTGAAGCTGTCGGCGAGGATCGCGACGCCGGGCGCCGTGAGGTCGGGCTTCAGCACGTCGGCGCCGTCCGCCTCAGCGGGTCCGCGCGACGAGAAGCCGGCGACCTGCGGGACGGGGATGGAGGCTCCGGACGAGTTGCCCTCGGAGAGGGTCACGGTCGCACCGGCGGTGCCGGCGTAGGTCGTGATCGCCTGGTAGGCCTGCGAGTCGATCTGGATGCTCGGGACCGAGTGGTCGTCGACGTGCAGGGCGTTCGGGGTCGGGTTGAGCAGCAGCATGCCGATGCCGCCGGCCCGCTCGACCTCGGCCGACTTGGAGACGCGCGCGGTGACGCCCGCGGTGCAGGCGACGACCGTGCCCTTCACCTTGTCGGGGTCGAGGGTGCCGGTCTCGCAGATGGCGGGGTTCTCGGCGCCCGAGCGGACGACGTCGGCGCTGTTCACCAGCGGTCCGGTGACGTCCTCGTGGACCGAGATGGATCCGCCGACGAACTTCTGGCCGTCGCCGAGAGCGGCGGTCGCGGTGTAGGTCGGGATGGAGGACGCGGCGACCGTGGTGTACCAGGGCGACGCGTGGTCGAGCGTGGAGGCGCCCGCACCCGAGTTGCCGGCCGAGGCCGCGACGAAGACGCCGGCGGCGGCGGCGTTGAGGAACGCCTCGTCGATCGCGGTCAGGGTCGAGGTGGCCGAGCCGCCGCCGATCGAGAAGTTGATGACGTCGACGCCGTCCTTGGTCGCGGCGTCGATGGCCGCGAGGATGCCCGCTCCGGAGCAGAAGTCGTCGTCGTCGGTGCCCTCGTCGGGTCCGTTCCAGCAGACCTTGTACGCGGCGACCTTGGCGGCCGGGGCGACTCCGGAGATCTTCCCGTAGTCGTAGCCGTCGACGCTCGCCTCGACGCCGTTGTTGCCGGCTGCCGTGCTCGCGGTGTGCGAGCCGTGTCCGTCGGCGTCGCGCGGCGAGCGGTACTCGGGGTTGTCCGTCGAGCCGACCTCCTCGTCCGCGAGGAACCAGCGTGCGCCGATGAGCTTCTGGTTGCACTCGTCGCCGTCCCACTGCTCGGAGGCGGGGAGCCCCGGCGAGCAGGAGCCGACGAAGGTGCCGCCGTCCGACTTCACGAAGGAGGTGGTGGTGCCGTCCGTGTAGGGGGTAGCTCCGGGCGAAGTCGCCAGGGGCGCGCCCGCGAAGGAGGGGTTCTCGGGCGCGATGCCGGAGTCGATGACGCCGACGACGACGCCCTCGCCCGCCTTGTCGATGCCGCCCAGCTTCTGCCAGACGCCGTTCTCGCCCTCGAGGCCGAGGAAGTCGGTGGAGCGCTGCTGTCCGGTGTCGGGCACCGGGGTGCCGGCGGCGGCCGCGGCGAGCGGCGAGGCCTGCGCGGCGCGGTCGACCTTCAGGTTCTCGACCTTGCGGACCTGGGCGACGTCGCGGCGGCTCGCGAGCTCGCCCGCCTGCTCGCCCGAGAGGGTCGCGGAGAAGCCGTTGAGGGCGACGGTGTAGTGGTAGCCGATGGCGGCGTCGACCGCGGAGGCGACGTCCTCCTGGCGCTGCTCGAGGTGGGCGGAGTAGTCCTCCACCGGAGCCGAGGCGGCCTGCAGCTGCGCACCGTCGACGGGCGCGGTGCGGGCGAAGCGGGCATCGCTGCCCTGGTAGGTGGCCGCGGAGGGCTCGACGAGGGTGACGACGTAGTCGCCGTCGTCGAAGCTCTGGCCGACGGAGAGCCCGCCGACGAGCGAGGCACTGCCGGCGAGAGGGGCGGCACTGGCGCCGGTGGTGGCGAAGGCCGCGGTCGCGGCGACTCCGAGGACGGCGAGGCCCGCGAGGATGCGCCTCTCAGCGCGGCGGACGGGTGGTCGGTGGGACAGGTGGATCGGCAATCGATGTCCTTACTCACATTCGCTGGGAACCGGATCGGTTTCCACACAGAAACGACCCTACGAACTCGATTGCCCAGCTTTGTTACGAACGGGTAACGAAGTTGACGCCGAAAGGGGCCGATCCGTTGGCACTCCCCTCCGCGAGTGCTAATTTATTCGCATTGAGCCGGGTCGGCTCAACTCTTGGAACTCTTCGTTGCACGACTGAATGGAGTGATCTCATGGCTGTCACCTACGACCCCGTCCGCGAGCTGGACCGCCTCGCCACCGCCCTCCTCGGCTCCGGTCAGGGGCCCCGCCGGATGCCGATCGACCTGTACCGGGACGGCGACCACTACGTCCTCACCGCCGACCTCCCCGGCATCGACCCGGGGTCCGTCGACGTCGACGTGGACGGGCAGCTCCTCACCATCCGTGCCCAGCGCACCGTCGCGAGCGGCGACGACGTCACCTGGATCACCCGGGAGCGCCAGTCGGCGACCTTCGTCCGCCAGCTGAGCCTCGGCCAGGGCGTCGACACCGAGCGCATCGCCGCGTCCTACGACAACGGCGTGCTCTCGGTGACCATCCCGGTCAGCGAGAAGGCGCGTCCCCGCCGCATCGAGGTCGTCTCGACCGTCCGCCCCGAGCAGGTGCGGATCGGCGAGGCGGCCGCCGAGTAGGACGACGAGCGAGGGCCCGTCCGCGATCGTGCGGGCGGGCCCTCCGCGTGTCCGCACGCCCTACGCTGGCCGGATGCGCGCCTCCTCCTCCGACACCGCTGTCGGCGTCCTGCTCCCCCGCGATCTTCCCGCCTCCGAGGTGCTCGTCTACGCCCGCCGCGCCGAGGAGCTCGGCTTCGACGAGCTCTGGGTGGTCGAGGACCTCGGCTTCCGCGGCGGCATCGCCCAGGCCGGCGCGGCGCTCGCCACCACCGAGCGGATCGTCGTCGGCATCGGCATCCTGCCCGCCGCCGTCCGCACGGCGGCCTTCACCGCGATGGAGCTCGGCACTCTCGCCGACCTGTTCCCCGGCCGCGTCCACGCCGGCATCGGGCACGGGATGCCGCACTGGATGCGCGGCCTCGGCGTCTGGCCGCGCAGCCCGCTCACCCTGCTCGAGGAGCAGTTCGACGCGATCCGCTCGCTGCTCTCCGGCGAGCGCACCGACCGCTCCGGCCGCTACGTGCACGTGGACGGCCTCGTCCTGGAGTCGCCGCCCGCCGTCGTGCCGCCGCTGCTGGCCGGCGTCCGCGGACCGAAGTCGCTGGCGCTCGCGGGCCGGATCGCCGACGGGGTCGTCCTGGCCGAGCCCGTCACTCCGGAGTACCTCGCGGCGGCCCGCGGCCACCTGGGCGGCACCGGACGGATCGTCGCCTACAACGTGGCCGCCGTGGACGACGACGCGGCCGCCGCGCGCGACGCGGTCCGGCCGGGACTCGAGTGGATCGGCGAGCCGGACTGGGCGCCGCACATCGAGCCGCTTCCCTTCGCCGAGGACTTCGCCCGCCTGCGGGCCGAGAGCGCCGACCGCGCCGCCTTCGTCCGCGACCTGCCCGACGCCTGGGTCGACCAGCTGGCCGTCGTGGGCACTCCCGAGGACGCTCGTCGCCGCATCGGCCTGCTGCACGAGGCCGGTGCGTCGAGCGTCGTGCTGATGCCGTCGGGGCCCGATCCGCTCCACGCGATGAAGGAGCTCGCCCGGGCGCTCTGAGGCGCTCGGCCCGGGCGCGTCCCACCGGGCCCGGAGACGCGTCCGGCCCGCAGGATCCGAGGATCGTGCGGGCCGGACGCGTCTGCTGAAGCCGGTGATCAGGCCGACATGCGGGCCTTCAGGTTCTCGTCGAGGGTCGCGAGGAACTCCTCGGTCGTCTGCCAGCCCTGCTCGGGGCCGACGAGCAGGGCGAGGTCCTTCGTCATCTTCCCGGACTCGACCGTCTTGATGACCACGTCCTCCAGGGTGAGCGAGAAGTCGATGAGCTCCTGGTTGCCGTCGAGCTTGCCGCGGTGCGCGAGACCGCGCGTCCAGGCGTAGATCGAGGCGATCGGGTTCGTCGAGGTGGGCTTGCCGGCCTGGTGCTGGCGGTAGTGGCGCGTGACGGTGCCGTGCGCCGCCTCCGCCTCGACGACGCTGCCGTCGGGCGTGGAGAGCACGGAGGTCATCAGGCCCAGCGAGCCGAAGCCCTGCGCGACGGTGTCGGACTGGACGTCGCCGTCGTAGTTCTTGCAGGCCCAGACGTAGCCGCCCTCCCACTTCATGGCCGAGGCGACCATGTCGTCGATGAGGCGGTGCTCGTAGGTGAGGCCCGCGGCGTCGAAGCGCTCCTTGAACTCGGTCTCGAAGATCTCCTCGAAGATGTCCTTGAAGCGGCCGTCGTAGGCCTTGAGGATCGTGTTCTTGGTGGAGAGGTAGACCGGGTAGTTGCGCGAGAGGCCGTAGTTCAGCGACGAGCGGGCGAAGTCGCGGATCGACGCGTCCTGGTTGTACTGGACCTGCGCGATGCCGTCGTCCGGGGCCTTGTAGACCTCGAACCTCATCGGCTCGGAGCCGTCCTCGGGCGTGAACTCGACGGTCAGCGTGCCCTTGCCCTTGAAGACGAAGTCGGTGGCGCGGTACTGGTCGCCGAACGCGTGGCGGCCGATGATGATCGGCTTGTTCCAGCCGGGGACCAGGCGCGGGATGTTCGAGATGATGATGGGCTCGCGGAAGATCACGCCGCCGAGGATGTTGCGGATCGTGCCGTTGGGCGACTTCCACATCTTCTTGAGGCCGAACTCCTCGACGCGGGCCTCGTCGGGGGTGATGGTCGCGCACTTCACGCCGACGCCGTGCTTCTGGATGGCGTGCGCCGCGTCGATCGTGACCTGGTCGTCCGTCTCGTCGCGGTACTCGATGCCGAGGTCGTAGTACTCGAGGTTCACGTCGAGGTACGGGTGGATGAGGGTGTCCTTGATCTTCTGCCAGATGATGCGCGTCATCTCGTCGCCGTCGAGCTCGACGACCGTTCCCTCAACCTTGATCTTGGACATTGCTCTCCCATGGTGTCGATGACCCCGCACCTGTGCGGGACGGGCGGCTCTGCACCGCTCCGGATGGCCTCCGCCAGCCTACCCGAGGCCCGAACTGTCTCGATGTCGAGACAGTTCTCGATCGTCCGCGCCGGGGCCGGCGCACGTCGCCCGACAGGAGGATGCCCGCCGTCCTGCGCCGCCGGTACAGTGACGGCATGAGTGACCTCCGCCTGGAAGAGCTGTCCGCCTCGAACATCTCCGCCGTGAACGGTCTGAGCCTCAAACCCGGCCAGGAGCAGTTCATCGCGCCGGTCTCCTACTCCGCCGCCGCCGCGGTGATCGACCCGGGCGCCTCCTGGCAGCGGGCCGTGATGGACGGCGACGAGCTGGTCGGCTTCATCCACGCGCACTTCGACCCGGAGGCGGCGGAGGAGTTCCGCAGCTGCATCTGGCGCATCAACATCGACGCGGCGAAGCAGGGCCGCGGCGTGGGCACCTTCGCCGTCCGCGCCACCGCCGACGAGGCGCGCGCCCGCGGCTTCGACACCCTCACGGTGATCTGGGAGTCCGGCGAGGACGGCCCGGAGCAGTTCTTCCGCTGGATCGGCTTCGAGGTCGTCGGCGAGACGCAGTACGGCGAGAACATCGGGGCGCTGACGCTCTGAGCGCGGCGCCGGAGGCAGCGGAGCCGGCCGACTTCGTCTCCGCCGTCCTCGAGGTGGTCGCCTCGATCCCGCCCGGCCGCGTGATGGCCTACGGCGAGATCGCCGCGGTCCTCGGCACGCGTGCGGCACGCGCGGTCGGCACGGTGATGGCCCGCTACGGCTCCGACACCGCCTGGTGGCGCGTCGTCCGCGCGGGAGGAGCGCCCCCGGTCGGCCACGAGGAGCGCGCCCGCCGGGAGTACGAGCGCGAGGGCACGCCCCTCGTCGTCACGCCGGGCGGCTGGCGCGTCGACGTGCGCAGCGCCCGCTGGCGCCCCTGAGCCGGGAGCGGCTCCGGGACGTGAGTCGCGAGCAGCAGCCGATCAGACGAGCGAGTCCCGCCAGGCCGCGTGCAGGGTGGCGAAGCGGCCCTCACCGGCGATGAGCGCCTCCGGGGTGCCGTCCTCGACGATGCGGCCGTGCTCCATCACCAGCACACGGTCGGCGATCGCGACCGTCGAGAGGCGGTGCGCGATGATGACCGCCGTGCGGTCCGCCAGGAGCGTCTGCAGGCCCTGCTGCACCAGGCGCTCGCTCGGGATGTCGAGGGAGGAGGTCGCCTCGTCCAGGATCAGCACCGCCGGGTCGGCCAGGAACGCGCGGGCGAACGAGATCAGCTGGCGCTGACCGGCCGAGACGCGGCCGCCGCGCTTGTTCACATCGGTGTCGTAGCCGTCCGGCAGCGCCTGGATGAACTCGTGCGCGCCGACCGCCTGCGCGGCCCGGACGATCTCGTCGTAGGACGCGGTCGGCCGCCCGATCGCGATGTTGTCGGCGACGGATCCGGAGAAGAGGTACGCCTCCTGGGTGACCATCACGATCGCGCGCCGCAGGTCCTTCGGGTGCAGCTGCCGCAGGTCCACGCCGTCGAGGGTCACCACGCCGTCGCTCGGGTCGTAGAAGCGCGAGATCAGCTTGGCGAGCGTCGTCTTGCCGGCGCCCGTGGACCCGACGAGGGCGATGGTCTGCCCGGCGGGGATGTCGAGGTCGAAGCGCGGCAGCACCTCGCGGTCGGCGGTGTAGGCGAAGCGGACGCCCTCGAAGCCGAGGCGGCCCCGCGCCTGCCGCAGGTCGACCGGGCGGGCCGGATCCGGGACGCTCGGCTCCTCGGCCAGCACGCCCGATATCTTCTCGAGCGCGGCGGCCGCCGACTGGTAGGAGTTGTAGAACATCGCCATCTCCTGCACCGGGTCGAAGAAGCGCCGGGTGTAGAGCAGGACCGCCAGCAGCGCGCCGATCTCGAGCCCGCCGTCGAGCACGCGGACGCCGCCGATGAACAGCACCACGGCGACGGTGACGTTGCCGATCAGCACGAGCCCGGGGTCGAAGGTGCCGAACACCCCGAAGACGCGCTTGTAGGCGAGCCGGTACTGCTCGACGACCCCGCCGAACACGGACTCGTTGCGCTTCTGCGTGCGGAAGGTCTGCACGGCGCGGATGCCGGTCATCGACTCCACGAACTGCACGATGAGCCGCGACGAGGCGACTCGGGTGCCGCGGAACAGCGCCTGCGACCGCTTCTGGAACCAGCGGGTGAGCAGCGCGAGCGGCACCAGGGCGCAGGCGAGCACGATGCCGCTCACGCCGTCCAGGGAGACGAGGGCGATCGCGACGAAGCCCATGTAGAGCGCACCCTGCACCAGCTGGTTGATGCCGGAGTCGAGCAGCTCGCGGATGGAGTCGAGGTCGCTGGTCTGGCGCGAGATGATCCGGCCGGAGGTGTAGTTCTCGTGGAACTCCAGGCTCAGCTTCTGGGTGTGCAGGAAGACCCGCTTGCGCAGGTCGATCAGGATCGCCTGGCTCACCCGCGCGGAGAGCACGGTGTACCAGGCGACCAGGAGCGCGCCGACGAGTCCGGTGAGGATGTAGGCGCCGACCGTGACCGCCAGCGGGACCGCGTTCCCCGCGAGGACCGCGGGCAGGCCGTTGTCGATGCCCTCCGCGATCAGCGCCGGTCCCGCGACCTGGGCAGCGGTCGCGACGACGACCACGACCGCGGTGAGCACCAGCCGCAGCCGGAGCGGCCGCAGCAGGGAGCCGAGCAGCCGCAGCGAGCGCCGGCGCAGGGCCGCCGACTCCGCTCTGCTGAGGTCGTCGCGCTCCTCGGAGGAACCGAGCGTGCTCATGATCGCGTCTCCTGGTGGGTCGTCGTGGGGCGGGAGCCGATGCGCTCGGTCCCGGCGGGCCGGGTCAGCTCGTCCTCCTCGAGGCTCGAGATGACGAAGCGGTAGTGCGGGCTGCTCGCGAGCAGCTCGCTGTGGGTGCCGACCGCGGTGATGCGGCCCTCCTCCATCAGTGCCACGCGATCGGCGAGCGCCACCGTCGAGGGGCGGTGGGCGACGATGATCGCCGTGGTGTCGCCGAGCACGCGGCGCAGCCCTGCCTCGACGCGCGCCTCCGTGTCGACGTCGAGCGCCGAGAGCGGGTCGTCGAGGACGAGCACCGCCGGACGCGCGGCCACCGCGCGGGCGAGGGCCAGGCGCTGGCGCTGGCCGCCGGAGAGGCTCATCCCCTCCTCGCCCACCTTCGTGTCCAGGCCCTCGGGAAGGAGGTGGACGAAGTCGGCCTGCGCGATCTCGAGGGCCTCGAGCAGCTCCTCCTCGGTCGCGTCGGGTCGGCCGAGGAGGACGTTCTCGCGCACGCTGGTGGAGAAGAGCGTCGCGTCCTCGAACGCCATGCCGATGTGCGTGCGCAGCTCGTCGCGGCGGAGCCGGCGGATGTCGACGCCGTCGAGCTCGATGGCTCCGCCGGTCACGTCGTAGAGGCGCGGGAGCAGCGCGGTGAGCGTCGTCTTCCCGGAGCCGGTGATGCCGACCAGTGCCATCGTCTCGCCCGGCTCGACCTCGAGGTCGACGCCGTCGAGGAGGTCGCGGTCGCGCTCGGGGGCGTCCTGGTAGCGGAAGTGGACGTCGCGGAAGCGCACCCGGCCGCGCGGCTCGAGGATCGTCTCGGGGTCCTCCGGGTCGGTGATGGTGTTCCGGCTGTCCATCACCTCGAAGTAGCGGTCGACCGCCGTGCGGGTGTCGAAGGTCATCGAGAGGAGGAAGCCGATCGACTCCACCGGCCAGCGCAGCACGGTCGCGGTGGCGAAGAAGGCGAACAGCTCGCCGACGCTCAGCTGGCCGGCCGCGGCGAGCCAGACCCCGCCGAGCAGGCAGAGCGCGAACGCGATGTCCGGCACCAGCAGCAGGACGAGCCAGATCCCGGCGATGGCGCGGGCCTTGTCGATCTCGGTGCCGCGGAGCTTCTCGGCCTGGCCGGCGAAGTTCTCCAGCGCGTGCTGGTGGCGGCCGAAGGCCTTCAGGACGCGGATGCCGTGCACCGACTGCTCGACGGTCGTGGCGAGGTCGCCCGCCTGGTCCTGGCTGCGGCGCGCGATGCTCGAGTAGCGCTTCTCGAACGCGAACCCGTAGATCCAGACCGGGATCGAGCACACGACGAAGAGCACGCCGAGGATCGGGTTCCAGTAGACGAGGACGCCGAAGCCGACGACGATCGTCAGCGCGTTGACCACGAGCAGGACGAAGCCGAAGGCGATCCAGCGGCGGATGAGGCTGAGGTCGCTCATCGCCCGCGACAGGAGCTGCCCGCTCTGCCAGCGGTCGTGGAACGAGACGGGGAGGTCCTGCAGGCGGCTGTAGAGCGCCGAGCGCATGCGCGCCTCGATCCGCGTGCTGGGGGTGAGGACCATCCGGCGGCGCAGCGCGATGGCACCGGCCTCGACGACGCCGAGCACGAGGATGACGGCGACCGGGCCGATCAGCGGCCCGAGGTCGCCGGAGCCGGCGGAGGCCGCTCCGTCCCCCAGCGGCCCGTCGACGAGCTGCTGCAGGACGATCGGGATGACCAGCGACACCAGGCTCGCCACGAGCGCGACCGCGATGCCGCCGACCAGCCGGGGCAGGGAGTCGCCGACGAAGGGGACGAGGCGCAGCAGGGTCTGCAGCGTGCTCGGGCGCTTCTGCGCGGGGGCGCCGGGAGACGGGAGGGCGGGAGCGGACACGGCGGAGG
>NZ_PSWC01000041.1:0-15810 GCF_002931535.1 Rathayibacter sp. AY1C6 | reverse complement strand
CACCCCCGCGGGTCGTCAGCCCTTGGTGGCGCCGGCGAGGAGGCCGCGGACGAAGAACCTCTGGAGGGAGAAGAACACGATGAGCGGCACGATGATCGAGATGAACGCGCCGGCCGTGAGCAGCTCCCACGATTGGCCGTAGGAGCCGGTGAGGTCCTGCAGCGCCTTCGTGATCGGCAGCCCCTGTCCGGAGGTGAAGACCGTCGCGACCAGCAGGTCGTTCCAGACCCAGAGGAACTGGAAGATGCCGAAGGAGGCGATGGCGGGGACCGAGAGCGGGAGGACGATGCGGAAGAAGATCTGGCCGTGTCCGGCGCCGTCCACTCGTGCCGCTTCGATGACCTCGCCGGGGATCTCGGAGATGAAGTTGTGGAGCATGAAGATCGCGAGCGGGAGCGCGAAGATCGTGTGCGCGATCCACACCTTCGCGTAGGAGCCGTCCAACCCGTTCACCCCGAGGCCGGGGAGGATGTAGAGCCCTCCGATGCGCAGGCCGTCCGAGAACAGCTGCAGCAGCGGCACGAGCGCCATCTGGATGGGGACGATCTGGAGCGAGAACACGAGGACGAAGAGCGTGTTGCGGCCCTTGAAGTCGATCCAGGCGAACGCGTAGGCGGCGAGGCTGGCGATCGTGATCGGGATCAGCGCCGCCGGCAGCGTGATGACCAGCGAGTTCACGAACGCCTTGCCCAGGGTCAGGCTGTCGCCGGAGTTGAGCGCGTTCGCGTAGTTGTCGAGGGTGAAGCCGGGGTTGGCGAAGATCGTCCACCAGCCGGTCGTCTTGATGTCGTTCGCGGGGCGGAACGACGAGATGAACAGACCGAGGGTGGGGACGGTCCAGATGACGGCGATGATCAGCGCGGCGAGGGTGGCGCCGCGCGACGTCGTCGCCTTCTTCACCTTGCCGCTGGCCGCCTCGATCCTGGACTCGCCGCGGGCGAGCGCGCGCTCGGTGCTGCGGTCGACCGGAACCTGGATCGGAGTGGGCGTGACGCTCATCGGATCTCCCTCTGCTTGGCGAGCTGGCGGGCGTTGTAGACGACGATCGGGAGCACGAGCAGGAACAGGATGACCGCGAGGGCCGCGCTGTAGCCGCTGCGGGCGCCGAGCTGGAACTGGCGGACCATCTCGAACGCGAGGACCGTGGTGTCGGAGCGGCCGCCGGTCATCGCCGAGACGATGTCGAAGACCTTCAGCGACGCGATCGAGATCGTCGTGAGGACGACCACGATCGAGGAGCGGATGCCGGGGACGGTGACGTTCCAGAAGGACTGCCACGCGCTGGTGCCGTCGAGCGAGGCCGCTTCGAGCTGCTCGGAGGGGACGCCCTTGATGGCGGCGGAGAGCACCGTCATGGCGAATCCGGCCTGGGTCCAGATGAGGACGACGACGAGGAACAGCGTGTTCCACGGCTCGAGTCCCAGCCAGTCGACCGGCGGGGCGCCGAAGGCGGTGAGGATGCCGTTGAGGAGGCCGATCTGCTCGCCCTGGCGCACGTCGTAGAAGAACTTGAAGATGATCGACGCGCCGACGAACGAGATCGCCATCGGCATGAAGACCAGCAGCTTGAAGAACTTCTCGCCGCGGCTCTTGTCGATGAAGACCGCGTAGGCGAGACCGATCGCGGTCGCCGTGATCGGGGCCAGGAGCACCCAGACCACCGTGTTGAGGAAGGCGGTGATGCCGTCGGGGCTGGTGAAGACCCAGACGAAGTTGTCGATGCCGGCGAATCCGGAGCCGTCGTTCTTCATGAACGCGTTGATGGCCGTCGTGATCGTCGGGTAGATCAGGCCGATGAGGATGAAGAAGGCGGCCGGTGCCATGAACGCGATGAGCTGGAGTCCGTAGCCCGCGCCTTTGCGGGACCGGAAGTCGAGCAGGAACAGCGCGCCGCCGATGACGGCGGCCACCACCGCGACCCAGAGGACGGAGTTGTAGAGGCCGAAGACCAGCAGGAGGACGACCGGCAGGACGACCGTCACCGCGAGCCGGAGGACCGTGTAGCCGGTGCCGCGGCGGGGCGCGATCTCGACGAAGAAGAGGATGAGCGCCACCACGGCCGCGAAGGCCAGGAGGATGAGCGGGATCTGCGCGAGCGGCGGGATTCCCGCCAGCCATTGGAAGAACCCCGAGATGGTGATGGGGGACATGGACGCCCTTTCGAGTGCGACTCTGGACTCAGGAGGGGCCCGGCCCCGGGATCCGTGGATTCGGGGGCCGGGCCGTCACAGCTGAGCCGCCACTCGGGAGCGGCGGCTCTGCTCCGCTGCTAGGAGGTGTAGCCGGCCTGGATCTCCTCGAGCGCCTGGTCGGTGCTCGTGCCGTCGATCCAGTCGACCATGCCCTTGAAGAAGCTGTCCGAGCCCACTGCCTTCGGCATGAGGTCGGACGCGTCGAAGCGGAACGTGGTGTCCGGGTTCTGGAGGATCGCGATGGAGTCCTTCAGGACGTCGCTGCCCGCGTTGGCCGGGTCGAGACCGGTGTTCGCGGAGATGACGCCGCCGAGGGAGACGCGGCTGTTGGCCCAGTCGGCGCTGGCCAGGTACTCCTGGACCTTCGCGGTGTCCTCGTCGTTCGAGAACGCGGCGACCATCTCGCCACCACCGGTGACGGCCTGGGCGTCGTCGGCCTTGACCGGCGGGGTGAGGAAGGCCCACACGTCGCCGTCCTCGGCCACGTTGGCGCCGGCCGAGGTCAGGAAGCCCTCGAAGAACGAGGCCTGGTGGGTCAGCGCGCAGGTGCCGTTCGCCATGTTCTGGGCGACGTCGCCGAAGGCGGTGGAGTTGATCGACTTCACGTCGCCGTAGCCGGCGTTGACGAGGGTCGGGTCGAGGAGGATCGATCCGACGGAGTCGAACGCGGACTTGATGGCCGGGTCGGTGAAGGGGGTGTCGCCCGCGACCCAGGAGTCGTAGACGTCGGGGCCGGCCTCGCGGAGGACGGCGTCCTCGATCCAGTCGGTTCCGGGCCAGCCGGAGGCCTCACCGGAGTTGAAGCCCGCGCACCAGGACGGTCCGCCGGTCTTCTCGGCGATCGTCTTGCCGAGCGCCTCCATCTCGTCCCACGTCGTGGGAACGGAGACGCCCCACTCCTTGAACTTGGCCGGGGAGTACCAGATGTAGCCCTTGACGGACGCCATCAGCGGCGCGCCGTACTGGGTGCCGTCGACCTGGCCGTACTTCTGCCAGTCCTCGGACCAGTTCTGCTTGACGTTGGCGAGGGCGCCCTCGGGGAGCTCCTGCACCTTGCCGGAGGCGACGGTGTCGGCGAGCAGACCCGGCTGCGGGAAGATCGCGAGGTCGGGGGTGTCGCCACCCTGGACCTTGATGCCGATCTGCTTCTCGAACTCCTTGTCGCCCGTGTACTTGATCTCGATGCCGCTCTCCTTCTCCCAGTCCGCCCAGGACTGCTCGAGAAGGGTGGCCTCGTCGCCGTTGATGGTGCCGTAGACGTTGACGACGCCGTCGGCGGTGCCGACCGTGCCGGCCGAGCTGCCGCCGCCGGCGTTCGGGTCGTTGGGGTCACTGCTGCTGGAGCAGCCCGCGAGTGCGATGCCGGCCGCTGCCAGAACGGCGACTGGGACGGTGATACGGCGGTGCAGGGATGACCGCATTCTTCCTCCTCATTGAGTGGTGGAACCAGCCGAGCAGGCCGCTCCTCGCCGATCGGGATCGGGAGGCTGTGGCGGCTCGAAGCGTGTGCCGCGACGACTCGGATGCTGGTGATGGCGATGCCAGGAGGAACTCCGAGCGGATCACCGGATTCGTGTGGGTGGGCTCCCACGGAGGGAAACCTTTCCACAAGAACGATGAAAGCACAACGCCGATGATAGAGCGCTCTCTGAGATAACGATTCGGCGTCAGAACAGCGATCGCGGGGCCGGGGCCGAGCGGAGATCGATCTCGGCGCGACGCCCGGCCGCCGGGCGGGGTATAACTTCCTGGAACCGTTTCCAGCATCGAGGCCGGACGGTCGGGAGGAACGCCGTGCCAGGCATCGAAGAGGTGGCCGAGCTCGCAGGAGTGTCGAAGGCGACGGTCTCGCGCGCGCTCAGCGGCCGGGGCTACGTCTCCGCGGGGACGAAGCAGCGCGTCGAGCGCGCCGCGACGAGCCTGGGCTACGTCGTCTCCGCCAACGCCTCCAGCCTCGTCACCGGCCGCAGCAACAACATCGCCGTGATCATCCCGATCATCAACCAGTGGTTCTTCGCCGGGATCATCGAGGGCATCGAGCGCGCCCTGCTCGCCGCCGGCTACGATCTGCTCCTCTACAACATCGACAAGCACCTCGACGCCCGCCGGAGCGTGTTCGAGTACTATCTCGTCCGCAAGCGCGTCGACGCGATCGTCGCCGTCACGCTCGAGATCTCGCCGCACGAGACGGAGGCGCTCCTCGCCCTGGGCAAGCCCATCGTCGGCATCGGCGGCGAGCTCCCCGGCATCCCCACCTTCAGCATCGACGACGTCGCCGCCTCCCGCCTCGCCACGGAGCACCTGCTCTCCCTCGGCCACGAGCGGGTCGTCCACATCGGCGGGCTCGCGGAGGAGGAGATGGACTTCCACGTCCACACGCAGCGCCGCGACGGCTTCCGCCAGGCGCTCGCGGCCGCCGGCCTCGAGCCGGGCGCGCAGGACATCGTGCCCACCACCTTCGACATCCCCGGCGGGCACAGCGCCGGACGGCAGGTCCTCGGCGACCCGCGAACCCGGCCGACGGCGATCTTCGCCGCCTCCGATGAGATCGCGATCGGGATCATCCTCGCGGCGCGCGAGCTCGGCCTCTCGGTGCCCGAGGACGTCTCCGTCATCGGGATCGACGACCACCCCCTCGCCGAGCTCTTCGGTCTCAGCTCGATCCGCCAGGACCCGCGCCAGCAGGGCGAGCTCGCAGTCGCGCTGGTGCTGGACGCGCTGGCCGCCCTCGGTCGCGGCGAGCCCCCTCCCCCGGCCCGCCACACGCTGATCCCCGCCTCGCTGGTGATCCGCACCAGCACCTCGGCGCCGCGGGGGGCGAGAATCGGAGCATGAGCGACTCCGACACCCCCACCGTCCGCGACGTCCCCGAGCGGTCCCGCTTCGTGATCGAGGTCGGCGGCACCCCGGCCGGCTTCGCCGCGTACACCCGTCAGGGCGACGAGGTGACGCTCACCCATACCGTCGTCGACGACGCGTGGGAGGGCCACGGCCTCGGGAGCATCCTCTCGCGGGCCGCGGTCACCGCGATCACGGAGGCGGGCGGCACGGTCGTCCCGCGCTGCCCCTTCGTCGCGGCCTGGCTGCGCAAGCACCCCGACGTCGACGCCCGGGTCCGCTGGCCCGAGGACTGACTCACTCCGGGGGCGTCCTGCTCCCGATCTCCTGGAGCGCCCAGGTGTTGCCGTCCGGATCGGCGAAGTACGCGTACTGCACGCCGCCCAGGTCCTGGACCTCGCTGATCTCGAGCGAGCGGCCGACGAGCTCCGCGCGAGCGGCGGCGATGTCGTCGACGACGAGGTGGAGGGAGCGGACGACGCCCTCCTCCGGACCGGGGCCCATCCCGCTGCCGACCACGATCGAGCAGGCCGAGCCGGGCGGGGTGAGCTGGACCACGCGCATCGCGGCGGAGGGCCGCACGTCGTGGTCGAGGTGGAAGCCCATCACCTCCGTGTAGAAGGCGACCGCGCGGTCGACGTCGCCGACGGGGAGGGGGACGAGCTCGAGTCGCATCTGCACGCGACCAGTGTGCCGCGCGGCGGAACCGCGCGGGAGGGGTCAGTCGCGCGGGCCGACGACGAGGCGCTCGTGCATGATCTCGACGGCGCGCTCGAGGACGCGGCGGTCCTCGAGGGTGAGATCGGCGAAGATCGGCGTCAGCGCGTCGCCGAGGTCGGTCCGCCAGGCGTTCAGCGCGTCCGCGCCGGCGGGAGCCAGGCGGATCTGCCAGGCGCGCGCGTCGAGGGGATCGGCGATGCGGTCCAGCCAGCCGGTCTCGACGAGGTTCTTCACGATCTTGGTCATCGTGGGCTGCGAGACGCGGCTCTGGGAGGCGAGCTCCCCCAGGCGCATCGGGCCCATCGAGAGGAGCACCGAGAGCGTGCGCCAGACGGCCTGCGACTCCTGGTTGCCGGTCGCCTGGGCGGCGAGGCGGGTGATCCGGTGCGTCACCGAGACGAAGTCGCTCAGGAGCTCGCTGAGCGAGACCTCGCTGGGCGGGACGTCGCGGGCGGGGAGCCCGGCGAGCAGATCGTGAGCAGTCACGCTCCGATCCTAGGGGCGCGGGCCTCCGTCGGCCGGGAACGACGAAGGGCGCCGCCTCCGAGGAGACGACGCCCTGCGTCTGCAGGCGTGCCTGCGTCACCCTGACGAGCGACCGGCCGGAGCCGCCGCGACGGGTGAGGGGGATTACTTGACGGTGACGGTCGCGCCGGCGCCCTCGAGCTGAGCCTTGGCCTTCTCGGCGGTCTCCTTGTTGACGGCCTCGAGGACCGCCTTGGGGGCACCGTCGACGAGCGCCTTCGCCTCACCGAGGCCGAGGCTGGTGAGGGCGCGCACCTCCTTGATGACCTGGATCTTCTTCTCGCCGGCGGCCTCGAGCACGACGTCGAACTCGGTCTGCTCCTCGACCTCTTCGGCGGGGGCGGCCGGGCCGGCCACACCGGCGGCGGCGACGGGCGCCGCAGCGGTGACCTCGAAGACCTCTTCGAACTTCTTGACGAACTCCGAGAGCTCGATGAGCGTGAGCTCCTTGAAGGCCTCGATGAGCTCGTCCTGCGTGAGCTTTGCCATGATTTTTCTCCTTGTTTTTCTTTGTCTACGAACCGCGCGCGCACTGCTTCCCGGAAGGGGAAGACGTCAGCTCGCGGACTCCTGCTTCTCGCGCAGCGCCTCGACCGTGCGAACGGCCTTCGAGAGCGGAGCGTTGAACAGATATGCGGCGCCGAACAGCGAGGCCTTGAAGGCGCCGGCGAGCTTGCCGAGCAGAACTTCGCGGGACTCGAGGTCGGCGAGCTTGCCCACCTCTTCTGCGGTCAGCGGGTTACCGTCGAAGTAACCGCCCTTGACCACGAGGAGAGGGTTTGCCTTGGCGAAGGCACGCAGCGACTTCGCGACGGCGACAGGGTCGCCGTGCACGAACGCGATGGCCGAGGGGCCAGCGAGCTCGTCGTCGAAGGACGAGATACCGGCGTTGTTCGCCGCGATCTTGGTCAGCGTGTTCTTCACCACGGCGTAGGTTGCGTGCTCACTGATGTCCTTGCGCAGCGTCTTGAGCTGAGCAACAGTGAGACCGCGGTACTCGGTCAGCAGAACGGCCGTCGAGCTCTGGAACTTCTCCGTGAGTTCGGCAACCGAGGCTTCCTTGTTCGCCATGGCTACTCCTGTGAATTCTCGTGCCGGTAGCCCGAAGGCAGGCAAAGAAAAAAGCTCCGGCACAGGGGCGCGGAGCTTCGGGATCGCGGTGAGGCGGAACTGAACTCGTGCACCTGCGCGGGCAATTCGCTTCGCGAATCCTTCGTCCGGTGGCGATCCGCGGGGCCGGGGCCCTGCTCGTGCGCACACCGGAAACCGGCGGTCTTTGGCTTCGGGAAGCGTACGTCATCGCGGCGCGCGGGCGCAAGTCGAGGAGGAGGGTCCTCGCGCGGGATGCTGGAGGCATGACCGGCCCGACCCCCGACTCCGCCCGCGACGTCGACTCCGCGATCGCCTCGGTGGAGGGCGAGCTCAGCACCCTCTTCAACCGTGTGCGGGCGGCGATGCGCTCCTACGCAGAGCGTCTCCACCCGGAGCTGACGCCACTGGGCTACAAGACGATCTCGGCGCTCGAGCGCCGCGGACCCGTGCACTCGGGCGTGCTGGCCGAGCTCCTCGAGATGGACAAGTCGGCGCTCAGCCGCCAGATCACGGCGCTCGACCGCCTCGGCTTCCTCGAGCGCACCCCCGACCCGCAGGACGGCCGCGCCACGATCCTCTCGGTGACTCCGGCGACCGCCGCGCGGCTGCGCGAGATCCGCAGCTCGAACCAGGCGCTGATGCACGAGGAGCTGCGCAGCTGGGCGCTCGCCGACGTCGAGCTCTTCGCCTCTCTCCTGCACAGGATCAACGACCTTGACATCTGACGCTTAGCACCCCGTCCGTTCGGGGACAATCGCCGGACGCCGCCCGCTCGACTGCGTAGTTTCGGAGGCGATGGACCAGCACTCCTCCTCTCTCCTCCCCCACGACGTCGACGGCGCGCTCGGCTTCGCGCGCGGTCTGAGCGCCGACGCGCCCCGGCCCGGCACCGGTCGCACCGCCGAGCTGCACGGTCTCCTCGAGCGCCTGGCTCGGCACGACCTCGGCGTCGCGCGCGCGGTGGAGCCGCACCTCGACGCTCTCGCGATCCTCGGCGAGGCGGAGCTCGACCCGTCCGGACTCGGAGTCGCCGCCGACGCCGCCTGGGGGGTCTTCGCGGCCGAGGGCGGCGGGGATCCTCTGGTCGCGCGCGAGAGCGACGGCGACTGGCTGCTCGACGGAGTGAAGCCCTGGTGCTCGCTGGCCGACCGCCTCGACGCCGCCCTCGTCACCGCCCACGTCGGCGACGCCTCCGGCGAGCGCCGCCTCTTCGCCGTGGCGCTGCGCGACGGGTCGGCGACGCCGGAGCAGGACGCCTGGCACGCGCGGGGCCTGACGGAGGTGCCCAGCGGACCGGTCCGCTTCTCCGGCACCCGCGCCGTCCCCGTGGGGGACGCCGGCTGGTACCTCTCGCGGCCCGGCTTCGCCTGGGGCGGCATCGGCGTCGCCGCCTGCTGGCACGGCGGAGCCCTCGGAGTCGCGGCTGCCGTCGCGGCAGCGGCAGCCCGACGCGAAGACCCGCACCTCCTGGCCCACCTCGGAGCGATCGACACGGCGCTCTCCGCGTCGCGCCGGGCGCTGGACGAGGCCGCCGCGGCGGTCGACGCGGGCGAGGCCGACGGCCCCCGCGGCTCACTGCTCGCCAAGCGCGTGCGGGCGAGCGTCGCCGGAGCGGTCGAGGAGATCCTGCTCCGCGTCGGCCGCGCGCTCGGCCCGGCTCCGCTCGCCCTCGACGCCGAGCACGCCAAGCGCGTCGCCGACCTCGCGCTCTACGTCCGCCAGCACCACGCCGAGCGCGACGACGCCGCTCTCGGCCGCGCCGTGCTCGCCTCGGGCGAGGCGGCCTCCTGGTGAGCCGGCCCTTCGACGGGCGCCTCGAGGGCACTCCTCTCGAGCGCTGGACCGCGGACGGCCGCCGCGACCGCCTCCCGGAGCTGACCCTGCCCGACGGGATCCGGCGCGTCCTGGTGGTCGTGGCGCACGCCGACGACGAGACCCTCGGCTGCGGCGGCACCATCGCGCTCGCGCGTCGGCGCGGGATCGCGGTCGACGTCGTCGTCGTGACCGACGGAGCCGCGGCCCACGGGGAGCGGGACGCGGACCTCGCTGCCGAGCGCCGGCGGGAGGCCTCGGACGCCCTGGCGGAGCTCGGCCCCGGCATCGGGCTCGCCTTCCTCGACGTGCCGGACTCGGCGACCCCGGAGCACCACGAGCGCATCGCACGCGAGGTGCGCGAGCGGGCGGCCGGCGCCCCCGGGACCGTCCTGCTCCTCTCCACCTGGACCGGGGACGGGCACCGGGACCACCGCGTGGTCGGCGAGATCTGCGCGGAGGTCGCGCGCGAGCGCGGGCAGCCGCTGCTCGCCGCGCCGATCTGGCTGTGGCACTGGGCGGTCCCGGAGGACCCCGAGGTGCCGTGGGGCGACCTCGTGCGCCTGCCGCTCGACGACGAGCTGCTCGAGCGCACCCGCCGTGCCCGCTCCCGCTATCCCAGCCAGACCCACCCCGGGCCCGACGGGACCGGTCCGGTGCTCCATCCGCTCTTCCTGCGCACCTTCACCGGGGACGACCGGCTGGTGAGGATCGCATGAGCTACTTCGACGAGCTGTACGCCCGCCACGAGGACCCGTGGGGGTACACGAGCCGCTGGTACGAGCAGCGCAAGCGCGCCCTGACCCTCGCGAGCCTGCCGGAGCAGCGCTACGGCTCCGTGCTGGAGATCGGCGCCTCGATCGGCGTGCTGGCCGAGGCGCTGGCCGACCGGGCCGACCGCCTGCTGGCGATCGACGTGTCGAGCGCCGCCGTCGAGCGCGCCGCCCGCCGCCTCGCTCCGCTCGAGCACGTGCGGGTCGAGCACCACGACATCACCCGCGGCGTGCCGGAGGGTCCGTTCGACCTGGTCGTGCTCTCGGAGGTCGGCTACTACCTCGGCGACGCCCTCCCCGGCGTGCTGCGCACCATCCGCGACGCCCTCGCCCCCGCGGGGGAGCTCGTCACCGTGCACTGGCGGCATCCGATCGAGGGGCTCGCTCTGGACGGCGACGCCGTGCAGTCCGCCGTGGCGGAGCTGGGCCTGCACCGCCTCGCCCGCCACGAGGAGGAGGACGTCCTGCTCGAGGTCCACGCCCGCGACTCCCGCTCGGTCGCCCGCCGGACGGGGCTGGTGTGAGCCGGCTCGCGCAGGTGCTGGTCGTCGTCCCGGCCCTCGACGAGGAGGAGCGGATCGGCGGCCTGATCGCCTCCGTCCGGGCGAGCGCGACCCACCTCGCCCATCGGGCGCCCGGAATCGGGATGCGCCTCGTGGTCGCCGCGGACGGCTGCTCCGACGCGACCGTCGAGCGGGCCCGTGCCGCCGGCGCCGAGGTGCTGGAGCTCGCCCGCTGCGGAGTCGGCGCCGCCCGCTCCGCCGGGATCGCGCACGCCCTCTCCTCCGTCGCTGCTCCGCTCGAGCAGGTGTGGATCGCCAACACCGACGCCGACACCGTGGTCCCCCGCGACTGGCTGGCCGCCCACGTCGAGCACTCCCGACGGCACGACGCGCTGCTCGGCACGGTCCGGCCCGACCCGGCCGACCTCTCCCCCGGTGCCTACTCGCGCTGGCGAGACGTCCGCGCGCGGGAGGAGTCGATCGGCAGCATCCACGGCGCGAACCTCGGCGTCCGCGCGAGCGCATACCTCGCGGCGGGCGGCTTCGGCCGGGAGCCGCTGCACGAGGACGTCCTGCTCGTCGAGCGGCTGCGCGCGAGCGGCGCCCGGGTCGGAGCGACGGACCGCGGCGAGGTGGTCACCTCCGGCCGCCGCGACAACCGGGTCGAGGGCGGCTACGGCCACTACCTCCACGCTCGCTTCCCGTCCGAGACGTCTCCGGCCTGCGGCTGAATCGGGTACACGCGCACGCGGAACACGATGCGAGGGGTCCCTGTCAATGGTCGGGCCGTGGTTTGTCACGGATTGCGCAGGAGAGTCAAATGGGTGTCGAGCACGACCCGGTGCTCTCCGATGGAAGGGTCACCGCATGAATCCCCGCCTCGTCCTGCTGGCACTGGTCGCCTTCACCGCCTACGTGTTCGGCTCCCGCGCCGGCCGTGGCCGCTACGAAGAGCTGCGCCACCTCGCACTCGGCGTGTGGAACGACCCGGCCACGAAGAAGACCCGCAAGAAGCTCAAGAAGACCTCCAAGCGCGAGGCCAAGCAGCTCACCGCCATCGCGAGCAAGGCCCGCGACAAGGTGCAGCGCCGCCTCCGCTGACCCCCGCTTCCACGACTCACCGGACACCGGCCCGCCGGTGTCTCCGCTCGCATCGGAACGGCCGATCGAGCACGAACTGAAGGAGAAACATCATGGGCATCATCAGCTGGATCATCCTCGGCCTCATCGCCGGGGCGCTCGCCAAGCTCATCCTCCCGGGCAAGCAGGGCGGCGGATGGATCATCACGATCGTCCTCGGCATCGTGGGCGCGCTGCTCGGCGGCTTCCTCAGCACGCTGTTCGGCATCCAGGACGCCGTCAACGGCATCAACATCGTGAGCATCATCGTCTCCGTCGTCGGCGCGATCGTCGTCCTCCTCATCTACGGCGCGATCGTCGGCCGCAAGTCCCGCGCGTAAGTCGCGCTCCCCGAAGGCCCCCGGCATCCGTGCCGGGGGCCTTCGGCGTTCCCGGAGCGGGCGCACCTCTGCTCAGGGGAACCGACTCCTCCTCCGCGGGGAAGCTGGATGTCCGCCGAGCGCGCAAGGGGTTGATGCTGAGAGCCGCAGACGATGGACTGGAGGCACGACGGCGCGGCTCCACTGCGCCCTCGCCCCGACGAAAGGACGTACTCGCTCATGAGCGACGACACCGCAACGGTCCCCACGATCACCCTGAACAACGGCGTGGAGATCCCGCAGCTGGGCTTCGGCGTGTTCCAGATCGACCCGGCCGAGACCAAGGACGCGACCCTGGCGGCCCTCGAGGTCGGCTACCGCCACATCGACACCGCCGAGATGTACGGCAACGAGGCGGGCGTCGGCGAGGCCGTCCGCGCCTCCGGCCTCGACCGCTCCGAGGTCTTCGTGACCAGCAAGCTCAACAACGGCTTCCACGCCCGCGAGGACGCTCTCGCCGCGATCGACGTCACCCTCGGCGAGCTGCAGTTCGACTACGTCGACCTCTTCCTCATCCACTGGCCGCTCCCGAACGTGGGCGACTACCTGGAGACCTGGAAGGCGATGGAGGAGATCTACCGCAGCGGCAAGGCGAAGGCGATCGGCGTCTCCAACTTCCAGACCAACCACCTCAACCGGCTCCGCGCCGAGGCGACCATCGTCCCGGCCGTGAACCAGATCGAGGTGCACCCCTACCTCGTGCAGCAGGAGCTCCGCGCCTACGGCACCGAGCACGGCATCGCGACCGAGGCCTGGTCGCCGATCGCGCAGGGCCTCGTCCTCGACGACGACACCATCACCCGCATCGCGCGCAACGTCGACCGCAGCCCGGCGCAGGTCGTGCTCCGCTGGCACATCCAGCGCGGCGACATCGTCTTCCCGAAGTCGGTCACCCGCAAGCGCGTGGAGGAGAACTTCGCCCTCTTCGACTTCGAGCTCGACGACGAGGCGATGACCGACATCACGGCGCTCGACCGCGGCCACCGCACCGGCCCCGACCCCGACACCTTCAACTACATCCCGAGCTGATCCTCGGCTCCACGGAGCGCGCCCGGCCTGCAGTCATCCTGCGGACCGGGCGCGCTCGTGCGTGGGGCGGCGAGCCGAGCCGCGCACGAACAGGGCGGGTCTCGAGACGCCGCGCTGCCGCTCCTCGACCGGCACGGTCACGGGCCGACCGCACCCCTGCTGATCGAGGAGCGGGCTCAGCCCGCGTATCGGGATCCACCCCACCGACGAACAGCGCGGATCCCGATGCGCCGGGCCCGCGGGTCAGCCCTGCTGCGAGTCGCGCCAGGAGTGCTCGGGGGCGTAGCCGAGGACCTCGCGGGCGTGGTCGATCGAGAGCAGGGTGCCGGTTGTCCCGAGGTCGCCGCGCAGCTCGACGCCGGGGAACACCTCGGCCACCAGCTCGGCGTTGGGGCGCGTCATCACGGTGTCGGCCGCGGCGATGATGAAGCGGTCGAACCCGGTCGTCTCGGCGAGCAGCGCCTTCTCGACCGCCTGCGCTCCGTCGCGTCCGTCGATGTAGCCCCAGAGGTTCCACTTGCGCAGCAGCGCGTCGGAGTCGAACGACGGGAACTCGGCGTAGTCGACCTCGTCCATGACGTTCGAGAAGCGCAGGCCCGTGATCTTCAGGTCCGGGTGCCAGCGGCACAGCTCGATCGCCATCTGCTCCTCGAGGTGCTTGGTGAGCGAGTAGACCGACTCCGGGCGCGCCGGGTACTGCTCGTCGACCGGGATGTAGGGCGGCGGGACGTCGAAGGGCAGGCCCAGCACGGTCTCGCTGGAGGCGTAGACGACGTTGCGGATGCCGGCACGGATCGCTCCGTGGAACGCGTTGAACGTCGCGATCATGTTGTTGTGGAACGTGGCGACGTCGGGCACGAGGCCCGGCGCGGGGATCGCGGCGAGGTGCACGAGCGCGTCGATGCCCTCGTACTGGTCGTTCACCGACTGCAGCGCGTCCACGACCTGGCCGTAGTCGGCGATGTCGATGCGGACGAAGCCCGCGCCGCGGTCCCCCGCACGGTCCAGATTGAAGACCTCGTGCCCGGAAGCGCGGAGGCGGGTGACGACGTGGCGGCCGAGCTTGCCGGATCCACCGGTGACTGCGATTCTCATGCTCGAACGCTAACGGGCCTGAGCGACGAGGGATGAGGGTTGCGGATCAGCTCCGGGCATGGAGCGAGATCGCGCCGCCGACCTCGGGCGTCGTCTCGTCGGCGACGAGCTCCGTCCAGCGGCGGAGCACGGCGGCGCCGGCCGCGTCGTTCACGGCTCCGTCGACGACGAGGACCGGGTAGGGCTTCTCGGGCACGCCCTCCGCGGGCCGCACGTCGACGTGGGCGACGTCGTAGGCATGCTCGAACAGCCAGTCGGCCATCGCGTAGTCGCTCCGGGAGTCGCCGACCGTGCGCCAGCGCTGCGGGATCGCGCCCGTCGCTCCGAGCAGCTCCACGGCGCGCTGGGCGCCGAGGTCCTTGCCGAGCCGGTTCGACTCGATGTCGGTCGAGATGACGGTCGGGTCGATGCGGAAGTCGACCGTCCCCTCCTCGTTCGGATACCGGATGCCGCGTCGCTCGACCCCGAGGCCCGCGGCGGTCATGATCTGCAGGGCGTCGGCATCGAAGACGAGCTGGCGCTCGAGGTAGTCCTCGCTCGGCAGGTCGACCAGCTGCTCGGCGGACACCATCGCGCGCTTGGTCTCGTCGAAGAAGACCAGGTCGTCGTAGTCGGAGCGGATCATCCGCTCGAGGTCGCGGGCCACCGGCTCGGGGATCGCGAGCGACTCGTCGACGATCGGCTCCGAGGTGCCGCGGTAGTCGACGGTGAACCAGACGGCGCCCTTCTCGCAGACGCAGACGATGCGGGCCTCGGCCGAGACGCCTCGCTCGAGGAGCGCGGGCAGGACCCGCTCGCGCAGGAACGCGTCGGAGCGGCCCGTGTTGAACACGATCGGGATGCCGGCGTTGGCCAGGGCGACGAGGTCGTCGGCGATCTCGGGGATCGAGATCGTGCGCGTGACGGGGCTCGCGATGGGCCCGTCGACGTCGAGGAGCAGGCCGAGCGGAGGGGGTGTGGAGGTCATCGTGTCCCATTCTGCCGTGCCGGGGCCGCTCGACGCCTCCGTGACCGCCTCCGCGCGGGCGGAGCGGTTCAGGAGGCGGGGACGACGAGGGTGCGCTGGGCGGTGGTGCCGTCGGGGGCGAGGACGGCGAGGGTGATCAGGGTCTCGGAGTCGCGGCAGTCGGCGGTGACGGCGGCGGAGCCGGACGCCGCGAGGTCGACGGGCTCGCCCGCGCTCGCGTCGGTGGTGCCGACGGCCAGGCGGGCGGTGGCGCCTCCGCTCGTCTCCCACGACAGGGCGAGCGGGACGGAGGCGGTGCGGTCGCCCTCGCAGTCGACGGAGGCGGGGGTGGAGGCGAAGGAGACGATCGCCGGAGGAGCATCGGATCCGGTGCCCGGCTCGGTGTCTGACGGTGCGGCGGAGGCCGTCGATGCGGGGGCGGCGGCGCCGTCGGTCGCCTCCGCGGAGCCGGGAGCGGCGGACGTCGCCGGAGCGCTCCCGGACGGCGCCGAGGACGGGCCCGCGGACGCCGTGGCTGCGCCGGGCGCTTGCCCGCCGGCGGGCCGGACGAGCAGCACGATCGCGAGGACGACGGCGACGAGTCCGAGGGCGGCGAGGACGATCCCGGTGGTGCGGGCGGAACGGGACGGCATCGGTCCTCCTGGGACGGGACGGGACGGGACGGGCGGAAGAGACGGGCAGTCCCGGAGCGACGCGGCCGGGCAGGCCTCGGCCGTCTCGTTCTCGACGGAGTCGGGCACCGAGGGCTTCCTCTTCGGCACCTCG
>NZ_PSWC01000040.1:0-16091 GCF_002931535.1 Rathayibacter sp. AY1C6 | reverse complement strand
GCGGATGGCGGATCCGCCGGGGGGACGGGGAGCGGAGCCGCGGGAGGACGGGGTGGGGAAACACGGGCGTCACACGGGTGGGGTTCACTGGGGGGAGACGCCCGACGGGCGCGGGACGGAGGCGCGGCATGGACCTGAACACGATCCAGCGCGTCCGGGTGGTGCGCGAGCGCTCCGAGCTGGCGGGCCGCGGGCCGCGCTCAGCGGTCATCGGAGGCGGCTCCTGGGTGTTCTCCCTCCCCCACGACCACCTCGACGAGCTCCTCGACCTGCAGGGATTCGCGTGGGAGCCGATCGTGCGCACGGACGCCGGGCTCTCGATCGCGGCGACCTGCACGCTCAGCGAGCTCGCCGCGATGCCCGACGCGGGCGACACCGCCCATCCGCTCTTCTTCCAGTGCTGCACGGCCCTGCTGGGCTCCTTCAAGATCTGGAACGTCGCCACTGTCGGCGGCAACATCGCCAACGCCCTGCCCGCAGGACCGATGATCAGCCTCGCCGCCGCGCTCGACGCCACCGCCCTCGTCTGGCGGGCCGACGGCTCGGACGTCGCCGTGCCGGTCGCCGAGCTCGTGACCGGCGACATGACCACTTCCCTGGCCCGGGACGACGTCATCCGCTCGATCGAGTTCCCGCTCTCCTCCCTCCGGGCGCGCACCGCGTTCCGCAAGACGGCGCTCTCCCCTCTCGGACGCTCCGGCGCCGTCGTCATCGGCCGCCTCGACACCGACGGCGCGTTCCTCCTCACGATCACCGCGGCGACCGTCCGGCCGGAGCTGCTCCGCTTCGCCGCCGTTCCCTCCTCGGCCGAGCTCGCCGCGGCCGTCGACGGCGTCGCGACCTGGTTCACCGACCCGCACGGAGCCGCCGACTGGCGCCACGCCGTCGTCCGCATGCTCGCCGAGGAGATCCGCACCGAGCTGACCGGAGGCGCCCGATGAGGTTCACCGTCAACGGAGAGCCGGTCGACGCCTCCCCCCGCCCCGGCCAGGTGCTGCGCACCCTCCTCCGCGACCACGAGCACTTCGAGGTGAAGAAGGGGTGCGACGCCGGTGACTGCGGCGCCTGCTCCGTCCTCGTCGACGGGACGCCGTTCCACTCCTGCCTCTACCCCGCCCACCGCGTCGAGGGGCGCGAGGTGACGACAGCGGCCGGCCTCGGCACGCCCGAGGAGCCGAGCGCGGTGCAGGAGGCGTTCGTCGAGGCCGGCGCGTTCCAGTGCGGCTTCTGCACGGCCGGCATGGTGGTCACGGCCACGGCGCTCGACGGAGTCCGCGCCGAGGACGTGCCGCGGCTGATGAAGGGCAACCTCTGCCGGTGCACGGGCTACCGCCCCATCCGCGAGGCCGTGACGGGCGCCTGCGCGTCCGGGCACGGCGCGCACGCGGCCGAGCCGTCCGGAGCGGATCGCACGGAGGCCCCGGTCCGCGGACGGCACGCGGCCCCGCCGTCGGGTCTCACCCCCGTCCGCCGCACCGGTCGCCCGTCGGCCGAGGAGTCCCGGGTCGGCCGCTCGCTCGGCGCGCCCGCCGGCCGGCGGATCGTCCAGGGCCGCGAGCCGTTCACCCTCGACGTCGCCGTCCCCGGCCTGCTGCACCTGAAGGTCGTCCAGAGCCCGCACGCCCACGCGCGCATCCGCTCGATCGATACGACCGCCGCCCGCGCGATGCGGGGCGTCGTCGCGGTCCTCACCGCCGAGGACGTCCCGGACGTCCTCTACTCCACCGCCCGCCACGAGTCCCGGCTCGACGACCCGGACGACACCCGCATGCTCGACACCGTCGTCCGGTTCCGCGGGCAGCGCGTGGCCGTGGTGGTCGCGGAGTCGGTGGCCGAGGCGGAGGCGGCCTGCCGCGCCGTCGAGGTCGATTACGAGGTGCTGCCCGCCGTCTTCGACCCGGAGGAGGCGCGCTCGGCCGGCGCGCCGCTCCTGCACGCCGACAAGGATCCGATCGCCTCGCGCATCGCCCGGCCGGAGGCGAACGTCGTCGCGGAGCTCCACGGAGAGTACGGGGACGTGGCCGCCGGACTCGCGGAGGCCGACGTGGTCGTCGAGGGCCGGTACTCGACCTCCCGGGTCGCGCACACGGCTCTCGAGACCCACGGCACCATCGGCTGGCTCGAGGGCGGAGAGCTGGTGCTGCGGACCTCGACGCAGGTGCCCTTCCTCGTGCGCGACGAGATCGCGCGCCTGTTCAACCGCGATCCGTCGACCGTCCGCGTCTTCACGGCACGGGTGGGCGGCGGTTTCGGCGGCAAGCAGGAGATCCTGACGGAGGACGTCGTCGCCCTCGCCGTGCTCGCCACCGGCCGGCCCGTGCAGTTCGAGTTCACCCGGAGCGACGAGTTCACGATGGCCCCCTGCCGACACCCGATGCGGGTCGGCGTCACGCTCGGCGCCCGACGCGACGGACGGCTGACCGCCCTCGCCGTGGACGTGCTCTCGGACACCGGCGCCTACGGCAACCACGGACCCGGCGTGATGTTCCACGGCACCTCGGAGTCGGTCGCCGTCTACAGCGCGCCCAGCAAGCGCGTCGACGCGCAGGCCGTCTACACGAACAACCTCCCCTCGGGGGCGTTCCGCGGCTACGGCCTCGGGCAGGTGATCTTCGGCATCGAGTCGGCGATGGACGATCTCGCCCGCGAGCTCGGGATCGACCCGTTCGAGCTGCGGCGGATCAATGCGGTGCGCCCGGGCGAGCCGCTGGTGGTCACGCACGTCGAGGGCGACGACATCGGCTTCGCCTCCTACGGGCTCGACCAGTGCCTCGACCTCACCGAGGCGGCACTGGCCGGCGGCGGCGGCTCCCCCGCCCCCGACGGACCGGGGTGGCGGACAGGGCAGGGCACGGCACTGGCGATGATCGCCACCATCCCCCCGCGGGGCCACTTCTCGGAGGCGACCGTCACCGTCGACGCCGAGGGAGTGCTGACCATCGGCGTCGGCACGGCCGAGTTCGGCAACGGGACGACCACCGTGCACACGCAGCTGGTCGCGAGCGCCTTCCGCGCCTCGGCCGACCGGGTGCGGATCCGCCAGTCCGACACGGACGCGGCCCGCTACGACACCGGAGCGTTCGGCAGCGCCGGCACGGTGGTCGCGGGCAAGGCCGTCCACTCGGCCGCGACGCGCCTCCTCGCCGAGCTGCAGGCGCTCGCCAAGCGGCTGACCGGGCACGACGAGACCTTCGAGCCCGACGACGAGGGCCTGCTCGCTCCGGACGGCACCCGGGTCGCGTTCGCCGATCTGGTCCGTGCGGCCGGCGGACCGGTCACCGCGACCGGGAGCGAGGACGGCGCTCAGCGCTCGCTCGCGTTCAACGTCCAGGGCTTCCGCGTCGCGGTGCACGAGCCGACGGGCGAGGTGCGGATCCTGCAGTCGGTCCAGGCGGCCGACGCCGGCTTCGTGATCAACCCGGCGCAGTGCCGCGGGCAGGTCGAGGGCGGAGTGGCGCAGGCGATCGGCTCGGCGCTGTACGAGGAGGTGATCCTCGACGGCGAGGGCACCGTGACCACGGCGATCCTCCGGAACTACCACATCCCGCAGATGGCGGACGTGCCCGAGACCGAGGTGCTCTTCGCGGACACCGCCGACGAGCTCGGGCCGTTCGGCGCGAAGTCGATGAGCGAGGCGCCCTACAACCCGGTCGCCCCCGCACTCGCCAACGCCGTCCGCGACGCGATCGGCGTGCGGCCGACCGAGCTGCCGCTCTCCCGCGACCGGATCTGGCGGCTCCTGCACCCGGACGCCGCCCCGGTCGCGTCCGTCGAGGCGGAGGCGCCGCCCGGTTGAACGACGACGGGCTGAGCGCCGATCGGCTGCCGCAGCTCAGACGCGCGACGCCAGCTCCGTGCTCGCCCGGGCGACCTCGCGGGCGATCCCGTCCTCGTCCGCGTTCACCAGCCGTCCCTCCCGCACCGTCGGGCGACCCTGCACCAGGAGCAGGCTCAGCGGGGGCTGCGCTCCGAGCGCGAGGGCCGCGACCGGGTCCGCGATGCCCGCGTGCTCGATCCCGTCGATCCGCCAGAGCGCGAGGTCGGCGAGCTTGCCGACCTCGATCGAGCCGATTTCGTCCTGCCGGCCGAGCACCCGGGCCCCGCCGATGGTGGCGACCGAGAGCGCCTGCCGGGCGCTCATCCGGTCGGCGCCGGCGCGCAGGCGGTTCATCAGCACCGCGGCGCGGATCTCGGAGCCGAGCTGACCGGACTCGTTCGACGCCGCGCCGTCCACGCCGAGGCCGACCGGGGCTCCCGCAGCCAGCAGCTGAGGGATCGGCGCGATGCCCGCCGCGAGCCGGCCGTTCGAGGACGGGCAGTGCGCGACTCCGGTGCCCGTGGCCGCGAACTTCGCGATCGCGTCGGCGTCGAGGTGGACGCAGTGCGCCATCCAGACGTCGTCGCCGAGCCAGCCGAGCGACTCCAGGTGGTCGGTGGGCGAGAGGCCGAACGCCTCCCGCGTGTAGGCGTCCTCCTCCACGGTCTCGGAGCCGTGGGTGTGCAGCCGGACCCCGAGCTGACGGGCGAGGACGGCCGACTCGCGCAGCAGGTCGGTGGTCACCGAGAAGGGCGAGCACGGGGCGATCGCGACCCGCACCATCGCGTCGGCGGAGGCGTCGTGGTACCGCTGGACCGCCTCTCCACTGGCCTGCAGCGCGGCCGCCGTGGTCTCGACGGCGAAGTCCGGCGGGAGGCCGCCCCGGGACTCGCCGAGGTCCATCGACCCGCGGGTCGCGTGCAGCCGGAGGCCGAGGGTGCCGGCCGCGTCGACGATGCCGCCGACGATGTCGCCGGAGCCCCGTGGGAAGACGTAGTGGTGGTCGGCGACCGTGCTGCAGCCGGACCGGGCGAGGACGCCCATCGCGCCGAGGGCGGCGGAGCGGGTCAGGTCGGCGTCGATGCGGGACCAGGCGGGGTAGAGCGCGACGAGCCAGTCGAAGAGGATCGAGTCCTGCGCCCAGCCGCGGGTGAGCCACTGGTAGAGGTGGTGGTGCGTGTTGACGAGCCCGGGAGTGAGCAGGTGGCCGCGGCCGTCGACCCGCGTGAGCGCGATCGCCTCCTGCGCCGGCAGGCCCGTCGGGGACCGTCCGTCGAGGGCCCACGCCGGAGGGTCGCCGGCTCCGACGGCGACGATGCGGGAGTCGTCGACGACGACGTGGCCGACGGGGTGCTCGGTCCCGTGCGCGTCGACGGTGGCGACGTGGGCTCCGGTGAGGACGTGGCGCTGCATGCCCCGAGCATGGCAGCGCGGTGTTTCGCGGCCGTTTCCCGCCGGAGTGCGAGCAGGCCGGTGCGATCACGCCGGCGCACGGCCAGGGGAGGACGTGCGGCTCAGCGCGCCGCGTGGATCGGGCCCGAGCGCCCCGCGAGCGGCTCCCCCGACGTCCCGGTGCGCGCGGCGAGCACCTCCGCGAGGATCGACACGGCCGTCTCCTCCGGCGTCGACGCGCCGATGTCCAGGCCGATCGGCGAGTGCAGGCGGGCGAGCGCCTCCTCCGTCACTCCCGCCTCGCGCAGCAGCCGCAGCCGCCGCTCGTGGGTGCGCCGCGATCCCATCGCGCCGACGTAGGCGACCGGGAGCGCGAGCGCGGTCTCGAGCAGCGGGATGTCGAACTTCTCGTCGTGAGTGAGCACCGCGATCACGGTGCGGGAGTCGACCTCGGCGCGGGCGAGGTGGTCGGACGGCCACTCGACGACGACCTCGTCCGCGCCCGGGAAGCGCTCGGCGGTCGCGAACACCGGACGCGCGTCGCAGACGGTCACGCGGTAGCCGAGCAGGGCGCCGGCGGAGCAGAGCGCGGCGGAGAAGTCGACGGCGCCGTAGATCAGCAGGCGCGGCCGCTCGGCGTGCACGACGTAGGCGACCTCGAGCTCGGCCCCCCGGCAGGCGGTCTCGACCGTGGCCGAGCGGCCGGAGGCCAGGCGCGCCTCGCGCTCGGCGAGGATGCGGCGGGCCGTGTCCTCGTCCAGGTGCGGGCCGACGACGTCCTGGAGGCGCGTCGCTCCGGTGAGGACGAGGCCGACCAGCTCCTCCGGGCCGCCGACGACGATCGCCAGCGCGGCCGAGCGGCCGGCGCGGGCGGCGCGCAGCTCGGCGAGGACCGCGGTGCAGCCGGAGTCGACGACCTGGCCGAACACGCGCAGCTGCCCCCCGCAGGACAGGCCGGCGGCGAAGGCCGCCTCGTCGTCGAAGCCGAAGTGCTCGGACGCGCTGCCCGAGGTGCCGAGCACCTCCTGGGCCAGCGCGTACGCCTGCGCCTCGACGCAGCCGCCGGAGATCGAGCCGATCGCGCGCCCCTCCGCGTCCACCGCCATCGAGGAGCCGAGAGCGCGGGGAGCCGAGCCGAAGACGTGCGTGACGGTGACGACGGCGACGCTCCCACCCGCCTCGACGCGCTCGAGCAGGGCGGCGGCGATGTCGAGCACGACGGCCTCCTCTTCTCGGACGGGAGGCGACGGCGCCGGGGCTGCGGGGAGGCCGGGCGGAGCCGCCGACGGGCGCTCACACGCAGGAAACATGCCGAGTATAGGGTCGATCCATGCCTGACGACGCTCCCTTCCTCGACCTCGTGATCCGCGCCTCCGACGTGCTGACCGAGAACGGCCGGCGTCCGGCCAGCATCGCGATCGCCGAGGGCCTGATCGTCGCGGTCGGCGAGCGGGACGCCCCCTGGCGGACCACGGAGGAGATCGTCCTCCCCGATGGCCAGGTCCTGATCCCGGGGATCGTCGACACCCACGTGCACGTCAACGAGCCGGGCCGCACGGAGTGGGAGGGCTTCGCCTCCGCCACCCGCGCGGCCGCCGCCGGGGGCGTCACCACGATCATCGACATGCCGCTGAACTCGTTCCCGCCGACCACGACGGTGGCCGGGCTCGAGGCCAAGCGCGCGGCCGCCGGGCCGCAGGCGCAGGTGGACGTCGGCTTCTGGGGCGGGGCGATCCCCTCGAACCTCGGCACGCTGCGCGAGCTGCACGACGCGGGCGTCTTCGGCTTCAAGTGCTTCCTCTCGCCGAGCGGAGTGGACGAGTTCCCGCACCTGAGCCGGGAGCAGCTCGTCGAGGCGATGCGCGAGATCGCCGCCTTCGACGGACTGCTGATCGTGCACGCCGAGGACCCGGCCGAGCTGGAGGCGAGCGCGCTGGAGCCCGGCGCCTCCTACGGCGCGTTCGTCGACTCCCGCCCGCCCGCCTCCGAGCGCAGCGCGATCCTGCACGTGATCGAGGCCGTCCGCGAGACCGGCTGCCGCGCGCACATCCTGCACCTCTCCTCCGCCGACGCGCTGCCGCTCCTGCGCGAGGCGAAGGCCGAGGGGCTGCCGATCTCCGCCGAGACCTGCCCGCACTACCTCACCTTCGACGCCGGCTCGATCCCCGACGGCGGGACGCAGTTCAAGTGCTGCCCGCCGATCCGCGACGAGCGCAACCGCGAGCTGCTCTGGAAGGGGCTGCTCGACGGGACGATCGACATCATCGCCTCGGACCACTCCCCCGCCACCGCCGAGCTGAAGCTCCCCGCCGGCGGCGACTTCGGCGTCGCCTGGGGCGGGATCTCGGGACTCGAGCTGAGCTTCCGCGCGGTCTGGACCGGGGCCCGCGAGCGGGGCATCCCGCTCGAGCAGGTCGTCGCCTGGATGTCCACGGCGACCGCCGCGTTCGCCGGGCTCGGCCAGAAGGGCCTGCTGCACGCGGGGTCCGACGCAGACCTGGTCGCGTTCGACCCGGAGGCGCAGTGGCGCGTGGACGTCGACGCCCTCTCGCACCGGAACCCCGTCTCGGCCTACGAGGGCCGCGTCCTCCGCGGCGCCGTCGCCGCCACCTGGGTCGGCGGCCGCCGCGTCACCGCCGCGACGGTCCCGCCCGCCGGGCGCCTCCTCAGCCGCCCCTGACCTCGACCCGCCGATGCCCCGCCTCCCTGACGACAGCTCGGGGAGCTCCCCCGCTCACGCCGACCGCCGCCGTGTCATCGGCAGGTTTCGAGCGTGTGAACGGAGGCGGGTCGGAGCCGCGGAGCGGGCGGATCGCACAAGACTCGGAGTCCCGGCGGCGGCTCCTCGGGATGCTCCGCCGGTGCGCGGAGCCCCCGGCAGGCGCGAGGCTGGCAGACGGGCTCGCAGGAGCCGCGAGCAGGACGGGCACCACCGCGTGACCGGGCCCGGCCGCACGGAACGGACAGGAGCGGACATGTCGATCATCCTCGGGGACCACCAGTACGGGAAGGCCGAGAACCGCGTCGTGCGGATCTACCGCGAGACCCCGCGGCACGAGATCCACGACGTCAACGTCTCCACGGCCCTCCGCGGCGACTTCGAGGCCGCGCACCGAGAGGGCGACCAGTCGGCCGTCCTGCCCACGGACACGCAGAAGCAGACGGCGTACGCCTTCGCCAAGGAGAGGGGCCTGCGCTCGATCGAGCCCTACGGCCTCGAGCTGGCCCGCCACTTCGTCGACGGCTACGAGCCCGTCCACGGCGCCCGCATCGAGATCGAGGAGTTCGCCTGGGAGCGCGTGCTGGTGGACGGGCGCGAGCACGACCACACCTGGGTCCGGAAGGGCCAGGAGACGCGGATCGCGTCGGTCACGGTCGAGGGCTCGGGGGACGAGCGGCGGATCTGGATCACCGGCGGCTTCAAGGACCTCACGATCCTGAAGTCCACGGGGAGCGAGTTCCACGGCTTCCTCACCGACCCGTACACGGTCCTGCAGCCGACGAACGACCGGGTGATGGCGACCTCGCTGGTCGCGAGGTGGCGCTTCGCCCTGAGCGAGGACGAGATCGCGGCGATGGACTGGGAGGCGGTCTACGCGGGCGTCAAGGCGCTCATGACGAGCCGCTTCGCGACCGTGCACTCCCTCGCCCTCCAGCAGACGCTCTTCGAGATGGGGAAGGCGGTCCTGGAGGAGTACCCGCAGATCGTCGAGATCCGTCTCTCCGCGCCGAACAAGCACCACTTCGTCTACGACCTCTCGCCCTTCGGCGTCGAGAACGACAACGAGGTCTTCCACGCCGCCGACCGCCCCTACGGGCTGATCCAGGCGAGCGTCACCCGCGACGACGCGCCGCCCGCGGGATCCGCCTGGACCGCCTACACGGGCCTGGTGTGACCGGCGCCGGGGGCGTCCACCGGGGGCACGTGCTGCACGTCGCCGGGGGTGCGACGCTCGCGACCGCGCGGGAGTCGCTGGTGTCGATCCCGGACGGCGCTCTCGCCGTGGACGAGGACGGCACGATCGCCTGGGTCGGTCCGTACCGCGAGCTGCCGGACCGCTTCGCGCTCCTGCCGGTCTCCGGCGACGCCGCGTCGGTCCTGCTGCCCGGCTTCGTCGACGCGCACGTGCACTTCCCCCAGACGTTCTCGACCGACGGCTTCGGCGGCGGCCAGCTGCTCGAGTGGCTCGACCGGACGGTGTTCCCCTCGGAGGCGCGGCTCGCCGACCCGGAGTTCGCCGACGTCGTCGCGCGAGCCTTCACCCGGCGGCGGGTGGCCGCGGGCACGACCGCCGCGATGGTCTTCGGCTCCGCGTTCCCGGCCGCGCAGGACGCCCTCTTCGAGCGCACCCGCGAGGCGGGGCTGCGGATCGTGTCGGGGCGCGGGATCCAGACCACGGGCCCGGCCTCGGCGGCGCCCCTGATCACCTCGGAGGAGGAGGCGCTGACGCTCGCGTCGGAGGAGATCGACCGCTGGCACGGGAGGAACCCGCTCCTGCAGGTCGCGCTCGTCCCGCGGTTCTCGCTGTCCGTCACTCCCCGGACCCTCGGAGCGCTCGGCGACCTCTACGACGACGTCCGCGGACGCGGCGTCTACGTGCACAGCCACCTCAACGAGAACGACCGGCCCGGCGACGGCGAGATCGCCGCCGTGCTCGGCTCGTACGGCACCCGCAGCTACCTCGACACCTACGACGGGCTCTTCCTGCCCGGCTCCGCGCGCGGCGGCTCCTCCCTCCTCGGGCCGCGCACGATCCTCGCTCACGCCGTGCACTGCCAGGACGCGGAGCTGCACCGGATGGAGGAGACCGGCACCTCGATCGCCCACTGCCCGACCTCGCAGCAGTTCCTCGGCTCCGGCACCATGCCCTGGCGCCGGACCGTCGCCTCGGGGGTCACCGTCGCCCTCGGTTCGGACGTGGGCGCGGGCGACGAGTGGCTGCTGGCGCGAGTGGCGAACGACGCCTTCAAGGTGCACCTCTCGGAGCCCGGCGACGCGGCCGTCGCCCTGCATCCGGCCGAGCTCCTGTTCACGGCGACGCTCGCCGGCGCGCGGGCGCTCGACCAGGAGGAGCGGTTCGGCAGCCTCGACCCCGGGAAGGACGCGGACTTCCTCCGCATCGAGCCCGACCGGTGGGAGCCGCTCGCCGACGTCCTCGCCCACGGGATCCGCGCGGACGACGAGGAGGAGGCGACGGCCCAGCTGCTCTTCGCCCTGCTGATGACCCTGCGCGAGCCGGCGATCGCCGCGGTGCACGTCCGGGGCAGGCGGATCGTGGCTCCGGAGTGACGGGGCCGGCCCGGGAAGCGCGGTGCGGACCGCGCGCACCCGGCCGTCAGCGCAGGCGCAGCGCCAGGAACAGGTCGGCGCGGTCCGCGGTGTCCGACAGGTCGCGCTGCGTCAGCTCCTCCACCCTCGCGATGCGGTACCGCACCGTGTTCAGGTGCAGGTGCGTCTGCTCCGCCGTGCGCACCCACGAGCCGCCGCAGTCGAGGAACGCCGCGAGCGTGGCGACCAGCTGCGAGCCGTAGCGCGCGTCGTGCTCGACGAGCCGCCCGAGCACCAGCTCGACGAACACTGAGCGCAGGTGGTCGGGGACCGCGCTCAGCAGCTGCACGGCGGAGGTGACCTCCCCGGAGTCGCTGACCCGCACCGGAGCGTCGTCGCCCGAAGAGCCCGGCAGCAGCATCCCGTAGCGTGCCGAGCGGAGGGCGCCGCCGAGCGCGGGCAGCGGAGTCGCGGCGCTCGTCCCGACGCGCAGCACGGCGCCCGGCCACGCGGCTCCCGCTCGTCGCAGCGCCGAGGTGACGACGGCGAGCGGATCCGCGCCGGTGGGGATCGCATCGGTCGCCTCGGTGGGCAGCACCGCCACCGCGCAGCCCTCGGCGTCGCGTCCGACCACGGCGCGGCCCAGGTGCGCGGCGGCGTCGACCAGGACACGGCGCGCCAGGTCCGGGGGCGCGTCGCCCTCGAACTCGGCGGCGACCACGGCGCACCGCCCGGCGCCGCCGAGTCCGAGCTGCCGCAGGTACACCGCGGCCTCGGGCTGCTCGCTGTCCTCCTCCACGAGCTCGAGCAGGCGGTCGGCGAGAGCGGAGTCGGCCGAGAGCGCCGCCTCCCGCTGCAGCCGGTAGACCCCCACGACTCCGGCGAGCTCGGTCACGGCGTCCAGCACTGCGGCGGGCCAGTCGTTCCAGTCGCCCACGACGACGACCAGCCAGGAGGTGGCGCGGTGCTCGCCCGCTCCGGCGACGGTGAGGACCGACAGGGCGCCGCCGCGGGCGTCCGTTACCACGACCGGGCTGCGCCGGGCCGTGAGCGCCGCGTGCACGACCCGTTCGATCTCCCCCAGGCCCAGGGGCGAGGCGGAGGCCGCGGTCCGGCCGGTGGCGGTCAGCACCGACACGGGGAGTCCGAGCTCGCGCGAGGTGCGCGTGACGAGCTCGTCGAGCTGCTGCCCCCGGTAGACCTCGGTCAGCAGCTCCCGCTGGCGGGCGAGGGCGGCCGTCAGCCGGGCCACGCGGTCGCCGGCGAGGGCGTTCGACAGGTGCGCCGTGATCGCGCCGAACGACACATCGGCCGGCACGGCGATCAGCGGGACGTCGTGCTCGCGGCAGGCGACGACGAGGTCGTCCGGCACGAAGCCCAGCAGCCCCTCGCCGGCGAGCAGAGCGCTGGCACCGGAGTCCGCGACCGCGCCGACGAAGGCCGCGCTGTCCCGGGCGTCCCGACGCCAGACCAGACCTGTCAGCACCAGCTGGTCGCGCGAGATGTAGCGGCGCGGATCGAGGAGGTCGGTCGTGAAGATGCCGTCGACCGGCCGGGCGAGCGCCCCGTCGCCGGCGACCAGCACGCGTAGCCGCAGCTGCGGCGCGTCGAGGACGTCCTGCAGCTGCATCAGCTGCCCCGGTAGGTCGAGTAGGCGAAGGGGCTGAGCAGGAGCGGGATGTGGAAGTGCGCCTCCTCGTCGTCGAGGCGGAAGGCGACGACGACCTCGGGGTAGAACGACTCGGTGCCCGAGGCGGCGAACCAGGCGCCGGTGTCGAAGACGACCCGGTGCACCCCGGCGGCCAGGCGCTCCGGCCCGAAGGCCGCCACACGGCCGTCGTCGTCGGTGCGGGCCTCGGCGAGCCGCGCCCAGCCGGAGCCGACGCGGGCGTCGAGAGCCACCGGGACGCCGCGTGCGGGGCGGCCGCGGACGGCGTCGAGCACGTGGGTGGTGACGCGGCTGGCGTGCCCGCTCATCGTGCGGCCTCCGCCCGGACGAGGCGCCCGTCGTCGAGGCCGCGGACGCGCAGCACCGTGATCTCCCGCAGCTGCTCCGCGACGATGCGGGCCTCCGTCTCGTCGTCGAGCCCGAGCCTCCGCTCCAGCTCCGCGACGACCTCGGCCCGGTCGCGGCCGGCCGCGCGGAGGAGGAACACGCGCCCGAACCGCTCCTCGTAGGCGCGGTTGCCGGCCAGCAGCCGCCGGGTCAGCTCCTCGTCGCCCGTGCGGCTCGCCGCCTGCTCCGCGGCCGAGAACGCGGAGGAGCGCCCCGCGCCCGCGTGCCGCTCGCCGATCCGGGGGTGGTCGGCCAGCGCCGCCTCCACCTCCTCCTCGGTGAGCGTGCGCGCGGCCCGCTCGGCCGCGTCGGCGAGCGCGTCGGCCGACGGGTAGGGCGCGCCGGAGGCGACCTCGTCGGCCCAGCGGGGGACGGAGAGGCACGCGAGCAGCACGTCGCGGGCGGTCTCGGATCGGGTGTCGGTCATGCGGTCTCCTTCGTCCGGCGGAGCAGGGGCTCGGCCTGCGGCACGATGGTCGGATGGATCTGGTCGGGAGTCGGGACCTCGTCGGGCTGGTGCTCGCGGCGGGTGCGGGGCGCCGGGCGGGCGGCCCGAAGGCGCTGCGGTGCGACGCGGCGGGAGTTCCCTGGGTGGAGCGGGCCGTCGAGAGGCTCCGCGCGGTGGGCTGCGAGCGGGTGCTCGTGGTCCTGGGCGCGGAGGCCGGACGGGCGCGCCTCCTGGTGCCGCCGTCCGCGGACGTGGTCGTCTCGGCGGAGTGGGAGAGCGGCCTCTCGGCGTCGCTCCGCGCGGGTCTCGCCGCGGCCGAGGGCGTCGCCGCGCTGGTCGCCCTGGTCGACCTGCCCGAGGAGCCGCCGAGCGTGGGGGCCCGGCTGCTCGCGGAGGCGCCGGTCGCGCCGGACGTGCTCGCCCGCGCGGTCTTCCGCGGTCGGCCCGGTCATCCGGTGCTGCTGGGACGGGACCACTGGCCGGAGCTCCTCGAGGGCGTGCACGGCGACTCCGGCGCGCGCGACCTGCTCCGCGCGAGGGGCGCGCGCGGGGTGGAGTGCGGCGATCTGTGGTCGGGAGCCGACCGCGACGGGCCGGACTGAGCGGTTCACGCCAGGCCCGCGTCGTCGAGGGCGGCGGCCAGCGCCCGCCAGGCCAGCGTCGCGCAGACGGAGCGGACGGGGTTGCCCGCCACCGCGAGCAGCGCCTGCTCCTCGCCTGCGAGTGCACCCTCCCGGTGCGCCATCGCCGCGAGGAACGCGTCGATCCGCTCCCGCATGTCCGACGCCGGCAGCCCGTCGAGACCGTCCGCGAGCAGCGACGCGGATCCCCGCGAGACCTCGCACCCCCGCCCGCTCCAGGCGAGGCGCACCTGCTCCGCGCCGCCGTCGACGCGCAGCTCGATCCGGTCGCCGCAGGTGGGGGTGATCAGCTCGGCCCGGCCGAGGGCCGGAGTCGGGTCGGCCTGCCCGACGGGGTCCTTGGCGTGCGCGCGGATCAGCTCCGCCGCCTCGCTCACGGCCGGTCCTCCAGCTCGGCGAGCTCCGCGTAGGCCGTGCTGATCCCGGCGATCCGCTCGCGCGACTCCCTCGGCGACGCCCCGAGCACTCCGGAGGCCACGAGCGCGACCGCGCTCATCGCCGATGCGTAGCTGTCCAGCGCCGTGCCGCTGTCGACCGGGCACTCCAGCCAGACCGCCGCGTGCTCCGCGTAGCGCCGGGCGGGCGGATCCGCGAGGAGCACCACGGGCACCTCGCGCGCGGCGAGCGTCCCGATCAGGGCGGCGAAGGAGGCGGGGCGGCGGCGGAAGCCGACCAGCACGACGACGTCCTCGGCTCCGAGCCCCTCGAGCTCCTCACCGAGCGACTGGCCGGGCTGCGGGGCGATCCGGACGCGTCCGCGCGCCTGCGCGAGCTGCTGGCGCAGGTGCAGCGCCACCGGGTAGCTGTTGCGCAGTCCGATCACGACGACCTCGCGTGCTCCCGCGATCAGCCGCACCGCCTCTCCCAGCCGCCCGTCGCCGAACGCGGCGGCCAGCCGGGCCAGGTTCGCCCGCTCGCTCTCGAGGTGCGCGGCGAGCGGATCCCCCTGTCCCTGCGCGGGACCGACCGGCACACCGGAGGACCGCAGCGCCCGGGCGTGCTCGCGCACCTCCTGCGAGTTCGAGAACCCCAGGCGGCGGAACAGCCGCGAGACCGTGGCCTTGGACACTCCGCTGTGCTGGGCGAGCTCGGTCGCCGTGTAGACGGCCAGGTCGCCGAGGTGGTCGAGGATGAAGTCGGCCGCCCGCTGCTCCTGCCGCGACAGCGCGGCGTAGCCGGCATCGATGCGGTGACCGATGCTCGTCGAGGGGGCCGGGGCGGGGGTCACGCGGTCGGCGTCCCGTCGGCGAGCGCCAGCACGGCCGCCTCGAACGCGTCGAGCGCGGTCGCGACGTCGGCCTCGGTCACGTTCTCGTCCGGGTGGTGGCTGACGCCGCCCTCGCAGCGGAGGAAGAGCATCGCGTACTCGGCGAGGTCGGCGACCGCCATCGCGTCGTGGCCGGCCTTGGAGAACAGCACCATCGGCTCCGCGTCCCCGGTCGCGCGGATGCCCGCGCGCACGACGTCCTGCAGCCGAGAGGAGGCGACGACCGCGGGGGCCGAATGGGTCTCCTCCACCGTCAGCGCGAGACGGCGGCGCGACGCCGACTCCGACATCGCGTGCTCGATGGCGTCCCACGCCGTGTCGCGCTGGGCGTCGGTCTCGGCGCGGAGGTCGAGGCTGAACTCGACCCGGCCGGGGATGACGTTGACCGCGCCCGGGAAGGTCTCGAGCCGGCCGACCGTGGCGATCACGCCCTGCTCCCGCGCGATGCGCTCCACCGCGAGCACGGCCTCGGCCGCCCCGGTGAGCGCGTCGCGGCGGCGGTCGAGCGGGACCCCGCCCGCGTGCCCGGCCTTGCCGGTGAGGGTGAGTGCGAAGCGGCGGGCGCCCGCTATCGAGGAGACCACGGCGAGGGCGCGGTCCGCCTCCTCCAGGTAGGGGCCCTGCTCGATGTGCGCCTCGAGGTAGGCGAGAACGTCCTGCGCGTCGCGCGCGGCGGTGCGGATGCGCGAGGGGTCCAGCCCGAACTTGTGGAACGCCTCGACGAGCGTCGTCCCGTCGGCGTCCTCGAGCTCCCACCAGTGCTCGTCCCAGGTGCCGGCGAGGGCGCGGGAGCCGAGGAGCGCTGTGCCGAAGCGGGTGCCCTCCTCGTCGCCGAACGCGACGACCTCGACGGCGAACGGCAGGCGCCGGCCCGCCCCCTGCAGGCGCGACACCACGGCGATCGCGAGCATCACGCCGAGGATCCCGTCGTAGCGGCCCGCGTCGGGCACCGTGTCGAGGTGCGAGCCGAGCAGGAGCGCCGGGAGTCCCGGAGTCGCGCCCTCGTAGCGGCCGCACTGGTTACCGGCCGCGTCCTGCCAGGTGCGCATGCCCGCCTCGGTCATCCAGCGCGCGGCCATCGCGTTCACCCGGGCGTGCTCGGGCGAGAGGTAGACCCGCTCGATGCCGTCGCGGCTGGAGGAGACCGCGGCGAGCTCGTCGCAGCGGGCCATGATCGCGGCGGCGTCGAGGGGGTCTACCT
>NZ_PSWC01000004.1:0-184290 GCF_002931535.1 Rathayibacter sp. AY1C6 | reverse complement strand
GGCGACGGTACTCATGGCGATCCCGCCTTCCGCTCGAACGGTGCGCTCCGGAGCGCACCGTTCGAGCGGAAGGCGGGATCGCCATGAGTACCGTCGCCGCGAACGCCGCCCAGCAGAAGGTGGCCGGCCGCTACTACCTGATCGAGCGCATCGGCTCCGGCGGGATGGGCTCGGTCTACCGGGCCCGCGACGAGACCGTGCAGCGCGAGGTCGCCGTGAAAGTGTTCCGCGCGGAGGCCTCGAACCCCGAGGACGTGGCCCGCCAGGAGCGCGAGGTGCGGATGCTGAGCTCCTTCGCCCACCCCGGCATCGTCAACCTCTTCGACGCGGGGCTGCACAACTTCGGCGGCGAGGTCCGCCGCTACGTCGTGATGGAGCTCGTCGCCGACCCCACGATGGAGGCGCGGCTCGAGTCCGGCCCCCTCCCGGCGGCGGAGGTCGCGGCGATCGGCACGCAGCTCGCCGAGGCCCTGGCCTACCTGCACGAGCGCGGCGTCGTGCACCGCGACGTGAAGCCCGCGAACATCCTGGTCAGCGAGGTCGCCTCCAGCGGCTACACCCGCACCGCCAAGCTCACCGACTTCGGCGTGGCCCACTTCATGGACGGCTCCCGCCTCACCAGCGACGGCGTCGTGATCGGCACCGCGAGCTTCGTCAGCCCGGAGCAGGTCGCGGGCGAGCCGATCAGCGGAGCGAGCGACGTCTTCTCCCTCGGCCTGGTCCTCCTCGAGGCGATCACCGGTCACCGCGAGTACTCGGGCACCGTCCTCGAGGCGGCCATCGCCCGCCTCCACCGCAGCCCCTCCGTGCCCGACACCCTGCCGGCGGAGTGGCGGGCGCTGCTGACCTCGATGACGCAGCGGGACCCGGAGAAGCGGCCGACCGCCGACGAGGTCGCGCACCGGCTCCGCGGCGGGATGACGACGGGCACGGCGGCGGCCGCGCCGACCGCCTCGGACTCGCGCGCGGCACGGATCCGGCGCTCCGTGATCATCGGCTCGAGCGTGGTCGGCGTCGGCGCGATCGCGGCGCTGTCGTGGATGCTCGGAGCGCTCGCCGGTCGCTGACCGTTCGGGCGCGGGGCCCTAGGCCTCGCCGGGGAACGCGGGACGGAGCACGATCCGCGTCCAGGCGCCCACGTAGATCCGATCGCCCTCCTCGACCTCGCGGCGCTGACCGGCGGCGATCGGCGACTGCGGGAGCGGCGCCCCGGCCGGGGCGAGGTACGTGCCGTTCGCCGACTGCAGATCCTCGACCCACCAGCGGTAGCCGTCGGTGCTCAGCTGGCAGTGGCGCCGCGAGACACCGGAGTCGGAGCCGCAGTCCACCTGCGGCGAGACGCCGCGGGAGACGGACGGGCGGCCGACGAGCAGGGTGCGCTCGCGGAGGACGACGGTCGCGGGCGGGCCGGGCGAGGGCATGGGGTCGTCGGCGCGCTGCTCGGCGTACCACTCCGGGTCGACCCAGAGCTCGGCGATCCACGGGCGGTCCGGGTCCGCGGAGGCGGCGGCGGGGCGGGCGGAGCCGGTGGCCGGCGCGGACGCGGCCTCCTCCTCCGACGCTGAGGCCTCGGGTGCCGCGTCGGGGGCTGCGGCCTCGGGTGCAGGGGCCTCCGGGATCACCTCGGTCGGCGGAGCGGCGGGCGGCGCGGTCGCGACGGGGGTGTCGAAGCCGGCCTCCTGCTCCGGGACCAGCTCGGTCGGAGCCGCGGGATCGGCCTGCGGCGCGGGCGCCTCGCCCAGGTGCTGGGCCGGGTCCCCCGACGGCGTCGCGGAGCCGCCGACCTCGCCCGGAGCGCGGACGGCGCCGGAGGAGGTGAACGGATCGGCCTCGGGGAGGGAGCCGGTCGTGAAGTCGTAGCCGCAGTTCTCGCAGAACAGGGCGCCGGGCTCGTTCGGGAACGAGCAGTGCGGGCAGACCGAGGGGCCGGTCGGGATCGCGGTGGTCGGCGCGGCGGGAGCGGGCGACGGGGCCGCAGCGGCACCGATGGGCGCCCCGCAGACGTCGCAGTAGTCGCCGGACTGCGAGGTGTGCCCCTCGGGACAGCGGAAGCTCACTTGCGCACCCGCGTGGTCTTGGTCGACGCGGTGTCCAGCGCCATCTCGTCGAGGCGGTCCACGCCGCGCTTGAGCCGCACGGTGCCCTCGTTCGGGTTGTCGATCTCGACGACCTTCCGCAGCTTCGCGGTCGCCTCGTCGTTCCCGGTGACGGAGGCGAGCTGCACCGCCCGCCCGAGCTTGACCGTGGCGGTCGCCTCGTCGCCCCGCGCCTTGGCCGCGAGCCCGTCCTGGATCGCGGAGGCGAGCTCGGTCTGGCCGGTGTAGTGGGCGACGGCGGGGTCGATGCGGGCGGTCAGGGCGGAGTCGTCCGTCCAGCGCGCCTTCACCAGGGCGGAGGCGACCACCTCGTCGCGCACGCTGAGCTGCACCCGCGCGGCGAGCTGCTCCGAGCCGACCGGCTTCGACGCGACCCGGACCGCCACGTGGTACTCCCGCGACTCGTCGCCCCAGGCGCCGGTCGGGTAGGCGCCGGTGAGCGGGTTCACGGCGTTCCGCCGGGAGCTGAGGTCCTCGAGGTTCGGCGCGACCTGGCGGACGAAAAGCAGCTGCGCGCCCTGCGGAGTCCAGACGCGGAGCTCGCCGTTGGCGACTCCCCGGCCCATCGACGCCCGCATCAGCGACTCGAAGTCGGCCGCCATGTCGGCCGGGTTCGCGATCAGGCCCACGGTGCCCAGCAGGGCGCTCGCGATGGTGCGCGCCTCCTCGACGATCCAGCGGGAGCCGACGCCGCGCACGTCGCACTGGAAGTCGCCCGACGCCGCGCGGATCGCCGCGTCCAGCTGCATCCGCGACTCGTGCTCGTTCTTGCCGTCGGTGAGGAGGATCGCGTGCCTCTGCGTCGCCTCCGCCACGGTCGCGAACAGCTGGCGGGCGAGGGTCAGCCAGGTGCCCATCGCGGTGCCGCCGTCGGCCTGGAGGTAGCCGATCGCCTCCTTCGCCGCGGCCCGCGCCCCCGGCTCCATCCGCACCATCGAGACGGTGGCATTGGGGTAGGGGAAGGCGCGGTCGGCGCGCTCGGATCCGGCCACGACGGCGAAGAAGGTGCCGTCCAGGATCTGGTCGACGGCCACGGCGGCGGCGCGCTTCGCGGCCGTCATGTTCTCGCCGGTCATCGATCCGGAGCAGTCGACGATGATGATCTCGGCCGCGGCCCCGTCGGACCCGGCGACCCCCGTGCCGGACGCGGTCACCGTGACGATGGCGTGCACGTCGGTGGCGCCGTCCGAGAGGAACTCGTTCTGGAAAACACTCGCGCTGAACTCCGCCATTCCGGCAGTTTACGGGGACGCCCGGCCCGAGCGGCCCTCCATCGCCGAGGATCGGCCGGGCATCGCGGCCCGACGCCTGCACGACAGCTGTCGGGGCGGGCGGAGGCGGGTCGAGCGCCGCCGGAGCGCCCCCGTCAAGCCCGCCGCGACCGGACGCCGCCGATGCCAGGGTGGAGCCGTGCCTCCCTGGACCCTCGCCCTCGCCAGCGGCGCCATCGGCGGCGCCACCCTCCTGATCGGCGCCGCGCTCGCCTGGTTCGTGCGCGTGCCCCCGAAGCTCACCGCCGCGATCTCCGCGTTCGGAGCAGGGGTGCTGATCTCGGCGCTCGCCTACGAGCTCGTGCAGGAGGCGGCGGACGACGGAGGACTGCTCCCGACGATCCTCGGCACGCTCGCGGGAGCCGTCGTCTTCGTCGGCGCGGACGCGCTGCTCACCCGCGCCGGCGCGGGGAACCGCAAGAGCGCGAAGGGGTCGGGCGGAGGAGGAGGCGCGGCCATCGCGGCCGGCGCCCTGATCGACGGGGTCCCCGAATCGATCGTGCTCGGCCTCTCGGTCGCCCAGGGCGGAGCGGGAGCGGCGATCAGCGTGCCCATCGTCGCCGCGGTCGCGATCTCGAACCTCCCCGAGGGCCTGTCCTCGACGGTCGGCATGAAGGCCGACGGCCGCTCCGCCCGCTACGTCTTCACCGTCTGGGGCGGGATCGCCGCGATCTCGGCCGCCGCAGCGCTGGTCGGCTTCCTGGTCTTCGCCACCGCGCCCGGCGCGGTCGTGGCCTTCGTGACGACCGTCGCCGCCGGCGCGATCCTCGCCATGATCTCGAACACGATGATCCCCGAGGCGTTCGACCGCGACGACGTGCTCACCGGGCTGTACGCGGTGCTCGGGTTCGTGACGGCGTTCGCCTTGCACAGTGCTGGTTAGGACGCCGCTCCCCGCGCGGCGTCCCGCAGTCGGCTCGAGCGCATGGCCGGGTCCCGAGGAGCGGGATGCGCACGGCGACGCGGATCCGCTGGAACGCGGATCCCCGGATACGCCTCGCGAGGACGCCGCTGGTTAGGACGCCGCTCCCCGCGCGGCGTCCCGCAGTCGGCTCGAGCGCGCGGCCGGGTCCCGAGGAGCGGGATGCGCACGGCGACGGAGATCCGCTGGAACGCGGATCCCCGGATACGCCTCGCGAGGACGCCGCTGGTTAGGACGCCGCTCCCCGCGCGGCGTCCCGCAGTCGGCTCCAGCGCGGGGCCGGGTCCCGAGGAGCGGGTCGCGCACGGCGACGCGGATCCGCTGGAACGCGGATCCCCGGATACGCCTCGCGAGGACGCCGCTCCCTGCGGCACGGAGTGCGGTCAGCCGCTGAAGGCGGTGAGGGCGTCGTCGAGGATGCCGAGGCCGCGGGCGACCTCGGCGGGGGTGATGACGGCCGGCGGGACCACGTGGATCCGGTTGTCGGCGGTGAAGGGCAGGAGACCGCGGGACAGCAGGTCGGTCTTGAGGCGGGCGACGGAGGCAGCCGGCAGCGGGGTGCGCGCGGCCCGGTCGGTGACCAGCTCCAGGGCCCAGAACACTCCGGAGCCCCGGACCTCGCCGATCAGGTCGTGCTTCGCCTCGAGCGCCGCCAGGCCGGGGGCCAGGTGCTCCGAGCCGATGGTGCGCGCGTTGTCGACGATCCCCTCCTCCTCCATCGCCTGGAGCGTCGCGACGACGCTGGCCGCGGCGAGCGGGTGGCCCGAGTAGGTGAGACCGCCGGGGAAGACGCGCTCGTCGAAGTGGTGGGCGATCGGATCCGAGATGACGACGCCGCCGATCGGGACGTAGCCGGAGTTGACGCCCTTCGCGAAGGTGATCAGGTCGGGGCGCACGTCGAAGGCGTCGAAGGCGAACCACTCCCCTGTGCGGCCGAAGCCCGCCATGACCTCGTCGAGGATCAGCTGGATGCCGTACCGGTCGGCGATCTCGCGGACACCCGCGAGGTAGCCGGGCGGCGGGGTGAGCACGCCGGCGGTGCCGGGGATGGTCTCGAGGAGGAACGCGGCGATCGACTCCGGCCCCTCCGCCTGCACGACGCGCTCGAGGTGGTGGAGCGCGCGCTCGCACTCCTGCTCGAGGGTCTCGGCCCAGAACTCGCTGCGGTACAGGTAGGGCCCGAAGGCGTGCACGTGCCCGCGGGAGTACTCGTTGGGGATGCGGCGCCAGTCGCCGGTCGAGACGATCGCCGCTCCCGTGTTGCCGTGGTACGAGCGGTACAGCGAGACGACCTTGTCGCGGCCGGTGAACAGCCGCGCCATGCGGATCGCGTTCTCGTTCGCATCCGCGCCGCCGTTGGTGAAGAAGACCTTCTCCATGCCCTCGGGCGCCCGCTCGGTGATCAGGCGGGCCGCCTCGGCGCGGGTCTCGTTCGCGTAGGCGGGGCCGACGGTGGTGAGGACGCCCGCCTGCTCCTGGATGGCGGCGACGACCTTCGGGTGCTGGTAGCCGATGGTGACGTTCACGAGCTGGCTCGAGAAGTCGAGGTAGCGGGTGCCGTCGACGTCCCAGACCTCGGCGCCGAGACCGCCCGCGATCGGCAGCGGGTTCAGCGCGCCCTGCGCCGACCAGGAGTGGAACACGCGGGACCGGTCGGCGGCGGTGACCGAGGCGTTGTCGCGGACGGTGGGGGCGGTCGAGGACGTCATGGTCTCCATCGTGCCGCGCGCGCCTCGAGAGCGGCCGTGCGGATCCGTCGATCCGCGGACCCTACGATGGACGGAACGTCGAAGGGAGCCGCGCATGCCCGCGACCGTCCGCGATCTGCTGGCCGAACCGGCCTTCCGCCTGCGCGTGCTCGCCGGCGTCCACGACGAGGCCGACCTCGACGCCCCTCTGGTGTGGGCGCACTCCTCGGACCTCGTCGATCCGACGCCCTGGCTCGAGTCGGGCCAGCTGCTGCTGACCGACGGCGTCCACTTCACCGGGCACGACAGCGCCGAGTTCTCGGAGGAGTACGTCGCCCGGCTGCGCGGCCGCGGCATCCGCGCGCTCGGCTTCGCCACCCGCATCGTGCACGACGAGGTGCCCGCCGCTCTCGTCACGGCGTGCGAGCGCCAGGGCCTGCCGCTGCTGGAGGTGGCGGACCTGACTCCGTTCATGGGGATCATCCGCTTCGTCGCCGACGTGATCTCGCGGGAGCAGCGTGAGCGGCTGGAGTGGTCGCTCGAGGCGCAGCGGCGGGTCGCCCGCGCGGCGCTGCGGCCGGACGGGCTCGCGGCGATCCTCACCGAGCTGGAGCGGCAGCTGGACTGCTGGGTCGCCCTCTACGACGCCGCCGGGCAGAGGGTGCACCTGCCCACCCGGCTCGACGTGCCGGCGGAGGAGGCGGTCGCCGCGGCCGCGAGGCACGCCCTGACCCGCGGCAGCCGAGCGGGACTCCGACTCGACGACGGCGGCGGAGTGACGCTGCAGACGATCGGGCGCCGCGACCACCTGCGCGGGGTGCTCGCCGTGGGCACCGGCACGCCCCTGGACCCGGCGGGCAGCGACCTCGTCGCGAGCGTCATAGCCCTGGCGAGCATCGCGCTGGAGCAGCGGCGCGCGTTGGACTCCTCCCGCCGGCAGCTGCGCTCCGGACTGCTCGAGCTGCTGGCCGCGGGAGCCTTCGACGTCGCCGAGAGCACCGCACGGCGCCTGGGGAGCCCGCTGCCCGCCGAGCCCGTGCGGGTGGTCGTGCTGAGCGCGCCCGTGCACGGCGACTCGCTCCTCGACGAGCTGGAGGTCGTGGCGGAGGAGGACGGCGCGCGCCTGTTCTTCGCCGAGAGGGACGGCTCGCTCGTCGCCGTCGCCGCCGCCGACGGACTCGAGCCGCTGACCGCCGTGCTGGAGCGGCACGGCGCGAGCGCCGGCGCCTCCGCCCCGATCGGCTGGTCGGACCTGGACCGGGGCCTCGAGGAGGCGCGGCGCGCCGCCGAGCGGACAGGAGACGGGACGGTGGTCCGCTTCGAGGACGTCGCCGCCGAGGGGATGATCGGGCTCCTCGCCGCCGCCGGAGCAGCACCGCTCGCCCGCCGGATGCTCTCACCGCTGCTGACCCCCGAGGGAGCCGTGCTGCTCGAGAGCGCCCGCGTCTGGCTCCGCCGCAACGGCGCCTGGGAGCCCGCCGCCCGCGACCTCGGCGTGCACCGTCACACCCTCCGCAACCGCATCACCGCCGTCGAGCGCGCCCTCGGCCTCGACCTCGACGACGTCTCCGCCCGCACCGAGCTCTGGACGGCGCTGCGGCTGCACTCATAGCCGATCTCCTCCTGCGTCGTCGATCGGCCGCGGTCGGCCGGGGAGGGTGGTCGCGCTGGGAAGAGCGGGTCGCGTACCGCGCACGACGATCCGCTCACACGCGGATCGACGGTTGCGCTAGGCGGTGCTCAGGAGCCTCTCTCCTCCTTCGTCGTCGATCGGCCGCGGTCGGCCTCAGGAGGTGGGGACGCTGGGAAGAGCGGGTCGCGTACCGCGCACGACGATCCGCTCCCACGCGGATCGCCGGTTGCGCGGTGCTCAAGAGCCTCTCTCCTCCTGCGTCGTCGATCGGCCGCGGTCGGCCGGGGAGGGTGGTCGCGTTCCGCAGAGCGGGTTGCGTACCGCGCACGACGATCCGCTCCCACGCGGATCGCCGGTTGCGCTCAGCCGTGCTGGTGAGCCTCTCCGGTCGACCCAGCGCCTCCCGCCGGCGCGGAGCGCAACCGGTGATCCGCGTCTCAGCGGATCGACGTGCGCGGAACGCAGGACGCTCTGCGAGACGCGACCACCCTCCCAGGCCGACTGCGGGCGATCGACGACGAAGGAGGAGAGAGCCTAGGAATGCTGCGGGAACCCGAGGTTGATGCCGCCGTGGGAGGGGTCGAGCCAGCGGCTGGTGATGGCCTTCTGCTGGGTGAAGAAGCGGACGCCTTCGGCTCCGTGGGCCTTGGTGTCGCCGAAGAGGGACGCTTTCCAGCCGCCGAAGGAGAACGTGGCGACGGGGACGGGGATGGGGACGTTGATGCCGATCATGCCGACCTCGACCTCGTTCTGGAAGCGGCGGGCCGCTCCTCCGTCGTTGGTGAAGATGGCCGTGCCATTGCCGAACGCGCCGTTGTTGATGAGTGCGACGCCCTCCTCGTAGGAGGCGACGCGGACGATGGAGAGCACCGGTCCGAAGATCTCCTCCGTGTACGCGCGGGAGGTCGTGGGGACCTTGTCGAGCAGGGTCGGGCCGAGCCAGAACCCGTTCGCGTCCCCGTCCACCTCGATGCCGCGGCCGTCGATGACGACCTCCGCGCCGTCCTCCTCCGCGATCGCGATGTAGGAGGCGACCTTGTCGCGGTGCGCCTCGGTGATCAGCGGGCCCATGTCGCAGCCACGGCGGCCGTCGCCGATGCGCAGCTTCGACGCCCTGTCCTGGATCCTGGTGATGAGCTCGTCGGCGACGGGCTCGACCGCGACGACGACCGAGATCGCCATGCACCGCTCGCCCGCCGAGCCGAAGCCGGCGTTGATGGCGGAATCGGCGACGAGGTCGAGGTCCGCGTCGGGGAGCACCAGCATGTGGTTCTTCGCCCCACCGAGGGCCTGGACGCGCTTGCCGTGCTTCGTGCCCGTCTCGTAGACGTACTGCGCGATCGGGGTGGAGCCGACGAAGGAGATCGAGCGGACGTCGGGGTGCTCGAGCAGCCCGTCGACGGCCTGCTTGTCGCCGTTGAGCACCGTGTAGACGCCGTCGGGGAGGCCGGCCTCCTTCCAGAGGGCGCCGAGCCAGATCGCCGGGGACGGGTCCTTCTCGGAGGGCTTCACCACGACGGTGTTGCCGGCGGCGATGGCGATGGGGAAGAACCACATCGGCACCATCGCAGGGAAGTTGAAGGGGGAGATGATCCCGACAACGCCCAGCGGCTGCTTGGTCGAGTAGACGTCGACGCCGGTGGAGACCTGCTCCGAGTACTCGCCCTTGAGGTGGTGCGCGAGACCGGTCGCGAACTCCACGACCTCCTGGCCTCGGGTGATCTCGCCGAGCGCGTCCGAGACGACCTTGCCGTGCTCCGACGTGATCAGCTCGGCGAGCTCCTGCTTCTTCGCCTCGAGGAGCTCGCGGAAGCGGAAGACGATCTGCTGCCGCTTCGCGAGCGACGTGTCGCGCCAGGCGGGGAAGGCGGCCTTCGCGGAGGCGACGGCGGAGTCCACCTCGGCGGAGTCGGCGAGCGCGACCTCCTTGGTCGCGACTCCCAGCGCCGGGTCGTAGACGGGAGCGGTGCGGCCGGACGAGGAGGCCGAGGGAGCCCCGTCGATCCAGTGGCCGACGACGGACAGGGCGGTGGCGGGCTCGGCGATGCTCATGGCGACGACTGTAGGGGCGTGACCACGGCCGCGGGGGTGCCGATCCGTCCAGCGGTGGAGGGGTGGTCTGGACGGATCGGCGCGCTCAGTCGGTGGGACGGGAGGCGTCGGCGTCGGGCGAGGGGGTGGCCGCGTCGGGGCTCGAGGCGGCGGGGTCGGCCGCGCTCGGGTCCGCAGCGCCGAGGTCGGCGGCGCCGGCGTCGGCGGCATCCTGCTCGGCTGTACCGGTCTCCTCACCGCGCACCTCGGCAGCGGACGCTTCAGCCGCTGCCTCCGGCGCACCCGCCGGGTCGAACCGCGCCAGCGCCGCCGTGATGTTGTCGTGCCCACCGCGCTCGTTCGCCCAGGCGACCAGCGCCTCCGCGAGCGTGACCGGATCCGCGCCCACCCGCTCCTGCGCCTCGCGCAGCACGCGCGCGAGGTCCTCGGCGGCGGACGCGTAGTTCCACAGCCCGTCGGAGCAGACCAGAACCCAGCCCGGCTCGGTCAGCTCCTCGGAGGCGACCCGCGGCTCCTCGTCGTGCGCGTCGGCGCCGAGCCAGCGGGTGATGGCGTGAGCGTCGGGCGCCGTCTCGGCCTGCTCCCGCGGCACTCCCGAGGCGATCTGCTCCTGCGCCCACGAATCGTCGACCGTGAGCTGCCGCGGCTCGCCCGCGTCCGGCATCCAGTAGCTGCGGCTGTCGCCCACGTTGCCCGTGACGAGCAGCGCGCCGTCCAGCACCGCCGCGGTGAAGGTGCACGAGGGCGGATTCGACCGCTTCTCGGGCACGGCCGCGTCGATCGCTCCGGAGGCGCGCGCGGTGGCCATCTGCAGCAGCGCGCGCCAGCGGTCCGCTCCCGCGCTCTCCCCGCCGACCTCGGCCTGCAGCGCGCTGAGTGCCGCACGGGCCGCGGCGAGCGACGCCTTGTCGGAGTCGGGGGTCGAGGAGACCCCGTCGCAGACCACCAGCAGCGCCGTCCTCAGAGAGCCGTCGGCGCCGGTGGTCGCCCCGAGCGCCATCGCGTCCTCGTTGGCCGGGTGCCGGAGCCCGCGGTCGCAGACGCCGCCGACCAGCGGGTGCGGCGCTTCAGCCCAGTGCTCGCGCTCGGTCGGAGCGGGGCGTCCGCACTGCTCGCAGTAGCCGTCCTCGGCGACCGCTCCCCCGCAGTAGACGCAGGTGGCGGATCCTCCGACGGCGACGGGCGGAGCGGAGGGGGTGGCCGCGACGATCAGCGGCGTCCCGCAGGCCTCGCAGAACGCGTCGCCCGTCGTGACCGGCTCGCCGCAGTTCGGGCAGGGAGTCGACAGCGCGCCGCTCATGTCAGCGTCCAGCGTCGGACCTCGTTGGCCCGGTCGACGAGGCGCAGGCGCTCGTCGCGCTCGCGAGTGGAGGCGGCGAGCGCGCGGTAGGAGGCCTCGAGGCCGTCGCGGATGGCGGCCTCGTTCGCCTCGACCCCGCCGAGGGTCGCTCCCTCGGCCGGGCCGTCGCGCCGCACCAGCTCGAGGGCGGAGGCGAGGACCTGAGTCGTGAGCTCGAGGCGGGTCCGCTGATCGATCGACACGGAGTCGACGCTCGCGAGGGCGGCCGAGAGCGCGGGCAGCCCGCGGCCCGACTCCGCCAGCAGCTCCGCCCGGCGGCGGCGCGCGTCGGAGTAGGAGGAGCGCGTGGGCGCGACGATGTCGAGCGCGTCGAGCGCCCCGTCGAGGTCGGAGCGCAGCTGCCGCACCCGCGCGAGACCGAAGGCGGCGGGTGCCGTGTAGTTCGCGTCGGCGCGGGCGCAGATCACGTAGAGGGACTCGGCGACCTCGGGCTCACCGCTCGCCTCGCACGCCGCGGCGAGCGCGAGCTTCGGGGCGAGCTCGCCGGGGACCTGCCCGTAGACGGTGTTGAAGGAGGCGCGGGCCCCGATGTCGTCGCCGCGCGCGAGCTGCGCGAGACCGCTCATCCAGACCGCCCGCCACTCCCACGGGTCCTCCGTGAGGATCTCGCCCGTCGCGCGGGCCGCCTCCTCCCAGCGCTGCGCCTCGATCGCCGCCCGGGCGCGGGCGAGCCGCACCTCGACCGTCACGGTGGGCGCGAGCGCGAGAGCGCGCAGGCGCACGATCGGGTCGGCGACGTTCACGCCCGCGAGCCACGACCGGGCGGGATCGGACTCGTCGCGGCGGAGCGCCGGCAGCGCGTCCCACGGCGGGACGCGGTCGACCACGTCGGCCACGGGCGCCTCGAACAGGGCCGACTCCGTCGAGTGCAGCGCGGGGTGTCCGGGACCGCGGTCGGTCGCGACGACCTCGCGCAGCACCCCGAGCAGCTGGCCGCGCATCTCGTCCACCGTGGCGAAGCGGTCCTGCGGGTCGGGAGCGCACGCCTTCGCGATCAGGCGGTAGAAGGAGTCGTAGCGCTGGAACAGCGGCGTCTCCGACACCGGCGGCAGCGAGGCGACGAAGGTCGTCTGGTTGCCGCGGAAGTCGAGCACCAGCGAGGCCAGCGTGCGGCCGATCGTGTAGACGTCGGAGGCGACCGAGGGACCGAGGTCGGCGACCTCCGGAGCCTGGTAGCCGACGGTGCCGTAGATGGCGGAGTCCTCGTCGTCGATCCGGCGCACTCCGCCGAGGTCGATCAGCTTGACCTGGTCGCCCACCTGGATCATGTTGTCCGGCTTGAAGTCGCAGTAGAGCAGGCCGTGGTCGTGCAGGTAGGCGAAGGCGGGCATGACCTCGAGCACGAAGGCGAGCGCCTGGTCCACCGGCAGCGGATCCGCGGCGCCGCCGTTGGCGTCCAGCCGCTCCTTCAGGATCTGCTTGAGGCTCGGCCCGCCGACGTACTCCATCACGATGTAGCCGGCGCCGTCGTGCAGGACGAAGTTGTAGATCTCGACGATCAGCGGGTGCTCGACCTCGGCCAGGAACCGGCGCTCGGTGACGGCCGCGGCGTACGCGTCGGGGTCGCCGGAGTTGAGCAGGCCCTTGAGCACCACCCAGCGCCCCGAGACGTTCCGGTCGCGCGCGAGGTAGATCCAGCCGAGGCCGCCGTAGGCCAGGCAGCCGACGACCTCGTACTGGCCGCCGACCACGTCGCCCTTCACCAGCTGCGGAGTGAACGAGAACGGCGTGCGGCAGTTGGGGCAGAACCCCTCGGTGCGGCCGGGCCGACCGTCGCGCCCGCGGCCGACGGCGGTGCCGCAGTGCGAGCAGAAGCGCTTGCGCTCGGGGAGGACCGCCTCGGTCATCAGAGCGGCCATCGGGTCGGCGGCCGGGCGGGACGGGACGGTGGTGAGCCCGGCGCCGAGCCTCGGGCCGCGCAGTCGGGTCGAGGTGGTGCCGACGCGGCGGGTGACCTTCGAGCCGGTCTGCGCCGTGCGGGCGGAGCCGAGGGCGGCGGTGGCGAGGCGGGCGGAGGAGGTGCGCGTGCTGCGCGCGGTGGCCGACTCCTCCGCGGGCCCGGGTGCCGTGGCGCCGGGGGTGCCCTCGACGAAGCCGGTGCCGAAGGCGGCGGAGGCGGTGGCCGGCGGGGAGGCCGGAGCGGCGCGGCGCGCGGTCGGCGTGGAGGCGGCGGCGCCCTCCTCGGGCGGGAGGCCGCAGACGTTGCAGTAGCCGTCCTCGATCGTCCCGGTGCAGCCGGGAGTCGCGGTGCAGGGGGCGCCGTTCATGGGGTGGCCTTCCGGTGGTGCGCGGGGTCGGGCTGCGGGAGGTCGCGGGTGACGACGTCGTACTGCTCGACCAGGTGACGGGCGAGCGGGACGGAGCACGGCACCGTGTCGAGGGCTGCGCGCACCTCCTCCTCGGCCGCGACGCCGACGGCGGTGGCAGCGCGGCCGTTGCCCTCGGCACGCTCCCGCAGTGCCCGGAGGCGGAAGCCGAGGGCGGCCCGTTCGCGCAGCGGCGAGGTGTAGGCGGCCTCGACCGCGTCGAACGCGCGGCCGACCGCGGTGAGCCGGGCGAGGTGCGCGTCGAGCGCCTCGCGGTCGGACGGAGGATCGCCCAGCCGGGAGACGTCGGGCACGGCCAGCCGCGGCGGGTCGGCGATCTCGCGGCGGCAGCGGGCCACGAGCTCGCGCAGCGGCGCCTCGCGTCGCTCGGCCGCCTCCGCCAGCTCGCGCGCCCGACGGCGGTCGCGCTCGAGTCCGCGCCGCTCGGACGCGGCGATGATCAGGTCGCGCTCGAGCCGGGCGGAGTCGCTCTCGAGCTGGCCGAGCGGCCCCGACACGTCGGCTCCCCGGCCCGCCCGCTCGGCGAGCGCGTCGAGGCGGGAGCGCAGCACGGCGACCCGCTCCGCCCGCTCGCGGTCGACCGTGCCGCCGCCGTCACGGGTGAGGTCGCGGCAGCGCTCGATCTCGGCGCGCACCCCCACGATCCGTCCGGCGACGTCGGTGCCGCTGGGGTCGAGCTCGAGCCGGGAGCGCAGCTGGCCGACGACCGCGTCGCAGAGGCGCACCGCCTCCACCAGCGAGACCGCGCCGCTCCCGGAGGCGTCGAGACGGCCCCAGATCAGCTGAGACATCCGCTCGCGCGCCACGACGTCGACGCGGCCGGAGTCCCAGACCGCCTCGAGCTCGGCGAGGCGCCGGGTGACGGACTCGCGGAGCGACTGGGCGAGCACCACGTCGGCCGTGTAGTTCTCGGCCTGCGGCGACGCCAGCGCGGCGGCGTCCAGCCGCGAGAGCTCGCGCGTGGTCCGCTGGAGCCAGCGGGTGAGAGCGGCGAGGTACTCGAAGAGCTCGCGCTGCGGCGCGGCCTCCCCGAGCCGGCCCGGAGCGACGGGGGTCCCCTCCGCGAGACCGGTGCTCATCGGCCGTACACCGGGGCCGGCGGCGAGGCCTCGCCGAGGACCCCGAGCCAGCGCTCGTAGATGCTCTGCCAGCGGCCGTCGCTGCGGATGCTCTCGAGCGAGGCGTTGACGAAGCGCACGAAGTCGGGGTCGTCGGCGGGCAGGCCGAGGCCGTAGGGCTCCGAGCTCAGGGCGTCGCCGACGACCTTCGCGTACGGGTCCTGCGCCACGAAGCCCGCGAGGATCGTGTCGTCGCCCGCGATGGCGTCGACCTCTCCTGCCTGGAAGAGGGCGAGGCACTGCGAGTGCGTGGCGGCCTCGACGGCCTCGACCTCCGGGTAGTCGTTCTGCAGGCGGCTGAGCGTCGTGGTGCCGCTGGGCGCGCAGACCCTCTCGCCGTCGAGGTCGCCGATGCCCGTGATCGGGACGCCGTCGGGGTCGTCGGAGACGAGCACCTTGAGGCCGGCGTCGTAGTACTCGGACGAGAAGGCGATCGAGCTCCAGCGATCGCAGGTCATCGTGAGGGTGCGGGCCACCATGTCGACCTGCGGGGCGCCGTCGCCGCCGGTGAGCGCGGGGAGGCGCTGAGCGGAGGTGATCACGACGTAGTCGATGGAGTCGCTGCCGAGGATCGCCCGGGCGACCTCGCGGGCGATGTCGACGTCGAAGCCCTCGATCGCCCCCGTGATCGGGTTGCGGGCGCTCATCAGGAGGGTGTCGGCCGAGACGCCGACGCGCAGGGTCCCGCGCCCGCGGATCTCCGTGAGCCTGGTGCTGTCGGTCACGCCGGTCGGCGCGTAGGAGGTGACCGCCGAGGGCGAGCAGTCCGCCGCGGCAGGAGCGGCGGGAGCGGACGCGCTCGCCGTCGGAGTCGGGGTCGCCGCGGCGAGGGGCGTGCCGAGGTCGTCCGCCCCCGTCGTGCAGCCGGTGAGGGCGAGAGCCGCGGCGGTGGCCAGGGCGAGGGCGGCGGCGCGCAGGCGGTTCATCGGTACTCCTCCAGTCGCTGGGCGATGCCGCGCCAGGCGAACACGGCTCCGGCGAGACCGGCCGCCAGCAGGATCCACGAGACGAGGGTCGCGAACTCCGCACCTCTGTCGAGCGTGGTGGCGGCGGCCAGGGCCTTCTCCTGCACCACGTCGCGGGCGTCGTCGGAGAAGGTGGTGAAGAGGTCGTTCGGCGTGCCGTTCCCGGTGATCGTGGCGACGCGGACGGCCTGGTCCCAGTTCCCGGCGTCGTCCGCGGCGCGGATCTCCTCGTGGAACGACTGCCACTGCCCGAACTCGTCGACGAGCCGCGTCCTCGCCAGCTCGTCCTGCAGGTCGCCCGAGAGCTTCTCCCGGGCGGAGTCGACGGCCTGGGTGTAGCGCTCCTCGAGGGCGGCGCCGGAGCCGCGCTTGATCAGCGTGAAGCTCTCGAGCGACTTGGCGTCGCTCGCGGCGATGAGCGCGTTCGACACGGTGAGCGCCTCGCGGTAGGACTCGACCCGTGCCGTCCCCGCGTCCGCCGCGACCGATCCGTAGGCGACCGCCCCGCCGACGCCGACGACCAGCAGGAGGGCGGTCCCCGTGGCGAGCGGGCGGTTGAGGTAGCGGTGCGTGCGGCGGGCGAGCCAGAGCTGCGCCGCCAGGAGGAGGACCAGCATCACGAGCGAGCCGATCATGAGCAGGACGCTCCAGCGGACGGCGTCGTAGGCGGCCGCGACCCGGTCAGCGCCGGAGTCGACGAGCCCGTCGAGGTCCTCGAGGATGCCGCCGTCCCCCGAGAGGGCCGTCGACGCCTGGTCGAGATACGCCGAGGCGACGGGGAAGCCCTGCCGGTTGTTGGCCCGCGCCTGCTCGATCAGCCCGCTGTAGGTCGTGATGCTGCTGGCGACCCGGGCGAGGGCCCGGGTGTCCGCCGAGTCGGCGGCCGAGAGTCCGGCGATCGCGGAGGCGGCGCCGGTGAGGCTCGAGACGTACGACGCCCGCAGCTCGGTCGGCTCCAGTCCGCCGACGAGGAAGGTGTTGGCCGCGATCGCGTTGGCGTCCACCAGCAGCGTGCGGACGTTCTGCACGCCGAGGAGCTGCGCCGACTGCTCCCGGGCCGTCGTCGCGGCGCGCGCCTGCATCGCTCCTGCCTGCTGCGCGAACACGCCGAACAGCACGGCCGCCAGCGCCGTCAGGGCGAGCAGGAGGCGCAGGGTGGCCGGAGTGGTCGCGGTCGCGCGGGCCAGCAGCGACGGCTTCCGCTGCGCCGGCCGGTTGGCGACCTGGACGAGGGGCGGCTCGGGGATCCTCTGCGCGGGCGGCGCGGCGGGTGCGGTGCTCAACGGCTCTCCTCCTCGGGGTCGTCGGTGACGGGGACGGCCGCGCCGCTCGGGGAGGCGTCCGCCTGCCGGAGGGCCTCCTCCGAGCCCTCGACCGAGCCCTCGTCGTCGTCGCCGGCTCCGTCCGGGCTGCTCGAGGCTTCGGGGCTCTCCACCACGTCCTCGGGGAGCAGGATGCGCAGCTCGTCGAGCGTCGGCTCCTCCACGTCGCGGAGGCGCCAGGCGTGCCGGGCGATCGCCGCGTCGAGGACGTTGCGGACCCAGCGCCCGTTGCCGAACGCCTCTGTGCGCTGCTGCGCCGAGGCGAGGCCCGCGAACGCGGCGAGCGCCTCCTCCGTCGGCTCGAAGTCCGCGGAGGCGGCGAGGCGGCCGAAGATCGCCGAGAGCTCGTCGTCGGAGTAGTCGGCGAAGTCGATCGTGGTCGAGAAGCGGCTGGCGAGACCCGGGTTCGTGTCGAGGAAGCCCTGCATCGGCCCGGAGTAGCCGGCGACGATCACGACGAGGTCGCCGCGGTGGTCCTCCATGTCCTTCACGAGGGTGGTGACCGCCTCCGCGCCGTACTGGTCGAGCGCGAGCGCGTAGGCCTCGTCGATGAAGAGGACGCCGCCGCGCGCGGAGGCGATCACCTCCGCGGTCTTCGTCGCGGTCTGCCCGAGGTAGCCGGCCACCAGCTCCGATCGGTCGACCTCGACGAGCACGCCCTTCGAGAGGATGCCGAGCGAGCGGTAGATCCGCGAGACCAGCCGCGCCACCGTCGTCTTGCCCGTGCCGGGGTTCCCCGTGAAGACGAGGTGGCGGGTGAGCGTGGGCGTGCTGAGTCCGGCGGCCTGGCGCAGGGTGTCGATCCGGAGCAGCTGCGTCTGCCGCTTGATCTCGCTCTTCACCCGGTCGAGGCCGATCAGCGCGTCGAGCTCGGCGAGCAGGTCGTCGATGGACTCCGGCGGGTCGAGCGGCTCCGGCTCGGAGGCGGGCTCCGCGGCGGGAGCGGCGGCGGGCGCCGGCTCGTCCTGAGGACCGTCGTGCTCGGTCCGGCGGAGGCGCTCGAGGATCTCGTCGACCCCGGGCACGCCGGCGGGCAGACCGGTCGGCAGGTCGGCGCCCGCGGCACCGTCCGGCGACCGGCCGGTCGTGTGCGGTACTCCTCCGCTCGTCGTCGGAGCGGCGCCCCGGGCGCCCGGGACGGCGGAGAGCTGGGCCGCGGCGGTCGCGGAGGCGGAGGCGATGCCGCCGATGCCCGGGTCGCCGAGAGCGCTGGCCGCCGAGACGACCTCGGTCAGGGCGCGGGCGTAGGCGGAGGAGTGGTGAGAGCCCGCGCCGACCAGGGCGGCCAGCTGATCGGTCGGCCCCGACCGCCAGCGCCGGCCGCTCGAGGCGGCGGTGAAGAACGCCTCCAGACCGCCCGTCGCGCCGGTCGCGGCGAGCCAGTCCTGCCCGGCGCCGCGGATCGACTCGGCGACGGCGGCGGCCAGCCGCGCACCCTCGTCGCGGACGGCCGCGGCGTCGAGGCCGGCGGCCGTCCCCGCGAGCACGAGGGCGTCCAGCGCCGGGGCGAGCGCGGTCACGAGGCGCTCGGCGGGGTCAGCGAGCCGGATCCGGACGGCGCTCCCGGCTGCGGAGGCGCGTCGAGACCGCTCGGGGAGAGCGAGGACTCCGTGAACTTCTCGGCCAGGAACTGCCCGTGCGCGATCAGCGCCGAGGCGTCCTGCCGCGAGACGGCGTCCGAGATGCGGTCGAGCGTGCCTCCGAGGAGGTCGAGCTGGTCGCAGAGGATCATCAGCGAGGTCTTCCCCCTGTGCACGGCGCGGCGGTCGGCGAAGTCCCTCGGCAGGCGGAGGTAGCCCTCCACCGCCTCGGGGAGGTAGCTGGTCGCGGTCGCGACGACGGTGTGGCCCTGCCGGCTCATCCCGCCGAGGCGGTCGAGACGGGGCACCATCTCGCGGACCGTCTCGTCGATCCGCTGGATGCGCGCCGCGACGATGCCGGGAACCCGGCCCTCCGTCCGCGTGCCGACCCTGTCGAGCGCCGCGAGGATGTCGTCGCTCGTCGGGACGCTCGGCAGAGCGGGCGCGGTCTCCTCCGGCGCCGCGGGGGCACCCGTGAACAGTCGGGAGAACCAGCCCATCGGCTAGCGGCCGAGATCGAGCGAGGACGTCGCGTCGATGTCCGAGTTGCTGCGGCGGGCCCGCTCGACGTACTCGCCGGCCTTCGCCGTCTCGGTCTGCAGGACTCCGACGGTCTGGGCCATGCTGTCGAGCGCCTTGATCTTGAAGTCCGAGATCGAGTCCATCGTCTGGTAGATGTTCGCGAACGCGGCCTGCAGCTGCGGCAGCCCGACCGTGGCCGAGGCGGCCTGCGACTGGATCGAGGCCGACTGGTCGGCGAGCATGCGCGAGGTGGCCTCGATCATGTTGGACGTCGTGGTGTTCAGCGCCGTGATCTGATCGAGCACGAGGCGCTGGTTGGCGAGCGCCTGCGCCACGATGACCGCCGTGCGCAGCGCCGAGACGGTCGTGGTCGTCGCGCGGTCGACGCCCTTGATCAGCTCGACGTTGTTCTTGATGACGACGTCGATCGCTAGGTAGCCCTGGATCGACACGGCCAGCTGGGTCAGCAGGTCCTGGTGCTTCTGGCGCGCGTAGAAGAGGACGTCCTCGCGCAGCGCCTTCGCCCGCTCCGGATCGGTCGCGTCGAGCTCGGCGATCTTCGCCGAGAGCTTCACGTCGAGCCGCTCGGCGACGTAGATGTACTCGTTGAGACGGGTCATCGTCTCCCAGAGGTTCTGCTTCTCGAGGTTCAGGGCCGCGTTGTCCTTCCGCAGCTCGTCCTGCCCGTCGTACAGGGCCTGGATGATCGCGTTCAGGTGCGACTGGGCGCTCTCGTAGCGGCGGAAGTAGTCGGTGATCTTGTTGCCGAACGGGATGAAGCCCAGGATCTTCTTCTGCAGGTTGTCCTCGGACGGGTCCAGATCCTCCACCGTGCGGCGCAGCTCGAGCAGTGTCTTGCCGATGGTCGACCCCTCGGAGAGCCCGCCCTCCTGGAGGGCGCGCACCGGCGTGCTCAGCAGCCGGTTCGACGAGTCGGCGGCCGAGCGGATGTCGGCGTCGCCCATCGTGCGGATGTCGTTGGCCCGCGTCGCGAACTCGGGGCTGCGGGACTCCGTCGCCAGGAGCGTGTCGAGGTAGCCGTCGACCTTCGCCTCGAGGCCGGGCAGGGCGGCTTCCGGCACCTTCGGCGCGATCGACGGCGCCGAGGTGGTCGGCACCGCTGCCACCGGCTCCGGAGGCGTGAGCGAGAGGGCGTTCTGGACGGGCGGCTGCAGGGCCTCGGTCATCGGGATCCTCACCGTTCCTGGCGCTCGGCGCCGACTGGGATGAACGTCCGCCCAGCATATCCCGGGCCCTCCCGCGGGTTCTCCGCGAGCCGCCTCGTCCGAGGACTCGACGCGATCGGGCGGCTGTGGAGGAGCATCCGCCGCCGGTCAGACCGCCTTCGGGCGCCTCCGCAGCGTCGCCACCGCGACTCCAGCCAGGGCGAGCGCGCCTCCGAGCAGCGCGGCGAGCGGCGGGGTCTCGCCCAGGACGAGCCAGGACAGCAGCACGACCACCGCGGGCACCGCGTAGGTGGACGCCGCGGTACGACCCGCGCTGGAGCGCGCGAGGACGTACCCCCACGTCGTGAAGGCGACGGCCGTCGGGAAGATCCCGAGGTAGACCACGGCCAGGATCGAGGAGAGCGGAGCGGCGGCGAGCGCCTCGACGAGCTCCGGTGCGAAGGGCAGGCACGCGACCGTGCCGGCGAGGCAGCCGAGCCAGGTCATCGTCGGCGCGTCGATCCCGCCCAGCAGGCGCTTCTGCAGGGTCGCCGCGCTGCCGTAGACGACGGCGGCCACCAGGCCGAGGGCGACGCCGATCACGTCGAACTGCCCGGTGGAGGTGGAGAACGCGATCACCGCGACGCCGGTCAGCGCCACGAGCATCCCGGCGAGGAGACGGCGGGGGAACCCCTCCCCCAGCAGCAGCCCGGCGAGCACGGCGGTGATCATCGGCGCGATGTTCACCAGCAGCGCCGCCGTCCCCGCGTCGACGTGCCGCTCCGCAGCGTTCAACGCCAGGTTGTAGACCCCGAACCAGGCGACCCCCCAGCCCAGCACGAGCAGGAGGAGGCGCCCGCGCGGGACCGCCGTGCGAGGATCCGGAGCCGCCTCCGACTGTCGCCTCCGGGCGGTGAGGACGACGCGGACGACCGTGAGCGCGAGCGATCCGACCACGATGCGGCCGAGGGTCAACGCGCCCGGGCCGAAGTCCTCCGTCGTGGCGCGGATGCCGACGAAGGCCGACGCCCAGAGCAGGACGGTGACCGCGATCGCGCCCCACAGCAGGAGGGCGTCCCTCGTGGAGGGCGGGGCGGAGGAGGAGACGTCGGTCATGAGGCCATCGTGGCGCTGCCGGGGATTCAGCACCAGTTCCGTTCACTGTCGGATCGTTCAGCCGGACTGTACGGTCGTCTCATGCTCGACGTGCACCGGCTCCGCATCCTCCGCTCCGTCGTCGCCTCCGGCTCGATCGCGGGAGCCGCCTCCGGCCTCGGCTACACGTCCTCCGCCGTCAGCCAGCACCTCTCCGCTCTGCAGCGCGAGACCGGACTGACCCTGCTGGAGCGGGTGGGCCGCGGCGTCCGCCCGACCCCAGCCGGACGCGCCCTCGCCGCCCAGGCGGACCGCGTCCTCGAGCGCCTCGCCGAAGCGGAGGCCGTGGTGGAGGAGCTGCGCGAGGGCCGCTCCGGCCGCCTCTCCGTGACGTACTTCGCCTCCGTCGGCAGCGCCTGGATGCCGGAGGTCGCCCGTCGGCTGACCGCCGCGTTCCCCGGCCTCGCCCTCGATCTGCGCCTGGGAGAGGAGCTCGACGACGACCTCGGAGCGCGCCCCGACGTGCAGCTCCTCGTCGCCTCCTCCGAGCCGACCGCCCCCGGATTCACGGCGCACCACCTCCTCGACGACCCCTACCTCGTCGTCCTGCCCGACGATCATCCGCTCGCCTCCCGGAGCGAGATCGACCTCGCCGAGCTCGCGAACGAGCGCTGGGTCGACAACGACCTGCCCACCGGCTGGTGCCGCCGGAACGTCGTGGAGGCCTGCGCCGCCGCCGGGTTCGCGCCGCCCTTCCACGTCCAGGCGAACGACCACATCACCGCCGCCGCGTTCGTCGCCGCGGGCATGGGCGTGACGGTCCTGCCGGAACTCGCGGCCCACCGCCTGCCGGACGGCGTCCGCGCCGTGCCCGTCGTCCGTCCCCGGCCCGTCCGCTCCCTCGAGGCCGTCGTGCGCAACTCCGCCGCCTCCTCCGCACCGGTGGCCCTGGTGCTGGAGACACTGAAGGCACTCGTCGCACGCCGTTGAGCGCGCCTGCACGGGCGAGCTCGCAGCACATCGGAGCACGATGGGCGCGTGAGATCCGTCGAACCCGTCACCCGTTCCGCGCCCGCGCTCGGCGGACCGCGCATCCTGAAGCAGCGCTGGACCGAGGCGACGTTCCTGCACTGGCGGGTCGACCCCGCCCTGGTGGCGCCCCACCTCCCGGCCGGGACGAGGCCCGACGAGCACGACGGTTCTTCCTGGGTGGGCCTGATCCCGTTCCGGCTCTCGCGGACGGCCTTCCTCGGCGGCCCGCGGGTGCCCTGGCTCGGCACCTTCCCCGAGGTGAACGTCCGGCTCTACTCCGTCGACGAGCAGGGACGACGCGGAGTCGTGTTCGTCTCGCTCGACGCCTCCCACCTCCTTCCCGTGCTCACCGCGCAGGCGGTGTTCGGGCTCCCCTACCGCTGGGCCCGGATGAGCATCGAGCACCGCCACGGCGCGGTGATCTACGACACGATCCGGCACTCGGACTCGGCCGCCCGCTCCCGGATCGTCGTCCGCCCGGGCGAGCCGGTCGACGAGGACCCGCTCGCCTCGTTCCTCACCGCACGCTGGGCCTACCACGAGCGCCACCTGGGCTCCACCTGGTACGGCCGCAACCTGCACCGGCCGTGGCCGCTGCGACGCGCGGAGCTGCTCGCGCTCGACGACGGGCTGCTCGACGCCGCGGGCTTCCCCGGGCTGGCGACGCGCGCGCCGGACTCGGTGCTGTACTCGGCGGGAGTGGAGACCGTGTTCACGGTGCCGCGGAAGGTGTGAGGGGGGCGACGCTCCTCCACAGACGGTTCTTCGCGATGCTGTCCGATGAAACGGCGCTCCCGAGGCCCACGGCGAGACTTCGTCCGGTGAGATCAGGGCATGAAGGAATCGGCGACAGTAGACGACGCGCTCACGGAGGCGCTCGCGCTCGCCGGCTCACGGCACGCTGAGCGGTCCGCCGTCGAGGCATCCCGGTACCGGGCAGTCGAGGATGCACGCCGCCTCGCGATGGCGGCACCCGCGGCACTCGTCGGCGAGCACGTCCAGGTGCAGGTGGATCGGGCGGAGGCGGCGCACCGGGCGCTGATCGCGGAGCTCGCGACGGGACTCCGGGTCTCGGAGGCGCACGCCTCTGCACTGGTCGACGAGGCACGCCTGCTGGTGAACGACCTCCCGGCGACGTTGCGCGCACTCGCGGACGGAGCGCTCTCCCCCGAGCACGCGCGACTCGTGGTGCGAGGAGCGCTCGACGTCCCCGCCGAGGTCCGTGGGCGCTTCGACGAGGAGGCCGCGACGATCGCGGTCGCCTGCACGCCGCCCCAGCTGCGACGCGCCCTCCGGTCGCTCCGGGGACGGCTGCACCCGCAGACGCTCGGCGATCGTCATCGAGACTGCGCCCGTCGTCGCGCGCTCTGGGTGGAGGGCCTCGACGACGGGATGGCGATCCTGCACCTCTACACCGCAGCTCCCGATGTGCTCGGCGCGATGGACAGGATCGACCGGGCCGCCCGCTCCCTCGCGGATCTGCCGGACGAGGAGCGGACGCTGGGCCAGCTCCGCGCAGACATCGCCGCTGCGCTGCTGGTCGACGGGGAGACATCGGCCGACGGAGACGGCACGTCGATGCCGGCGGGAGTGCGCGCCGAAGTCGCGGTGACCGTGCCTGCACTGACCCTCCTCGGGCGCTCCGACCAGCCCGCCGTCCTCGACGGATACGGACCCGTCGATCCGGAGACCGCGCGGCGTCTCGCAGCAGGTGCTCCCTCGTTCACGCGGCTGCTCACCCATCCGGAGAGCGGAGCGGTCCTCTCCGTCGGACGCGACTCCTACCGAGTGCCGGCGGACCTGCGTCGCCACCTCCAGCACCGCGACGGGACCTGCCGGTTCCCGGGATGCACCCGCAGCACCCGCCACGCGGACGTCGACCACACGAACGACTGGCAGCACGGAGGCACCACGTCGGCCGACAACCTCGCGCACCTCTGCCGACACCACCACCGGATCCGCCACACCACGGGGTGGACCCACCGGCAGGAGCCGGACGGCACGCTGCGCTGGACGAGCCCGACGGGACGGCAGCATGTCACCCGGCCCGGGGAGCCGGGGAACGGGACGGAGGGCGGACACGATCCGACCGGGACCGGCGGGCCGTGACAAGGGGCAGGTCGGGTGGCGTGGACGGGCAGGTCAAGGGGCGGGCCCGCTTCGGCGCGCCCGCGTAGCGTGGACGGCACGGGCCGATAGGCGCGGAAGCGACAAGAGGGGCAGCGACATGGCAGGAACGAAGGACAGGAAAGACGCGACGACGGGGACCTCCGCGGTGCTCTTCGACATCGACGGGACCCTCGCCGACACCAACTTCCTCCACGTCGAGGCGTGGTCGCGCGCCTTCTGGCAGGCCGACCTCGTCGTGCCCGCCTGGCGCATCCAACGAGCGATCGGCGCAGACTCGTCGGAGCTGCTCGACATGCTCCTCGAGGACGACGTGAAGGAGGAGCAGCGCGCACTGGTGAAGTCGCTGCACACCAAGAACTACACCGAGACGACAGCACGCATCATTCCACTTCCGGGAGCTCGCGAGCTCGTCGCGACGCTCGTCGGTCGAGGCGTCCACGTCGTCCTCGCCACCTCGGCACCGCAGAACGAGCTGGACGTGCTTCTCGACGTCCTCGACTTCGGCGGGTCCGTCCACGCTGTCACCAGCGGCGCCGACGTCTCCACCGCCAAGCCAGCACCCGACCTGATCTCTATCGCGCTCGACCGCGCGGGTGTCTCCGTCGACCGCGCCGTCATGGTCGGCGACGCGACCTGGGACGTCCTGGCCGCCGAGCGCGCGGGCCTGGCAACGGTCGGAGTCCTCTCCGGCGGAACCTCGGAGCACGAACTCCGCGAGGCCGGAGCCGTCGCCGTCTGCGAGGACGCGGCGGCCGTCCTCACCGGTCTCGGTGAAGGGCCCCTCGCGAGCCTCCTGAACTGACCGACCGCCACCCCAGGAGGCTCACGAGCCTCAGTCGCGGGGTCGCCGTCGCAGCACGAGGAGCGTCACTCCGATGGCGGCGGCGACCGCGGCGAGAGCGCCGCCGATCCACAGGACGTCCCCGAGGAGTGCCGGGTCCGATCCGGACGTCGCCTGCGCTTCGTCGGCTGACTCGGCCTGTCCTCCTGAGACCGCGACGGTGCCGTTGCAGTCCGGGACCGAGTCCGACCCGTCGGCGAGCGCGGTCCCGTCGGCCGGCGCCCAGTCGAACGCGTACTGGCCCGACACAGGGTGCCCGTCGGTCGACACGACCTGCCAGGTCACCTCGTACTCCCCCGCCGCGCCGAGCTCGAGCGGCATCGACGCTTCCGGCCCGACGACGCTGACGCAGCCGTCGCCGTAGTAGAGCCCGTCCGGCCCGACGACGCGCAGAGCCGCCGCCGTTCCGTCCGTCCCGAGGACGAGCAGGTCGTCGTTCGTCGTCAGCACCAGCGTTCCCGGCTGCTCCGTCACGGTCGAGTCCGCAGCGGGAGTCGTCGAGACGAGGTAGTTGTGCGCGCTGGCGGGCGCCGCCACCGCGATCGAACCGAGCAGCCCGATCGCGGTAGCGGCGACGAGGGCCTTCCGACGGGTCACGCCGACGCCCGGGGTCCGCGGCGGCGGGAGGCGAGCCCGACGGCCACGCCGACCGCGCCGACGACGAGCCCGCCGACTCCGAGGATGCGGGCGAGCACGTCGTCGCCGCTCGTGGCCGTCGTCGCCGAGGCGGTGGTCGCGACCGCGTCGTCACCGTCGCCGTCGTCGTCGTGTCCGCCCCCGTGGCCGGACCCTGCTTCCGCCGCGGTCACCGCGACGGTGGGAGCGGGCAGCTCGGGCTCGTCCTGGCCGTCGACGGTCGGCTGGTCCCAGGCGGTGCTGCCGGTCTCGCACGTCTGCAGCACGGGGAACTCCAGCGTGGAGCCGGCTGCGTCCTCGGGGAGCTGAAGCTGGAGGGCGACGGTGTCGCGGTAGCCGTCGGCGAGGGGCGTCTTCGCCGTGTAGACCACGTCCGAGACCCGCTTGGTCGCGGTGTTCCCGTGGGAGTCGGTGACCGGGTCGGCGATCGCGACCTCGTTCTTCACGACGTCCCAGTTCGGGTTGATCGTCGGGCTGACCGAGTTGATGCCGTCGGGCATCGTGATCGTGAGTCCCGTCGTCGGCGAGCCCTCGCAGCCGTGGGCCAGCGAGAACGTCACCACCGTGTACGAGCCGGCGGCGGTGCTGCTCGCCGCCGCGGTCACGTGGGCGCTGGCCGCCGTGGGCGCGGCGACAGCGAGCGCGATCGATCCGACGGCGACGAGTGCGCCGCTGCCGACGAGGCGGAGCCGCGAGAAGGAAGAAGAAGAAGAAGAAGAAGAAGAACGGGTCATGACGGTCGTGTCCTCGGGGGAGATCCGGCGCGGGGCCGGGAGTTCTGGACGCAGCGCGGGTTCGCGGTGCGTGCGGGGCGCCGACCGGAGCCGCTCCCGCACGGGAGGGGCGTCAGGCGGCGCGGAGGACCCGCAGCGGCGGCCCGCGGTGCCGGAGGATCGAGAGGACCGCGTCGAGGGATCGAGTCGCCCGCGGCTCGTGGGTACCCGTCATCGAGACGCCGGGGGCCGACGGGAGTGCGACCGCGGACGCGCGGGCGACGATCCGTACGACGACGCGCTGGAGGCCTGCTCCCAGCGTCCAGAAGAGGCGCTCGCCGTACCGGAACGCCGCGATCGTGAAGGCAGCCGCAGCGAGGTGGGCGACGAGCATCAGCGGAGCGTGAGTCGCGTGTCCGCCTCCGCCGGCGATCAGCTCGATGGTCGACCCGTCGTGGAAGTGCGCGCCGGTGCCCGTCGTCCCGACCACGCTCACCTCCCCACCGCTGCCCGTGATGAGGAAGAGGCCGTGGTACGCGATCTGGCTGAGGAGCACGGAGAGCGTCAGCCGGGGAAGGGACAGACGGCGCCCCGAGAGGAGGACGCAGACGACGACGGCGAACGCCGCGGCGAGGGCGAGCACGGCAGGAGTGGGGGTCTCGGCGCCCGCGACCGTGTGGGAGGCGGCGGCCGTGGCGGTCGCGGCGAGAGCGGCGGCGACGCCGCGAGCCACTCGTGCACCTCGGGTCTGCACTCGCCCGTCCTCTCGTCGTCGCGTCGACGCGTGCGCGCGACGTCTCCAGGGTAATCGACGCGGCGGAGCAGCCCCCCGCGTTCCGGATCCTTGCCGTTACGAAGCCGTTACCTAGATCACCGAAAGAAATCCAAACCCCCGCAGGGAGGGCTCCGAACACATGTCAACGGCCGCGAAACGGTCCACACAGAACAGGTCCTCCGCATCACGTGGGGGCCGTCTCACGAAGGAGTAATCCCATGCGATCCACCAAGCGTTCCGCCCTCGCCGCATTCGCCCTGCTGGGCACCGCCGCCCTCGGCCTCACCGCCTGCTCGAGCGGAAGCGGCTCGACCACCGCCGCCAGCGACGCGGCGACCGAGATGTCGACCCCGATGGCCACCTCGTCGGCTTCCGCCTCCTCGACCCCCATGGCGACCATGGACCCGGCCGCTAACCTCGTCGGTCCCGGCTGTGCCGCGTACGCCGAGCAGGTCCCGGACGGCGCCGGCTCGGTCGAGGGCATGTCGCTCGACCCCGTCGCGACCGCCGCGTCGAACAACCCGCTGCTCACCACCCTGACCGCTGCGGTCTCCGGTGGCCTCAACCCCGACGTCAACCTCGTCGACACGCTGAACAGCGGCGAGTTCACCGTCTTCGCCCCGGTCGACGACGCGTTCGCCAAGCTCGACGCCGCGACCGTCGACTCCCTCAAGACCCCCGAGGGCGCCGCGACGCTGTCCTCGATCCTGACCTACCACGTCGTCCCCGGCCAGATCGCCCCTGACGCGATCGCCGGCGACCACGCCACCGTCCAGGGTGGCAACCTCACCGTCACCGGTTCCGGCGACGACCTGAAGGTCAACGACGCGTCCGTCATCTGCGGTGGCGTCCAGACCGCCAACGCGACCGTCTACCTCATCGACACCGTGCTGACCCCCCCGGCCAGCTGATTCCCCTCACCGGCTCCGGCCGGTGAACACGCCGAAGGGCGGGCACCTCGCGGTGTCCGCCCTTCGGCGTTCGTGCGTGCAGAAGCCCTCCGCGAAGCCGGGCACTGCAGAGTCGTCCAGCACAGAGTCGTCCAGCACAGAGTCGCGCAACGCAGCGCCGCCCCACGGGAAGCCGTACAGCGAGGAGCCCTGCGCAGCGCGGAGTCGGAGGGTCACCACGACCCGGCACTCGCCGTCACTCCGCACCACAGCACTCACCACGAACGACACGAGGCGCGGACCCCGATGCAGGGGGTCCGCGCCTCGTGTCGTGCGGTCGGCGGCTACTCGGCCGGGGCGCTGATCTCGCGCAGGACGCGGTCGCCGGGGCGGGCCTCGATCATCTCGGCCTCGATCTCGGCCCGGTCGAGCAGCTCCTCCATGCGGCGGCGGCGGTTGCGCGTGATGAGCGTCACGACCGTGCCCGTCTTGCCCGCGCGGCCGGTGCGGCCGGAGCGGTGGAGGTACGTCTTGTACTCGTCGGGAGCGTCGGCCTGGATCACCAGGTCGATGTCGTCGACGTGGATGCCGCGCGCGGCCACGTCGGTCGCGACCAGCACGTCCACGCGTCCGCTGGTGAGCAGTGCGAGGTTGCGGGTGCGGCGCGACTGGTTGAGGTCGCCGTGGAGGCTCGTCGCGGGGATGTCCGCGTGGTCGAGCTGCTCCGCGAGCTGCTCCGCGAACGCGCGGGTCCGGGCGAAGATCAGCGTCTTGCCCTGGCGGGCGGCGAGCTGCTCGATGATCTCGGCCTTGTCGCGGTGCTCGATCAGGAGCACGCGGTGGTCGATGGTCGAGGACGCCTGGTCCTCGCCGGCGACCTCGTGGACGCTCGGCTCGACCAGGAACTCGTCCACGAGCGTCGCGACGCCCTTGTCGAGCGTGGCCGAGAACAGCAGCCGCTGGCCGCCGTCGGCGGTCTGGCGGAGGATGCGCTGCACGGGCTCGAGGAAGCCGAGGTCGCACATGTGGTCGGCCTCGTCGAGCACCGTGATGGTGATGTTGGAGAGGTCGAGGCGGCCCTGCTCGACGAGGTCCTCGAGGCGGCCCGGCGTCGCGATGACGATGTCGACTCCGCGCTGGAGGGCTCCGACCTGCTTGTACTGGGGGACGCCGCCGTAGATGGTCGTCGTGAACAGGCCGACGGAGCGGGCGATCGGCTGGATCGTCCGGTCGATCTGCATGGCGAGCTCGCGGGTCGGCGCGAGGATGAGCGCCCGCGGAGCGCGGCCCGGCTTGCGGCCCTTCGCTCCGTTGTTCTCCATCAGCCGCTCGACGACGGGGGCGCCGAAGGCGATGGTCTTGCCGGAGCCGGTCTTGCCGCGTCCGAGGACGTCCTTGCCGGCGAGCACCTCGGGGATGGTCGCGGCCTGGATCGGGAACGGCGCGGCCGCTCCGAGCTCGGTCAGCATCCGGACGATGTTCCCGCCCAGGCCGAGGTCGCCGAAGGTGACGCCCTCGACGTCGACGGCGAGAGTGGCCGTCGCCTCGAGGCGCTCGAGCACGACGTCGTCGGCCTGGTGCGGCGCACGGGCGTCGCGGCTGGGGTAGAAGTCCGAGCCGGAGTCGAGGCGCGAGGGCCGGGAGTCGCGGTCGAACGAGCGGGTCGGGCGGTCGCCGCGGTCGTGGCCGCGCGAGGGACGCGCATCCCGGTCGAAGGAGCGGGCCGGGCGGTCGCTGCGGTCGAACGAGCGGGCGGGACGCTCGGTGCGGTCGTAGCCGCGCGAGGGGCGCTCGTCGCGGTCGCCGGTGCGGGCCGGACGCTCGTCGCGCCCGTAGGAGCGGGCCGGACGGTCGTCGCGATCGTTCGAGCGCGCCGGACGCGCGTCACGGTCGAAGGAATGGGCCGGACGGTCGCTCCGGTCGAAGGAACGCGCCGGACGCTCGTCGCGTCCGTAGGAGCGGGCCGGACGATCGTCGCGATCGTTCGAGCGGGCCGGACGCGCGTCACGGTCGAAGGAACGGGCCGGGCGGTCGCTCCGGTCGAAGGAGCGCGCAGGACGCTCATCGCGCCCGTAGGAACGCGCCGGACGATCGTCGCGATCGTTCGAGCGCGCCGGACGCGCATCGCGGTCGAAGGAACGGGCCGGACGGTCGCTCCGGTCGAAGGAACGCACCGGACGCTCGTCGCGATCGTTCGAGCGGGCCGGGCGTGCGTCGCGGTCGTACCCGCGCGCCGGACGCTCGTCACGGTCGTTCGAGCGGGCCGGACGCGCGTCGCGGTCGTAGCCACGCGAGGGCCGCTCGTCGCGGTCGTACCCGCGGGCGGGCCGATCGGCGCGCTCGGTGGCCCGCTCGGCGCGCTCGTCGGCGTTCCAGCGCGCCTTCTTGGGGGCGTTCTCGTCGACGGCGCGGAAGCCGCGGTGGCCCTCGCTGCGCGAGCCCGGCTTGGCGCCGGGGAAGCGCGAGCGGCCGCCGAGCTGGGACTTGCCGCTCGAGGCGCCGAAACGGTTGGGCTCGAAGTTCTTGGCCGGACGTCCGCCGGCGGGCTTCTTGTTCTTGGGCATGGCAGTTCTTCCTGGGTTCAGGTCGTGCGCGAGGAGGCGACGCCGGAGGAGCCCCGTCGTGAGGGGCGTCCGTGCGCTGGACTGCTGCGGGGCAGCAGGGGGAGAACCCGGGCGAGTCATTGACCGGGGCCGATTCACACATGTGATTCGTCTCACGACGACTGTCGGAGACTCGGCCCACTTGACTAACAAACCCATCCGCACGAGAACGCACGGTGTCAAGAGCCGACCGAGTGAGTCTACACGCGGCCCCGGAGCCTGGCTAGGGCGGGGAGACGTGCGGCCAGGAGCCGCTCAGGTCGGGAGCCGCGAAGCCTAGGAGCCGCGAAGCCCGGGAGTCGCGCACCTCCGCAACCGGTCCCCCGCGGAATCGCCCCGCATACAGGCCCCCCGGCCCCGAGCCGCAGCACGATCGACGCGCGCCCGCGCGCAACGACCGCCCGTCCGCTACTGCGACGCCCGCCGAGCCCGGTACGCGGCCACGTTCGCGCGATTGCCGCAGTTGCCCGTGTCGCAGTAGCGCTTCGAGCGGTTGCGGGAGAAGTCCACGAGCACCGCCTCGCAGTCCTCCGCCGCGCAGACGCGGATCCGCTCGCGCTCGTCGCCGCGGATCACGTCGACGAACGCCATGGCGGCCTCGACCAGGATGCGCGTGGCGAGCGGGCTCTCGTCGCGCGTCGCGTGGAGGTGCCAGCCGTAGGGTCCGTGCCGGACCAGCTGCGGGAGCGCGCGGCCGGAGTCGAGCATCCCGTTGACGACGGGGACGAGGTCCTCCTCGGCCCGCGTGAGCCAGAGGGTGCGGAGGGAGGAGCGGATCGCCCGCACGGCCTCCAGCTCCTCGGTCGATCCGTCGCGGCTGCCCGTGTACCGGTTCTCGAGGAGGAAGTCGTCCAGCTGCTCGATCGTCGCCATCTCGTCCTCGCCGGACGGCGACAGCTCGGGGAGCGTGTTGACGAGGGTGGCGGTGGAGGTGAGCGACGCCTCGACGTCATAGGCGAACACCATGTTGACTCCTGACAGTACGGCTCAGTAGTGTGCGATCAGCTCGCTGTCACGAGTGTAATCCTTTTGACTCCTGAAGGAGCCGGCCATGACCGCCGAGAGCACCGCCGCCGTCACCCTCCCCGCCGCGAGCGCGCCCGCGCCGGCACGGCGCCTCGGCTCCGGCCTCGTCGCGGCGCTGGCCGCGTCGGCGGCGTTCGGTCTGGGCGGGCCGTTCGTGAAGCCGCTCCTCGAGGCGGGCTGGACGCCGGCGTCCGCGGTCCTCTGGCGGTCGGGCGGCGCGGCCCTGATCCTCGCGATCCCGGCGATCCTGTCCCTCCGCGGCCGCTGGCCCGTGCTCCGCCGCAACCTCGGCACGATCGCCCTCTACGGAGTCTTCGCCGTGATCGCCGCGCAGCTCTGCTTCTACAGCGCGATCGAGCACATGTCGGTCGGCGTCGCCCTGCTGATCGAGTACCTCGCGCCGGTGTTCCTCGTCCTCTTCGCCTGGGCGCGCACGCGCCGGCACCCCGGCCGCTTCACCCTCGCCGGCTCCGCGCTCGCGCTCGGCGGCCTGGTGCTCGTGCTCGACCTGTCCGGCGAGTCGACGCCCGAGCTGGTCGGCATCGCCTGGGCGCTGACCGCCTCGCTCGGCCTGTGCGTCTACTACGTCATCGCCGGCCGGGTGGATCCGGAGCTGCCGCCGATCGCGCTCACGGCGGGGGCGATGACCGTCGGCGCCGCGATCCTGCTGGCACTCGGGGCGCTCGGCGTCACACCGCTGCGCGCGACCTTCGGAGAGGTGGTGTTCGTCGGAGCGGAGGTCAGCTGGCTCCTCCCCGCGGGCGTGATCCTCGGCATGTCGACGGTGCTGGCGTATCTGCTCGGGATCGAGGGCGGACGCCGTCTCGGCACGCGGATCGCCTCCTTCGTCGGCCTGACGGAGGTGCTGTTCTCGATCGCGGCCGCGTGGCTGATCCTCGGCGAGCTGCCCGCGCCGATCCAGTTCGGCGGCGGCGCGCTCATCCTCGCGGGGGTCGTCCTGGTCCGTCTGCAGCGCGAGCCCGGCACCCCCTGATCGCGGGGGTGCCGCATCCGGGGCGCCGGGCACCCCGTACGCTGATCGCACTCATGCGCGAGCCCACCCGATCCCCGCGACGCGTCGCCGCGGTCCTGGCCGCCCTCGCACTCCTCCTCTCGGGCTGCGCGAGCACCACTCCCGTCTCGGAGCCGGTGGCGCAGGCGCTCGGAGCGGCACCCGCACCCGACTGGTCCGGCGTGAGCGTGACGGCCGACGTCGTCTACGACGCGAGCACTGGGCAGAGCGCCGACGTCTGCTCCTCCCCTGCCCCGTCGGCGGAGCCGCGGCCCGCCGTCCTCGTCGTGCACGGCGGCAGCTGGGCCCGTGGAGGCAAGGCCGACGCGAACTGGCGTCCGATCTGCCAGTGGCTCGGATCGGAGGGGTTCGTCGCCGTCTCGGTCGACTACCGCCTCGCGCCCGCCGCCGTGTTCCCCGCGCAGCTCGACGATGTGACGGCCGCCCTCGACTGGCTGCTCGAGCCGGAGCAGACCGCGCGCTTCGGCATCGATCCGGAGCGGGTGGCGGCCTTCGGCGGCTCGGCCGGCGGCAACCTCGCCTCTCTGCTCGGCACGCTGCCGTCGACCTCGTCGCGCCTGGCCGCCGTGGTCGACCTGAGCGGTCCCTCCGATCTCAGCGCCGCCGGCCTCGCCGACGACGACCCGATGGTCGGAGTCGCGGCCGCCGTGCGCAGCTACCTCGACTGCGCGGACCTCGCCTCCTGCCCCGCTGCGACCGCCGCCTCGCCCCTCGCGCAGGTGGACGGCTCCGAGCCGCCGTTCCTCATCGCGCACGCGGCGCACGAACGGGTCGCGCTCAGCCAGTCGACCCGCTTCGCCGAGGCGCTGCGCGGAGCGGGCTCGAGGGTCGACCTCCTCGTCCTCCCCGGCTCGCTGCACTCGATCGCGCTGCTCGACGACGCTCTGCGCGCTCGGGTCGTCGAGTTCCTCCGCGCCCACCTGGGCTCGTGAGCGGAGTCGTCGTCCGCCTCGAGGACGCAGCCGGAGCGGAGGGCCTCCTCGCCGCGGTCCCGGCCCCGCACGCCCGCGTGCTGATCGCCCGGATCGACGGGGCGGCGGCCGGCGTGCTGGTGCTCGCTCCCGGCCCGGACGACTTCGCCGAGGTGCTGGAGCTCGTGGTCGCCTCCGTCCACCGGCGCACGGGAGTCGCCCGACGGCTCGTCGCGGCGGCGGAGTCGTGGGCGCGGGTGCAGCGGATCCGCACGCTGCGCCTGGCCGCCGCGCCGGAGCTCGCCGCAGCGGCCGAGGCGCTCGGCTTCACGGCGATCGACGGCTTCGGAGCCCACGTCGGCGACGACGCGGTGCTCTGCTTCGCGCGTCCGGTCTGAGCAGCGCCCGCTCCGAGACGAGCCTGGTCCGAGGAGCCCGGCCCGAGGGCCCGTCCGGTCGGAGGCCGACACGGCAGGACGCCCGCTCCGATCCGAGTGCCGCTCCCGAGAGGCGGCCCCGCCCTCGTCCGGCGCCCACCCCCGCCGTCAGTCGATCGAGCAGCCCGGCTCGTCCGACATCGGCGGCAGCGCGTCGGGCGCGAACCAGCCGACCTCGGTCGACTCGTCGTCCGCGACGTGGGCCTCCCCCGAGATCCAGCGGCAGCGCACCACGTGGTCGAGGTACTGCGAGCGGTCCCCGTTGGGATACTGCATCGGCGGCAGGGTGTGCACCTGCACGAGGCGCTCGACCTCGATCTCGACGCCCGCCTCCTCCTGCGCCTCGCGGCGGGCGGTGCCGGCGACGGTCTCGCCCGGGTCGATGATCCCGGTGACGGCCGTCCAGGCGCCGGTGTCGGCGCGCCGGACGAGCAGGACCTCGAGCGCCGGCTCCTCGCGGAGGATCACCGCGGTCACGCCGGTGAGCCAGAGCAGCTCGGTCCCGATCCGGTCGCGCAGCCGCAGCACGAACTCGGGAGTCGCCATCAGTGCGCTTCGGGTCGGAAGTCGAACGCGACGATGCCGGCCGTGTCGACGAACGGCCCGACGAACTCCTTGAACGCGTCGTGCGCCGGATCCCAGTGCGCGGGGTCCTCGACGGCCGGCCGGCCCAGGTAGTAGTGCAGGTCGCCCTCGGAGGAGAAGGTCAGCAGGAACGCGCGGTCGAACCCCTCGCCCGCGCCCTCGATGCTCAGCTGCGGCCCGGTCTCGATCGACTCGATGTAGGGCCGTCCGTCGCGGACGCACTCGTCGGCGAGGGCGAGGAAGCGGCGGGTGACCTCGTCCGCCTCGGCGACCAGCGCCGTCGGGCGGAAGCGGATCAGGACGAGGTGCCGGAGCGTGCCCGGGCGGAAGTCGCGGGCGACGAAGCGCTCCGGACCGATCTCGTCGAGGACCGCGGTGGCGCGCTCCGGGCCGCTGCGCCAGCGCGAGCCGACCGTCTCGGCCGCATCCCTGATGTCCGTCATGCCGACGCCTTCCCGGCGCGGGCGGCACGCCGCCGCTCACGATACCCCTCGACCAGGTTGTAGACGACGGGCAGGACCACGAGGGTCAGCACCGTCGAGGACACCAGGCCGCCGATCACGACGATCGCCAGCGGCTGCGAGATGAAGCCGCCGTGGCCCGTGATCCCCAGCGCCATCGGCAGCAGGGCGAAGATCGTCGCGAGGGCGGTCATCAGGATGGGCCGGAGCCGCCGCTCGGTGCCGTGCAGCAGCGCCTCCCGCACCGGCATCCCGCGGTCGCGGTACTGGTTCACCAGGTCCACGAGCACGATCGCGTTCGTGACGACGATGCCGATCAGCATCAGCACGCCGATCAGGGACGGCACGCCCAGCGGCACGCCGGTGATCACCTGCAGGAGGATCGCGCCGGTCGCCGCGAACGGCACCGACACGAGCAGGAGCAGCGGCTGCAGGAGCGAGCGGAACGTCGCCACCATCACGACGTAGACGATCAGGATCGCGACCAGCAGCGCGATGCCCAGCTGCGAGAACGCGTCGGCCTGGTCGGCGGTCACTCCGCCGAGGGAGGCGTCGACACCGGCCGGAAGCGCCGTCGCGTCGATCGCGTTCTGCACGGCGACGTTGGCCGAGGCGAGGTCGTCGCCCTCCGGGGTGACGGTGATGGTCGCGGTGCGCTGCCCGCGCTCGGTGGTGATGCTCGCCGGACCGTCCGTCTGCTCGACCGCCGCGAGGGTGGAGAGCGCGACGGTGCCGGTGAGGGTCGGCACCTCGAGGTTCCGCAGCTCGTCCACGGTGGCCGGCGGCTGCCCGTCGGCCAGGTAGATCGAGAGGGTGCGGTCGTCGATCACGACGCTGCCGACCTGGCTGGGCTGGAGCGCCTGGCTGACGATCGTGCCCACGGCGACCTCGCTGAGACCCGCCCGGGCCGCGGCGTCGCGGTCGACCCGCACCGCGATGTAGGGCAGCGAGGAGGAGAGGTTGCTCTCGGCCTGGCTGATCCCGTCGGTCCCGCGCAGGGCCTCGAGGAGCTGGTCGCTCGCGCTCTGGAGGTCGCTCTGCGAGGCGGTCGAGAGGTCGACCTCGATGTCCGAGGAGGCGCCGAAGCCGGAGGAGGCGGCGACGCTGATGTCCTCGGCCGAGGCGACGCCCGACAGCGCGTCGCGGACGTCCGCCTGCACGGCCTCCTGGTCGGCCGACTCATCGGTGGTGACGGAGTAGCGGATCGAGGTGCCGCCGCCTCCTCCCCCGCCGAACGCGCTCTGCAGACCGCCGGAGGAGCCGACGGTGAGCTGGACGGTCTCGACGCCGTCGACGCCGAGGATCGCCGTGCTCGCCTGCTGCGCCGTCGCGTCCTGCGCGTCGAGGCTCTGGCCGACGGGGACCGTCTGTGTGACGGTGAAGGTGTCCTGCCCGCTGGAGCCGAGGAAGTTCGTCTTCATCAGCGGGTACAGCGCACCGGTCCCGACGAGCACGAGCAGCGCGAGGAGGACGGTGACGACCGAGTGCTTCAGCGTCCAGTGGATGATCGGGCCGTACACCGACTGCAGCCCGCGCGCCCGCCGGGGAGCGGCGTGGGCGCCGTGGTGCGGGGCCTCCTCGACCGGCGCGGCGGTGTCGGCCGGGACCCCCGAGGCGGGTGCCCCTCCGGCCGCCGCGCGCTCCTCCGCGAGCGCCGCCTGCGCGGCCTGGCGCACCGCCGGCCGCTTCGAGGGGCGGAGGAACCAGTAGGCGAGCACCGGCACGATCGTCAGCGCCACCACGAGGGAGGCGAGCAGGGCGATCGACACGGTCAGCGCGAAGGGCCGGAACAGCTCGCCCGTGGTGCCGCCGACGAACGAGATCGGCAGGAACACCGCGACCGTGGTGATCGTGGAGGCGGTGATCGCGCCGGCGACCTCGCGGACGGCGACCGCGATGGTCCGGGCCCGGTCCTCACCCGCGTCGAGGTGCCGCTTGATGTTCTCGATCACGACGATGGAGTCGTCGACCACACGGCCGATCGCGATGGTGAGCGCGCCGAGGGTCAGGATGTTGAGGGTGTAGCCGGCCGTCTGCAGGCCGATGAAGGTGATCAGCACCGAGGTCGGGATCGAGATGGCCGTGACCAGGGTCGAGCGCACCGACAGCAGGAACAGCAGGATCACCAGCACGGCGAAGACGAGGCCGAGCGCCCCCTCCTGCGCGAGCGACGCGATCGACTCCTGGATGTAGGGCGCCTGGTCGAAGACCGGGGTGAAGGCGGCGTTGTCGCCGATCGACTCCTCGAGGTCCGGGAGCAGCGCGGCCACGCCGGTCGACACATCGACGGTGTTCGCGGCCGGGAGCTTCGTGATCGAGAGGGTCAGGGCGGGCTGGCCGTTGACGCGCGAGATCGAGGTGACGGGGGCGTCGGTGACGGCGACCGTCGCGACGGAGCCGAGGGTGGTGACCGTCGGCTCTGCGGTCACGGCCGCGCCTCCCGCCGCCGCTCCGGCGTCGGAGCCGCCGGCGGAAGCCCCGGCACCCGCGGAGGCACCCGCGCCCGCTGACGCACCGGCGCCGCCCGCACCCGCGGAGGCACCTGCGGACGGCAGCAGCGGCAGCGCCGCGATCGCGTCGGTCGAGTCGAGCTTGACGCCCGACTGCACCGAGAAGGTCGACCCGTCCTGGGTGATCTGTCCGCCCGCGACGAGCACGCCGTTCTGCTGCAGGGCCGAGCGGATGTCGCCGGTCGAGAGGCCGGCCGCGGCGAGCGCCGCGTCGTCCGGAGTGATCGTGACGCGCTGGGCGGTCTCGCCGACGAGCGCCGCCTCGCGCACGCCCTCGACCTTCTCCAGGTCCGGGATGACCGTGGTGCGCAGGCGCTCGGCCAGCGCGTCCGCGTCGCCGTCGCTCGACACGGCGAGCTGCAGCACCGGCAGGTCGTCGAGGGAGCCGGTGACCACCTGCGGGTCGACGCCGTCCGGGAGCGTGCTCTTGATCCGGTTGATCGCCTGCAGGATCTTCTGCTCGGCGGTGGCGAGGTCGGTGCCGTAGGTGAAGGACGCCGAGATGAGGGAGGAGTCCGTGGAGGACGTCGCGCTGGTCGTCTCGAGCCCCGGCACCCCCTGGATGGCGGTCTCGATCGGCGTCGAGACGTCGTCGTTGACCACCTCCGGAGCGGCGCCCGGGTAGGACGTGACGACGGCGAGCTGCGGGAAGGAGATCGACGGCGCGAGCTCCTGCTTGAGCCCGGTCAGGGCGACTCCGCCGAAGACGGCGATGACGACGGTGACGAGCGCGATGAGCGCCCGGTTCTTCATGCTGAGGACCGCGAGGAGATGCACCCTCCGAGTCTTCCATCAGCCGACTGAGTGTTGGGAGGGACGCGGCGTTCCGGGGCGCGCGACGGGGCGACCCGCGCCACCGGCCGGCCCGGACGCCCTCAGCCCAGGCGGACCTCCGCCGTCGACGACCCGACAGGGAGGCTCACTGCAGCGCCCGCCCCCGCGCTCGAGAGCGCGAAGTCCCCGGCGAAGGCCCGGACTCCGACGCGCCCCTCGGCGTCCGTCCGGAGCACCGTCGGCTCGAGCCACCAGTCCCCGCGGATCCGCGAGCGCAGCGCCTCGTAGGCCGGCTTCGGGCTCCCGTCGCGGCGGAGGAACCCGCCCGGCGCTCCGAGCCAGGCTCCGGCGTCGTCGAAGCCCCAGTAGGTGATCGCCTCGACCGCCGGATGCGCGACCAGCGTCTCGTAGTGCCGCACCATCTCGTCCGCCTGCCGTGCCTCCCCCTCCGGAGTGGTCGGCCAGTCCTCGACCACGTGGTCGTTGAGGTCCTCGATCTCGGCGGGCATCAGCTCGCCCGAGACGAGGGTGGTCTCGGTCCAGTGCAGCGGCAGACCGAAGCGCGCGAACCTGTCGCAGATCGCCGCGATCTGCTCCTCCCCGCGGAACCCCTGGTGCATGTGCGACTGCAGGCCGATCGCATCGGGCCGGATCCCGGCCTCGAGCACGTCCTCGATCAGCCGCTCGTACTCGGGCCCGAGGTCGAAGTCGTTCAGCACGAGCACCGGTCCGGTGCCGAGGCTGCGCGCCTCCGAGAAGGCCAGCTCGACCATGCCGACGCGTCCCTTCTCGCGGGCGAGGCGGGTGACGGCGTTCGTCACGCCGTCCGGCTCGTTCGCGAAGCGCGGCATGACGACGACCTCGTTGATCGCGTCCCAGGTGTCGATCAGCCCGGCGAAGGCGCCCACCTCCCGGCGGATGCGCGCGCGGAGGAGCTGCTCGGCCTCGTCCAGCGGCAGCGCGTCGAGCCACTCCGGCTTCACGTAGTGCCAGACGAGCGGGTGCCCCTTCAGGCGGACGCCGTCCGCGGCGAGCACGCGCGCCTCGGCGAGCACCTCCTCCGTCGCGGTGCGGCCGCGCTCCGGCTCGAAGCGTCCCCAGTAGACGGGGAGCGTCGCCGTGTCGAACAGGTCGAGCCAGAGCCGGCGCTCCTCGGCGCGCGCGAGGTCGGTGCTCGGAGGGGTGCAGCCGAAGGCGAAGGCGTGGCGGCGCTGCTCGACCGTCACGTCGGCGTGGGCGAGCGGAGCGCCGTCGGCACCGAGGACGGCGACGAGGGCGTCGGCGAGACGGGGGCTGAAGTCGGTCATGCGGGGCCTCTCAGGCGGGGTGGCGCTCGTCGAGCGCCGTGTACTCGGATCGGGTGAGCGGGAGGACCGCTCCGTGCTTGGTGTCCTCGGGCAGGTCGAACTCCTCCGCGAGCTCCCAGCGGCCCGAGGCCGGGTCGGTGCTCGTGTAGGCGCGGTAGCCGTAGGGGCGGAGGGCGTACTGGTCGACCCAGAGCGACCAGCGCTCCTCGCGGTGGTGCCGGAAGACCAGCGGCCCCTCGATGCTCGGGCCGAGCTCCTGCCCGATCCCCCGCGCGACGGTGGTGAAGTCGTCCGCGAGGAGGGAGGAGCCGACCTGCTGGAACACCTGCATCGTGTCGGGGGCGTCGTCGTGCTGCTTGGCGAAGCGGTGGACGGCCGTGCCCTCGATCAGCAGCGTCATGTCGATCACTCCGCCGGGCAGCCGCAGGTAGGTCTCGGGCTCGGCGAACGTGCGGAAGTCGCGCGTGCGGGACATCATGATGCGGCTGTCGCCCGTCTCGCCGGTGGCGGGGTCGCCGTCCTCGGCCAGGCCGGAGGACCAGTGCACGAGGAAGTCGCCCGAGACCGGGTCGTAGACCGACTCCGGCGCCCAGGCCATGCCCGCGCCCTCGGGAGCGACGGCGACCGCGCGCGGCTCGGACCACTCGAGGAGGTCCGGGGAGTCCCAGACCACGAGGTCGCGGCTCCCCCGGTGCCGGTAGTGGTCCCAGTCCGGGCCCTCGGGCCGCCAGACGCGGAGATCGGTGGCGACGAGGTGGAAGCCCCGCGGCCCGCGGACGATGTGGGGGTCGCGGACGCCGCCCGTGCCGCCGGTCCACTCCAGCACCGGCCCGAGCGCCCGCCAGCGCAGCGGATCGTCGCCCCGGCTGAGCGAGAGGAAGATCTTCTCGCTGTGGCCGGTCCGGTCCTCCACGAAGTGGATCAGCAGGTAGCCGTACCCGTCGCTCATGAGAGAACGATCTCACACGCCCGGCGGGCACTCCACCTCAGACCACGTCGGCGAGGTACCCCGGGTCGGCCGCCGGGTGCCGGGCGACCTGCGCCCACGCCGTCGCGAGCGCCTCCACGGCCCGGTCGGTCGCCTCGGGCGAGTAGCCGATCGGGATGCGGAGGAAGCGCTCGAAGGCGCCGTCGATCCCGAAGCGCGGGCCCGCGGTGATCAGCAGGCCCGCCGTCCGGGCGGCGAGCGCGAGCTGCGAGCTCGCCGGCCGGCCCAGGCCCACCCAGGTGGAGAGGCCGCCCGAGACCCGCGGCACGCTCCACTCCGGGATCGCGCGCGCCAGGGCCGCTTCGAGGTGGTCGCGGCCCGCGCGCAGCTGCGAGCGCCGCAGCTCCAGCACGCCGTCCATCCGGCCGAGCATGTCCGCGACCAGGAGCTGCTCCAGGATCGGCGTGCCGAGGTCGCTCGCCGAGCGCGCCAGCGCCAGCTTGCGGATCACCGCTCGCTCGGCGCGGATCCAGCCGATCCGGATGCCGCCCCACAGCGTCTTGCCGACGGAGCCGATCGAGAGCACCGTCCCCTCGGGCCCGTAGGCGGCGAACGGCAGCGGCGTCATCCGCCGGTCGATGTCGAGCTCGGCCGTCGTCTCGTCGGCGATGATCAGCGTGCCCTGCCGGGCCGCGGCGGCGATCGCCCGCTCCCGCAGCTCGGGGGCCATGGAGCGGCCGGTCGGGTTGTGGAAGTCGGGCATCAGGTAGGCCAGGCTCGGGCTCGTGCCGCGCAGCGCGGCGATCAGGCCCTCTCCGTCCCAGCCGTCCGCCCCGTCGACGTTCACCGGCACGAGCCGCGCGCCGGCCAGCCGGAGGGCCTCGTAGGCGTGCGGGTAGGTCGGGGCCTCGATCAGCGCCCGGTCGCCCCGCGCGAGCAGGGTGCGGGCGACGAGCGCGATCGCGTGCTGCGCGCCGATGGTCACCATGATCTGGCCGGGCTCGGTGCGCAGACCCCGCGCGGTGTAGCGCTCGGCGATCGCGCGGCGCAGCACCGGCAGGCCGACCGTGTCGTAGGAGCCGGAGTCGAAGTGCTCGGGGGCCGCCTGCGCCGCGCGGGTGTACGCCTCGGCCAGCTCGGGGACGGCGGGCAGTGCCGCCTTGGTGAAGTCGAGGAAGTCCGGCGCGAGCGAGGGCACCGCGTGCACGGCCGATCCCGGCAGGCGGGTGACGCTGCCGGAGCCGCGCACGCTGACGAGGTAGCCGCTGTCGCGCAGCTCGCGGTACGCGGCGGCCACGGTCGTGCGGCTGACGCCGAGGCGGGCCGAGAGCTCGCGCTCGGCGGGCAGGCGGCTGCCCGCGGGGATGCGGCCGTCGATCCCGAGGAGGCGGATCCGGTCGGCCAGCGCGAGGTAGGCGGGCCGGGTGCCGCGCTGCTCGCGCCAGTCGCCGAGGAGGGTCTGCAGGGCGCGCGCGCCGAAGTGGACATCAGCCATGCGTCCAAGGTAGCCGGATTGGACCGCGCGAAGAAGGCCAATGTCGCGCTGTGATGAGTCCATGACCCTCACCGCTCCCGTTGCCGCCGCCGCTCCCCCAGCGGGCCAGTGGCGCCTCCGACCCGTGCCGCGCCTGCTGGTGGGCCTGATCCTCTACGGATTCGCCGACGCGATGATGATCCGCGCGGCGATCGGCGTGGACCCGTGGACCGTCTTCGCCCAGGGGGTCGCGCACCAGACCGGGCTCGGGATCGGACTGCTCACGAACGTGATCGGCCTGCTCGTCCTGCTGCTGTGGATCCCCCTCCGACAGCGGCCCGGTCTCGGCACCGTGCTGAACGTGCTCGTGGTCGGCACGATGATCGACGTCGGACTGCGTGTGCTGGCGACGCCGGAGGAGTGGTGGGCCCGCGGCCTGCTCTTCGCCGGAGGCCTCGTGCTTCTGGCGGTCGCGAGCGGGATCTACATCGGCGCCCACCTCGGTCCGGGGCCCCGCGACGGACTGATGCTGGGCCTGCACACCCGCACGGGCCTGCCGATCTGGGTGGCGCGCTCGGGCGTCGAGCTCACGGTGCTGCTCATCGGCTGGGCCCTCGGCGGCGACGCCGGCCTCGGCACCCTCCTCTTCGCGGTGCTGATCGGGCCGCTCTGCTCGGTGACCCTGCCTCTGCTCGGGGTGCGGAGGCACTGACCCGCGTACGACGGAGGCCCCGCCTCCCGGACCGGTTCCGGGAGGCGGGGCCGTCGCGATCGGATCGGCTAGCGCTTGGCCGCGATCTCCGCGCGCATCCGCGACGCCTCGTCGGAGTCCTGGATCGAGGCGATCCCCTCGGTGATCGAGGTGCCCGACGCGGGGGCCTCGTGCTCGTCCGCTCCGAGCGTGGTCTCGTCGAAGGGCGAGCGCCCGCCGAGGACCTCGCGGACCTGCACCATGTCGATCTGCTTGGTCCAGGTGCCCACGAGAAGGGTGGCGACCGCGTTGCCGGTGAAGTTGGTGACCGCGCGGGCCTCGGACATGAAGCGGTCGATGCCGACGATCACGCCGACGCCGTTGACCAGGTCGGGACGGAAGGACTGGAGGCCGCCGGCCAGCGTGGCCAGGCCCGCTCCGGTGACGCCCGCGGCGCCCTTCGAGGCGATCATCATGAAGAGGAGGAGGCCGATCTGCTCCGGGATCGACATCGGCGCTCCGGTGGCCGAGGCGATGAACAGCGACGCCATCGTGAGGTAGATCGCCGTGCCGTCGAGGTTGAAGGAGTAGCCGGTGGGCACGGTGATGCCGACGACGGGCTTGGAGACGCCGAGGTGCTCCATCTTCGCGATCAGGCGGGGCAGCGCCGCCTCCGAGGAGGAGGTGCCGACGATCAGCAGGTACTCGCGGGCCAGGTACTTCATCAGCGAGAAGATGCTGACGCCGGTCACCAGGCGCAGCAGCAGGCCGAGGACGACGACCACGAAGATCGCGCAGGTGATGTAGAAGCCGATCATCAGGGTGGCGAGAGCGACGACCGCTCCCCAGCCGGTCTTGCCGACGACCGCGGCGATGGCGCCGAACGCGCCGATCGGGGCGACCCAGAGCACCATCGAGAGGATGCGGAAGACCAGGATCTGGAGCTGCTTGATCGCTCCGAGGATCGGCTGGCCCTTGGCGCCCATCTTCTGCAGCGCGAAGCCGACGAGCAGCGCGACGAAGAGGGTCTGCAGGATGCTGCCGTCCACGAGCGAGGAGAACAGCGAGACGGGGATGATCCCGAGGACGAAGTCGCTGGTGCTCTCGGCCTTGAGGTCGCTGGTGTCGTAGGTGGCGCTCGAGATGTCGAGGCCCTCGCCCGGGTGCAGGATGTTGCCGACGACGAGGCCGATCGCCAGGGCGAAGGTCGACATCACGATGAAGTAGCCCAGCGCGAGTCCGCCGACCTTGCCGACCGTGGCGGCCTTCGCGATGGAGCCGATGCCGATGACGATGGTGCAGAAGATGATCGGCGCGATCATCATCTTGATCAGTCCGACGAAGGCCTTGCCGACGGGCTCGAGCGTCGCCGCGAAGGCGGGAGCGACGAGTCCGACCACGACGCCGGCGACCACGGCGATGATGACGGCGATGTAGAGCCAGTGGTTCCGGTCGATGCGCCGCCGGGTCTTCGGAGGGGTGACCGCGGGGATCAGCCGGTCGGACGGCGTCTGAGGCGTCTTCGCCATGGGGGTGTCCTTCTCTTCGTCGAGGTGAGGGGGTAGGACGATGGTGGCCCCGCCTCCGGAGCCCGGCACGGTTGCGTTCATACTGTTCACGGCGGGGCGCCCCGAGCGCTCGCTCACGAGGGAGTGGCATGGTCAGGACGCCGAGCGCACGCGGACCGCGCGGCAGCATCGCCGCGCGCCTGTTCGCCGTGCAGCTGCTGAGCATCCTGCTGATCGCCGCAGCGGCCGTCGCGGTGCTGGCCCTCGACGCGCGGAGCCGGGCGGGCGACGAGGCCGCCCAACGGAGCCTCGTCGTGGCGCGGACGGTGGCCGACAATCCGTTCGTCCTCGAGTCGACGGCCGGTGCGGATCCCTCCGCGAGCCTGCAGCCGTACGCCGAGGAGGTCATGCGGGACACCGGCGTCGACTTCCTCACGATCATGGCCCCCGACCGCACCCGGTACACCCACCGCGACCGCGACCGGATCGGCCTGCCGTTCCAGGGCACGATCGAGCCCGCGCTGGAGGGGCGGACCTTCACCGAGACGTACACCGGCACGCTCGGGCCCTCCGTCCGCGCCGTCGCGCCGATCGAGGACGCCGACGGCGCGGTCGTCGCGCTAGTGTCGGCGGGCGTCACGCTCTCGGCCGTGGACGCCTCCTTCGCCGCCCGCGTGCAGGTCGTCGCGTGGGGCGCGCTCGGGGCGGTCGCGCTCGGCGCGCTCGGCTCGTGGCTCCTCGCCCGCTACCTGAGGCGGGTCACGGGCGGGCGGGGCCCGGAGCAGATGAGCCAGGTCTTCGCCTACTACGAGTCCGTCCTGCACTCGGTGCGGGAGGGGCTGCTGCTGGTCGACGACCGCGGCCGACTGGTGCTCGCCAACGACCACGCGCTGGAGCTGCTCGGGCTCGAGGGCGTGCGGACGCCGGTGCCGGTCGCCGAGCTCGACCTCCCCGTCGCCCTGCGCGAGCTGCTGCAGGACGACGAGCCCGTCTCGGACCGCCTGGTCGTGGCCCGCGAGCGGATCCTCGTAGTGAACGAGCGGCCCGCCGCCTCCCCCGGCGCCCGCCCCCTGGGCACGGTCGTCACGCTCCGGGACCGCACCGAGCTGCAGCGGGTGAGCGGCGAGCTGGAGTCGCTGCGCACCCTCTCGGACGCGCTGCGCTCGCAGACCCACGAGTTCTCGAACCGCCTGCACACCATCGCGTCGCTGATCGAGCTCGGCCGGCCCGACGAGGCGCTCGCGTTCGCCGCCGGCGAGCTGAACCTCAGCCAGCGCCTGGCCGACCGGGTCCTCGGCTCCGTGCAGGAGCCGGTGATCGCCGCCCTGCTGCTGGGCAAGGCCGCGCAGGCCCGCGAGCGCGGCGTCGAGCTGCACTTCGAGACGCACCTCGAGCCCGGCACGCAGGGGCTGGAGCCCGGGGACCTCGTGACGGTGCTGGGCAATCTGATCGACAACGCCCTCGACGCGGCCGCCTCCTCCGCTCCGGACCGCGAGCCGTGGGTGGAGGTCTACCTCGGCCTGGCCGAGGGCGAGCTGGTGGTGCAGGTGTCGGACAGCGGCCCCGGAGTCGCCGGCACCGCCGACGTCTTCGCGCGCGGCTACTCGACGAAGGAGTCGGACGGCTTCGGCCGCGGCATCGGCCTGGCGCTGGTGCAGCAGGTGGTGGAGCGGCTCGGCGGCTCGATCGAGGTCTCGCGCCACGTCGGCGCGGTGTTCACGGTGCAGCTGCCGCTGCCCGCGCGGGTGGCGTCGTGATCCGGGTGCTCGTCGTCGAGGACGAGCCGCTGACCGCGAGCGCCCACGCCGACTACGTCCGGCGGGTCGAGGGCTTCGAGGTGGCCGCGGTCGCCGGCAGCGGGGCGGAGGCGATCCGGGCGCTGCGCGCGGACCCGGGCATCGCGCTGATCCTGCTCGACATGAACCTGCCGGACATGGGCGGCCTCGACCTCTGCCGGGCCGTCAGGGCGGCGGGCCTGGACGTCGACGTCATCGCGATCACCGCCGTCCGCGACGCCGCGAACGTGCGCGCCTCCGTCGCCGCCGGCATCGTGCAGTACCTGATCAAGCCGTTCGTCTTCAGCGCGTTCGCCGCCAAGCTCGCCAGCTACCGGTCGTACCGCGAGCGGATGCACGGCGCCGACGTCGCCAGCCAGCACGAGGTGGACGGGGCCTTCGCGGCGCTCCGCACCTCCAACGCCCCGGGTCTGGCCAAGGGGCTCTCGGCCCAGACCCTCGAGGCCGTCACCGCACTGCTGGGCCCCGTCGGCCTCTCGGCGGCCGAGCTCGCCACCCGCCTCGACATCTCGCGGGTGACGGCCCGCCGCTACCTCGAGCACCTCGCCGACTCCGGAGTGGCGGACCGCGCGCCCCGCTACGGCTCCCCCGGCCGCCCGGAGCTGGAGTACCGCCGCCGCTGAGCGCGCGTCAGGCGGCCCGCAGTGCGGCGGCGATCTCCTCCTCGATCAGGTCGTGGTTGATCGCCGCGCCCACGCGCAGCCCGTCGGCGGACGAGGCGACGACCTGCGCCATGGGCTCGACCAGCGAGCCCGCGGCGAAGACCCCGGCGACGCCGGTCCGGCCCATCGGATCGACGGCGAGGTGCCGCGCGACTCCCGACGGGTGGTCGGCGAGCTCGAGGCCGAGCCCCTCGGGGAGCCGCCCCTCGACCCGCGGGCCGACGACGAGCGCGTCGAGCTCGTGCCGCCGACCGTCGATCACCACGCCGACCAGGCGGTCGTCCTCGACGAGGACCTTCTCGACGCGGCCGGGCACCAGAGCGATCCCGCGGGCGGCCAGCGCCGCCGCATCGTCGCCGGCGGGCGCGGGTGCGCCGTGGAGCAGGATCGACGTCCGGTCGCTGAGCTGCCGGAACATCTGCGCCTGGTGCCCGGCGAACGAGCTGCCGAGCACGCCGATCCGCCGGCCGCGCACCTCGAAGCCGTGGCAGTAGGGGCAGTGCAGGACGTCCCGTCCCCAGCGGGCGCCGAGCCCGGGGATCTCCGGCAGCAGGTCGCGGACGCCGGTCGCGAGCAGGAGGCGGCGCGCGCGGAGGACCGTGCCGTCGGCGAGGGTCGCGGTCACGCCCTCGGGTCCCGCGGACGCGCGGACCGCCTCGCCCTCGACCACCCGTGCTCCGTAGCCCTCGGCCTCGGCGCGCGCCAGGCGCACCAGCTCCGTGGGCGGCACGCCGTCGCGGGTCAGCACGTTGTGGGCACCGGGCGAGGGTGCGTTGCGCGGAGGTCCGCCGTCGACGACGAGGACGTCGCGGAGACTGCGGCCGAGGGCGGTGGCGGCGGCGAGGCCGGCGAAGGAGGCGCCGAGGATCAGGACGTCGGCGGGGGCGGGGGCGGACGGGCCGGTGGGGGCGTCGGTGGAGGTCATGGGTCGATGCTCCGCCGCCCCGGGCTGGGCCGCGATGATCCGTGCCGTTCCGGCATGCGGCGCGACCGCCCGTGCCAGGATGGCGTCGTGCCCGAGACCCCGCCCGCCCCCTCCGACGACGAGATCGTCGCCGCCGTCGGACCACGGCTCCGGCGCCTGCGCACCCGCCGCGACCGCACGCTCGCGTCCCTCGCGGCCGAGACCGGCATCTCGGCGAGCACCCTCTCGCGCCTCGAGAGCGGAGGCCGTCGCGCGACGCTGGAGCTGCTCCTCCCGATCGCCCGCGCCCTCGGGGCGCCGCTCGACGAGCTCGTCGGCGCCGCGCCGGAAGATCCCCGCGTGCACGGGCGGCCGGTGCGCCGGAACGGCATGCTCATCCAGCCGCTCAGCCGCGACGCGGGCGCGCTCCAGGCGTTCAAGCACACGCTCCCGGCCGGGCCGGTGACGGAGCCGGCGGAGCAGCGCGCGCACGAGGGCTTCGAGTGGCTCTACGTGCTGAGCGGGCGGCTCCGCCTGCGGCTCGGCGAGCACGATCTGGTGCTGCCGGCCGGCGAGGCCGCCGAGTTCGACACCCGGGTGCCGCACTGGTTCGGCCGCGCCGACGAGCAGCAGGTCGAGTTCCTCAGCCTCTTCGGCCGCCAGGGCGAGCGGATGCACGTGCGCGCGTCCACGCGCCGCTGAGCGCGGTCACGCCTCGCCGAGCACCTCGCGCGCGAAGCCCTCGGTGCGCGCCCGCAGAGTCGCGATCCGCTGCGCCCGCGCCGCCTCGAGGTCGAACCCGATGTAGGCCACCGACGGGCGCCGCCGCACATTCACCGAGCACTCGAAGCGGGAGCAGACGAGCGTGCCGAGCGAGTCCCCCGCCCGCCCGGCCGCTCCGGCCTTCCGCGCCCCGAAGAAGACGACGTCGTTCGGGAGCTGCACGTCGCGGCACCACGAGCACTGCGCCCGCGAGCGCGGCAGGGCGTCGGCCTGGGTGAGCAGGACCCCGACGAGGCGCTCCTCCAGCGGCACGACGACGTAGGCGCGGCGGCCCATCCTCCGGTCGCGCCAGCCGAGATGGTCGATGACCGACCAGTCCAGCGCGTCGAAGCCCTTCGGCAGCGCGAGGTCGGCGACCTCCTTGCGGGAGGCGTTGACGAAGGACTCGCGGATCTCGGTCTCGGTCAGTGGCTGCATAGCGCTTCCGAGCCTAGGCCGGGATCAGCCCAGGTGGGCGACGGCCTCCTTCGGAGCCTGAGCGAGGAACTCCTCCTTCTTCACCCGGATCATCGCGACGGCGACGACGGAGGCCACGACCAGCCCGATCGCGGCCGCGACGAAGACCGCGGAGTAGCCGTCGACGAAGGCGACCGGCGACTGCTGCTCACCCGCGACTCCCGCGTAGAGGGTCGTGAAGATCGACAGCCCGATCGAGCCGCCGATCTGCATGGCGGCGTTGGCGGTCGCTCCGGCGGCACCGGCGTCGTGGGCCGCGACTCCGGTGAGCGCGAGGTTCTGCAGCGGCACGAAGACCATCGCCATGCCGACGCCCAGGAGGATCAGCGCGGGCAGCACCTCGAGGAGGTAGCCGCCGTCGGGGGTGATGCGGCTCAGGTAGAGCAGCCCGGCCGCCGCGATCAGCGGGCCGACGATCATCAGCACGCGCGGGCCGATGCGCGGCAGCAGCTTGGCGGCGACTCCGGCGACGATCATGATCGTCACCGTCATCGGCAGATTGGCCAGGCCCGCCTCGAGCGGCGGCAGGCCCAGGACCAGCTGCAGGTGCAGGGTCAGGTAGAGGGTGGAGCCGATCATCACGCTGCCGACGATCGCCTGGACCAGGAAGGCTCCGCCGCGGACGCGGTCGGCGACGATGCGCAGCGGCAGCGACGGGTGGTCGGAGCGGGCCTGGATCCGCACGAAGAGGGCCAGCAGCAGCACGCCGACGAGGAGGAAGCCGAGGGTGTCGACGCCGAGCCAGCCCTGCTCGGCGAGGGTGAAGCCGTAGACGACGCTCGCGAGCCCGAGCGCGACGGTGATCGTCCCGGCGACGTCGAAGCGATTGCGCCCCTCCGCGCGGCTCTCGGTGACGAGCAGCTGGCCGGCGATCGCGCCGACCACGACGACGGGGACGTTGACGAGGAGGCACCAGCGCCAGTCGGCGAACTCGGTGAGCAGCCCGCCCAGCACGAGGCCGACGGCGGCGCCCGCTCCGGCGACCGCTCCGAAGACGGCGAAGGCCGTGCCCCGCTCGCGGCCGGAGGGGAAGGAGACGGTGAGGAGGGCCAGAGCGGCCGGAGCGAGCAGCGCGGCGAAGGCGCCCTGCAGCCCGCGGGCGGCGATCAGCTCGGTGCCGGAGGTGGCGAGGCCGCCCCAGGCGGAGGCGGCGCCGAAGCCGATCATCCCGATCAGGTAGGTGCGCTTGCGGCCGGTGTAGTCGGCGATGCGGCCGCCCAGGAGCAGGAGCGCGCCGAACGCGAGGGCGTAGGCGGTGACGACCCACTGGCGCTCGACGTCGGTGAGGCCGAGATCGGCCTGCGCGGCGGGGAGGGCGATCGTGACGATGGTGCCGTCGAGCACGACGACGAGCTGCGTGAGCGCGAGGATCACGAGCACCCACCAGCGGCGGGCGGAGGAGGGAGCGGACGGGGAGGGCATGGCGGCCTTTCACACGGAGCGGAGCGGGACCGGCGGGTCCGGATCCGAGCCGCGTCATCGGGGCCGAACCACCCCAACCAGTTGGTTGGGCGAAGAAGAGTGTATCGTTCGAGCGCCCGGAGGTGAACCATGGAGCCGACATCCGATGCGGCGCTGCCCGCGCGCGAGCGGATCCTCCGCGCGGCCTCCGTCGAGTTCGCCGCCCACGGCTTCGCGGGCGCCCGGGTCGACCGTGTGGCCGCGGCCGCGGGTCTGAACAAGGAGCGGCTCTACGCCTACTACGGCGGCAAGCGCGGCCTGTTCGTCGCGACCGTCGTCGAGGCGCTCGGCGCTCTCGACGAGACGCTCCTCGCCGAGGCGGCGGACCTCCCCGACCTCGCGGGCCGCATGTTCGACCACGTGTGGGAGCACCCGGAGTTCCTGCGCCTGCTCACCTGGGCGCGCCTGGAGGGAGCCGGCGTCTGGGAGGAGGCCGGCGAGCAGCTCGGCGGGATCCCCGCCCCCGAGGCCCGGGTCCTCGAGTGGCAGCGCGCCGGCGTCGTCGACGCGAGCTGGTCCGCCGACGACCTCTTCATCGCCCTCCTCGGCCTCTGCGAGATCTGGCACCTCACCCCCTTCGCCTCCCGGGGCGGGGAGGAGACGCGCGACCGCCGCCGCGCCTTCGTCGTGCACGTCGCGCAGCTGGTGGGCGCACCGCGCTGAGGCCGACCCCTCCCCCGGCAACGGAAGCGACGTCGGCATCTCCGATCCGGACGCGGTGGACGGGGCGGCTCATCCCTCCGAGCCGGAACCCGACGGATCGGACTGGAGTGGGAGGTCCCACGGATCCGGCTTCGGGACGACCCCTTCATCACCCGGAAGGACCGCGCCCGCCGCGCGCTGAGCCTCGTCCTCGAGGAGGAGTGATTCGAAATCGCCGGGCGCGCACGGCATCTCCGCCCCGATCATGTACATCTCCTCGACAGCGCCGGTGACGAAGCTCGCCCGCAGCACCGGTCCGCCCTGCCCGTAGACCGTCGGGCGCGGAGTCGAATCGGTCACTCTCACCGTCATCCCCAGCGACTCCCAGTAGTCCGCGACCTTCCGCGCATCCCCCTCGACATCGGTGCCCGCCGGGGCCCACCAGGCGTAGCTGTAGCTCGCACCGCTCACCCGGTCGCCGGGGCCGCACACATCGGGCCTGGCCGCGCCGCTCCGCGGCCACCACCCCTCCACATCGAGCCGCCCCGCGGAGTCCCGCACGAACTCCACCACCCGATCCCGACCCTCCCGAGGACTCATCGTGCTCACCGGTCTCGCCTCCTTCTCCGTTGCACAAGCGGTCATCGACATCACGAGCAGAGCGGCGACGGTCAGCGCGACGCCCGTCCGCTGAGGAGAGCCTCTACCCGCCATGGGAGGCTCCCACGACCGCCTTCTGGAAGGCGGTCGGTCCGAGCGGCCGGTTCTCGGTCAGCAGGTCGAGTCGCCGGGAGACGGCCCACGCCGCGTTCTGCAGGGACTCGGTGTTCGTGTCGAGGTACCCCGCGAGATCGCCGTCGTCGCTCTTCAGCGCAGCGTGATCCGTCACGATCCTCCCGGCGTCGCCTCCGGTCTCCACACCGAAGACGCGCGCGCCGAAGTCCTCGTCAGCGGGATCCGTATGGTGGTTCCAGCTGAAGGCGCGGCCCATCCACGCGGCCTCGTCGCCGCTCTCGGTCTCGCCGAGGTACTTGTCCCGCGCCTGCCCCGCGAAGACGGATTCCGCGTGTAGGTCGCTCGCCTCGTCGACGCTGTCCGGGAGGCCGGCCGAGCCCAGCGTCACGACGACCCCGAGCTCGACGTCCGAGCGCGAGGCGGCGACGGCCATGACGGTGCTGCCGTAGGAGTGGGCGACGACGTTCGGCTTCGGCAGGTCGTCGCCCCGGACCGCGGAGAGCCCCTGGACAGCCGAGGCGAGTGCGGCGCCGCCGGCGACGGCTTGGTTCGAGGTGAGGACGTCCATGCCGTTCCCGCCGAGCCGCGCCATCGGCGGGGTCTCGTAGCCGATCCAGGAGACGACGGCGCTGCCGGGCGGGAGGAGCGACTGCAGATTCTGCGACGCCTTCGCCCATCGGGTCATGCTCTCCGTCGTCTGCCCCATCCCGGGGACGGCGTAGGTGACGTTCGTGGCGGTGTCGGGATCGCCGATCGAGACAGCGGCCAGCGGAGGCTCGTCGGCGGTCAGGGAGACGAGGAAGCGCGAGTCCTGACCGAGACCGCGCCGCAGCGATGCCCGCACGTCCCTCAGCGCCACCAGCTGCGACTCCACCGCCGCGAGTCGCTCCCCGTCGCCTGCCTTCCCGCGCAGGCCCGCCGCCTCGCTCCTCAGCGCCGCGATCCGCGCCCTCAGCGCCCTCTCGTTCGCCCTCGCCCGGGCGCGGTAGGGCACCCCCTCCAGATTCCCGATCACCCCGGGCAGACCGGCGACCAGCGCCTCCTGCTGCGGCGAGAAGCGCGCGCCGTCCGTGGAGTCGAGGCTCCGCCACCAGTCGTTCACGAGGGTCGGAGCCAGTCGCCCGAGGCGCGCCGCGAGGTCGGGCGACCCCGCCAGGAGTGTCGCGAGATCGTCGGACGAGAGCGCCGCGAGGGAGTCGAGCAGGCTCCGGCCGCCCCGGGGCCGCACCAGGGTGCCGACGGCGTCGAGGACCGGAACGGAGAGCGCCGCTCCCCCCGCGGCGGTGAAGGCCAGGGAGATCTGCTCGACCCAGGTCGCGTCGGCCGCACCGATCGACAGCAGCTCGCGGAAGCCCCGGAGCACCGAGAAGGACTCGACCGGCGCCCACGAGCAGCGGTTGCCGAAGGCTCCCCAGGCGGCCATCAGATCCTGGAGCCGGGAGCGCATCGCCTCGTCCGCCTGCCGGGTCTGCGAGACGAAGACGTCGAGGCGCTCGGGGTCGGCGGAGGTCGTGCCTCCCGCGGCGGGGCCGCCCGGGGACGTGCGGGGCACCGACCGGGGGGAGAACAGCGCACGGATCGGCGGAGGCACGACCGGCCGATCGGACGGCGGCCGGTCGACGACCTCCTCGACTCCCGCCGCGAGGGCCGCGACCGGATCGAGGCGGCGCTGCCGCTCGCGCTCGTCCGCCCGCCGCTCCCAGGCCGCGTACTCCTCCCGGCGCCGACGCTCCTCCTCGGCCTTCCTCGCCACGAGCCGCACCGTGTCGGCGAGCTCGTGCAGCTCGGCGCTCAGCCGACCGCGGTTCTCCCTGTCGCAGAGGCGGACCCGGCGGAACAGCTCGGCGTACGCGCCGCGGAACTCGCCCAGTGCGTACTCGGCAGCGACGGACCTCAGCAGCTCCTGGGAGGCGAGCGCCTCCGCCGCCTCGTCCGAGGTGCGGACCAGCTCCGCCGCTGCTGCATGATCGAAAGAGAACAGGGTCATCGCCTCCTGAGTGAGAACATCTCAGGAAATGTAGAACGACCACGACGGCGTCGGCCCCGGGTGGCGCGAGACGGCGCGCGGTCAGCGCGCCCGCGCCGCGTCCGGCGGCACGCAGAAGTGGCGCGGACCGCATCGGTCCGCGCCACTCGTTCAGATCACGCGGCTCACTCCGCCGCGGTCAGCCGCTCCAGGTACCCCGCGAACGCGCGCAGGTCCTCCTCGGGCCATGCGCTCAGCGCCTCCTGCATCCGCTGCCGCTGACGGCCGCCGAGGTCGCGCATCCGCTCGCATCCGGCCGCGCTGAGCGAGAGGAACCGCGCTCGGCCGTCGGCGGGATCGGAGGTCATCTCGACCAGGCCCAGCTCGGCGAGCTGGCGGGCCTGGCGGCTGATCGCGCTGCGGTCGACCCCGAGCCGCTCCGCCGCGGCACCGGAGTGGACCGGACCGCAGCGCTCGAGGATCCGCAGCAGCCGCAGTCCGAAGGGCGGCAGCGCCGGGTCGATCGACGCCGCCGCGTCCCGGACGGCGAGGCGCACCTGGACGGCGAGCACGGTGATCTGCTCCTCGACCTCGTGCAGCGCCTCGGCCGAGGGCGCGGCGGCGGGCATCAGGAGCGCTCGATCACGTCGACGGAGCCGGTGGGAGCAGCGTGCCGGGCGTGCCCGACCGGCTCCTCCTGCCGCTCCTCGTCGGCGTGGCGGCCGTGTCCGACGGGAGTGGCCTCGCGACCCTCCCGGGCGTGCGTCGCGTCGTCCGTCCGCCGGGCCTGGCCGACGGGGCGGAGCGCCGCCTGGCCGTCCGAGGCGGCGATGAGGGCGTCCTCCGCGGCCTGCAACGGAGTGGTCGGCTCCGCCTTGAGCTGCACCGCGTTCTTCGAGCCGAGGCTCACGTTGGGCAGGAGGACGACGGCGATCAGCGTGACCACGGCGAGCGGGATGCTGTAGAGGAACACGTCGCCGACGCCGATCCCGTAGGCGCTCTCGACCACGACGCGCACGGCGTCGGGCAGGGTCGCCGGCTGCGGGATCGTGCCGCTGCCCAGCGCCTGCGCGGCGAGAGCCTGGTCGGCGGGAGCGAGCCCCGCGATGCCGGTCTTGATGCGGTCGGCGATCACGGTGCCGAGCATCGAGCCCAGGACCGAGACTCCGACGGTGCCGCCGAGGCTGCGGAAGAACGTGACCGCGCTGGTCGCGACGCCGAGGTTCTTCACCTCGATCGAGTTCTGCACCACCAGGACGAGGTTCTGCATCAGCATGCCCAGGCCGGCGCCGAGGACGGCCATGTAGATCCCGACGAGGACCAGGTCCGTGTCGTAGCGGAGGGTGCTGAGGAGGGAGGTTCCGATCACGGCGAGCACGCCGCCGCTGATCATGATCGCCTTCCACTTGCCGGTGCGGGAGATGATCCCGCCGAAGATCGTCGAGGCGATCAGCAGGCCGGCCATCATCGGGATGGTGAGCAGGCCCGACTGGGTCGGCGTGGCTCCGCGGGCCAGCTGCATGTACTGCGCGAGGAAGACGGCGACGCCGAACATCGAGACGCCGACCGAGATGCTCGCCACGACGGCGAGGCTGAAGGTGCGGTTCTTGAACATCCCCATCGGGATGATCGGCTCGGCCACGGTGAGCTCGGTGATCACGGCGGCGATGAGCAGCACGACGGCGCCGCCGACCATGACCGCGGTCTCCCACGAGGCCCAGTCGAAGTTCTTGCCGGCGAGGGAGACCCAGATCAGCAGGAGCGAGACTCCGCCCGCGATGAGCACGGCGCCGAGGTAGTCGATCCGCACCTTGCGCTTCGGGTGCGCGGGGAGGCGGAGGGTCATCTGGAGGAGGACGATCGCGACGATCGCGACGGGCATCGCGATGAAGAAGTTCCAGCGCCAGCCGAACGCGTCGGTCACGACGCCGCCCAGGAGCGGGCCGCCGACGGTGCCGATCGCCATCACGCCGCCGAAGAGGCCGGCGTACTTGCCGCGCTCACGGGGGCTGATGATGTCGGCCATGATGATCTGGCTCAGCGCGGCGAGTCCGCCGGCGCCCAGGCCCTGGAACACGCGGAAGACGATCAGCATGTTCGTGTCCTGCGAGAAGCCGGCCAGAGCGGAGCCGATGACGAACAGCCCGAGGGCGAGCTGGATCAGCAGCTTGCGGTTGAACAGGTCGGCGAACTTGCCCCAGAGCGGGGTGGAGACCGTGGTCGCGAGCAGGGTCGCGGTGACGACCCAGGTGTAGGCGTTCTGGTCGCCCTTGAGGTCGGAGATGATCCGGGGCAGCGAGGTCGACACGACCGTGCCCGCGAGGATCGAGACGAACATGCCCAGCAGCAGGCCGCTGAGCGATTCGAGCACCTGGCGGTGCGACATGGCGCCGTCCGGCCCGGCGGGGGCGTGCGGCGCGGTGGTTCCGCGCGATGCGGCGCGGTGTTCGGGGTGTGACATGGGCTCCTCTTCAGCACGGCGGCGGTTCTAGTTGACCGCGATCAACTATTGACCGAGAGCAACTATATAGCCGGGCGTCACGAATCTCCAGTGGCACTCTGCTGCCGTCCAGGCGCCGCTCCGGCCGCGCCTATCCTCGGAGCATGGACAACATCGATCGGAAGATCCTCGATCTGCTGCGCCAGAACTCCCGCGCGGGCTACGGCGACATCGGCGGCGTGGTCGGGCTCTCCGCCTCCGCGGTGAAGCGCCGCGTCGACCGCCTCGTGGCCGACGGCGTGATCCGCGGCTTCACGATCAAGGTCGACCCCGCGGTCGACGGCATGGCCACCGAGGCCTACGTCGAGCTCTTCTGCCGCGGCACCGTCGCTCCGGACGAGCTCCGCCGCATCCTCTCCGCGGTCCCCGAGGTCGTCGACGCGGGCACGGTCACCGGCTCCGCCGACGCGATCGTCCACATCCGCTCGCGCGACATCCCCAGCCTCGAGCTCGCCCTCGAGAAGGTCCGCATCGCGCCCAACGTCGACCACACGCGCTCCGCGATCGTCCTCTCCCGCCTCATCCAGCGCAGCGAGGCCTGACGGATCGCGCCACCTCCTCGACGCGCGTCGCGACCGCCTGGTACTCCATACCTGTATGGTTAATCCAGGAGGGCGAGCGTGAGCGACAGGGAACAGGCCGGTACGGCGGCACGACGGAGACGGCGCATCTGGCTGATGCTGCCGGCACTGTTCGTCGGCGTCCTGGCCGGGCACCTCGTCGCGACCGCGGTGGGCGCCGAGGATCCGTGGGACGTCGTGGTCACCGCCGCCGTCGCGGCAGCGGTGGCGTCCGTCGTCCTCGCCCTCGTCGACCGGCGGCGCTGAGCCCTCCCTCCTGGATCGGAATCCGAGGGAGGGAACGACGATGGAACGACAGAGGAAGAGCACGGCACTGGTCGCGGCGGCGGCCGCTCTGCTGGCGGTGCCGCTGTTCACAGCGCAGGCCGCGCACGCCGAGCCGGCGAGGCAGGAGACGAGCAGCCGGGTGCACCTCGAGGCACGGGGCGGATCGGCGTCGACGGTGACCTTCGACGTCACCGACGACACGCGGATCGTCGAGCTGGCGGGCGGCGGGGTCGGCTTCACGGACGGCGCCGAGACGTCCGACGCACTCCCGGAGAGGATCGACGTCGGACGCGGCCGCACCGTGTCGGGCCACTGGTCGATCGACGACTCCGACACGCTCACCTTCCACTTCGCCCCGGACTCGGCGTCCCGCTCGGCGGCGGGCGGCCTGCACCTGAACAGCGACTGGAGCTCGCCCGAGTGGGGCCACTGCGTCGCCGGGAGCGGCGTCAGCGGTGCCGCGACCGGCGGGGTGATCGGCGCGATCTCCGGTCCCGGCGCGATCGCCTCCGCGACCGGCGGGCTGCTCGCGGGGATCATCGGCGGAGCGATCACCTGCTGAGCGCCGCCTCCTGAACGACCCGGATCAGGCGGGCGCGTCCGCTGCGGTGTGGACGCGCTCGCCGCCGATCCAGGTGCCCAGCACCCGGGTGTCCCCGATCGCGCGGGGGTCGCCGGCGAAGGGGTCCCGGTCCAGCAGGGCGAAGTCCGCCGCGAGTCCCACCCCGATCGAGCCCGACTCGCCCTCCAGGCCGTTCACCCACGCCGAGCCGGCCGTGGAGGCGGAGAGGGCGGTGGCGAGGTCGAGGCGCTGCTCCGGGAGGAACACCTCCTCGCTCCACCCCGGCTCGCGCTCGGACGGCGCCGAGAGCCGGTTCACCGCGACGTGGATCGCGGCGAGCGGGTCGGGCGTCGACACCGGCCAGTCGCTCCCCGCGGCGAGCACCGCGCCCGAGCGGAGCAGGTCGCCGAAGGGGTACTGCCACGAGCCGCGCCGCTCACCGAGGAACGGCAGCGTCAGCTCCACCATCTGCGGCTCCAGCGAGGCCCACAGCATCTGCAGGTTGGCCGTGACGTCGAGCGCACGGAAGCGCGGCAGGTCGTCCGGATGCACGACCTGCAGGTGGGCGAGGTGGTGGCGGTTGCCGCGGCGCCCGTTCGCCTCGATCGCCCGCTCGACGGCGCCCAGGCACTCGCGCACGGCGCGATCGCCGATCGCGTGGAAGTGCACCTGGAACCCGGCCGCGTCCAGGAGCGGCACGGCCTCGTTCAGGAGGCGCGGGTCGACCATCGAGAGGCCGTCGCCGTGACCGTGGCCGCCGTGCCCGTCGAGGTAGGGCTCGAGCATCGCCGCCGTGAAGTTCTCGGCGACCCCGTCCTGCATGATCTTGACGGTCGTCGGCGCGAAGCCGTCGGCGGCGAGCGCCGCGCGCCGCTCGACGAGCTCCGGGATCTGCTCGACGCCGCGGCCCCGATCCCACCACAGCGCACCGCGGACGCGCCCGGTCAGCTCGCCGCTCAGCGCCGCGCGGCGGTACACCGGACCGGGATCTCCCACATCGCCGTAGGAGCCGATGATCGCGTCCTGCCACGCCGTCACTCCGAACGAGTGCAGGGTCTCCTGCCCGAGGAGCAGCGCGCGGTGGAGCTCGTCCGCGCTCGCGGGCGGGAGGTGGCGGCGGACCGCGTCCATCGCCCCCTCGTGCAGGGTGCCGGAGGGGGTGCCGTCGGCCAGGCGCTCGATGCGGCCGTCGGCGGGGTCCGGCGTCGTGCGGTCGATCCCCGCGAGGCGCAGTGCGGCGGAGTTGACCCAGGCACCGTGCCCGTCGGCGTTGGTGAGGAAGGCGGGCCGGTCAGGGACGACCGTGTCGAGCTCGCGGGCGGTCGGAGTGCCTCCGGGGAAGCCGGGCAGGTTCCAGCCGCCGCCGAGGATCCACTCCGCTCCGCTCTCCCGAGCCGCGTACTCGGCGACCGTCGCCAGGTGCTCGGCGGGCGACCCTCCCGCTCCGAGCCAGCAGCGCAGCAGCGCGGCACCGCCCCAGACCGGGTGCACGTGGGCGTCCTGGAAGCCGGGGACGAGCATCCGGTCCTCGAGGTCGACCACCTCGGTGCGCGGCCCGATCAGGTCGGAGGCGTCGGCGCCGACCGCGACGATCCGCCCTCCGACGACAGCGACGCCGTGCGCTCGGGAGCGCACGGCGTCGGCGGTGAAGACGGCGCCGCCGGTCAGGACGAGATCGGCGGCGCGCACGGGTTCAGAAGCCCGCGGGAGCGAAGGCCTGCGTCATCTGGGAGAAGAGCGACACCGTCCAGCCGATCGCGATGAGGAACGACACGACCACGACGCCGAGGAAGACCCAGAGCGGGAGGAGTCCGCCGCCGGTCACGCGCTTCACGACCACGCTGCGGCCGATCACGTAGACGTAGGGAGCGGCGAGGAAGGCCCACGCCCAGTGGAACGGACTCTGCAGGCCGGCTCGCTTCAGCTGGCGCCCGTCGAGGAAGGCGAAGACGACCTCCGCCGCGTAGATCAGGAAGCCGACGACCTGGAGCACGCCGAGGCCGACGAGGTAGGCGGTCGACATCCCCATCGAGGAGCTCGGCCCGTAGGTCGAGGCCATCGACGAGTCGACGATCGCGCTCGGCGGGAGGAGGAAGATCGACAGCGCCGAGAGCAGCGGCAGGAGAACCACCACCCAGATCCACGGGGTGGACGTGACGATGCTCGTGTCGCGCTGCTGCACGGGTGCTCCCGGAGCCGCGGCATAGGCCGGGTACTGCGGCTGCTGCTGGCCGTAGGGCTGCTGCGGCTGCTGCGGCTGCTGCGGCTGCTGCGGCTGCTGGCCGTACTGCTGGGGAGCCTGCTGGCCGTAGCCCTGCTGCGGCTGCTGCGGCTGCTGCTGGCCGGCGCCCTGCTGGCCGTAGCCCTGCCCGTAGCCCTGCTGCCCGTAGCCCTGCTGGCCGTAGCTCTGCTGCGGGTCGGCGGACGACGGCTGCTGCGGATACCGACCCGAGGCCGACTGTCCGTAGCTCGTCGCCGCTCCGCTCGACGTCTCCCCGTAGGCGGGACGCTCGGCGGGTGGCGCGGGCGGAGTCGGTGCGGTCGGCGGAACGGGAGTCGCGGCGGCCTGCGCCGACCCGCTCTCGGCCGGGGCGGTGGGAGTGGCCGCCGGCGCGTCGCGGAGCGACTCCGTCCAGCCGGTCCCGTCCCACCAGCGCTGACGGGACGAGCCCGCCGGGTCCGGGTACCACCCGGCGCGGGGTCCGGAGGCCTCGCCGCCCGTGCTCGCGCCCTGGTCCGTGCCGGTTCCGTTGTCGTCCGTCATGGCGTCCTCCACTCCCCTCCGGGCGTCTGCCCGCGATCTCGGACCACCGTAGCGCCGCGACACGATGCATGGCCTGAGGGCGGGCTGATCGCGCGCTGTCCGAGCGCTGTCCGCTCCGGCAGACGCCGGAGGCCGCCGACCGCCAGGATGGACGCATGCCCCACCTCCTCCGAGCCCGCGCCACCCTCTTCGACATGGACGGGACGCTCGTCGACTCGACGGCCGTCGTCGAGACCATCTGGGGCGCCTTCGCCGAGCGCTTCGGTCTCGACCACGACGCGGTGCTCGGCGCCGTTCACGGTGTCCGCGCCGCCGACAGCGTCCGCCGCTTCGCTCCGGCCGGCAGCGACGTCGACGCGATCGTCGCGGAGCTCGACGAGTACGAGCTCGAGCACACCGAGGGCACCGTCGAGATCCCCGGCGCGACGGCGTTCCTCGCCTCACTCCCCCGCGAGCGCGTCGCCCTGGTCACGTCCGCGAGCCCGGCACTGGCGGCCGCCCGTCTGGCCGCGGCGGGCGTCCCCTCCCCCGACACCGTCGTCACCGCGCACGACGTCGCGAACGGCAAGCCTGCTCCCGACGGCTACCTCGCCGCCGCGGCCCTGCTCGGCGTCTCCCCCGAGGACGCGCTGGTGTTCGAGGACGCCGAGGCCGGCATCCGGGCGGGTCTGGACGCCGGCATGCGCGTCATCGTCGTCGGGAGCCACGAGAGTGCGAGCACCCGGGGGCTGCCCCGGATCGCGCACTACTCCGACGCGCACGCCGCGCTCGAGGGCGACGAGCTCGTCGTCACCCTCGGCGGGCCTCAGTAGCGGATCGCGTCGATCACCTTCACCCGCACGGCGACGATCGCCGGCACCAGGCCCGCGAGCGCGCCGACGAGGGTCGCCGCCCCGAGCCCGAGCAGCGCCGCCTCGGCCGGGAAAGGCGGGATGTCGGCGATCCCGTTGTCCTGCACGAAGGCCACCGTCCACGGGTTGGTGACGAGGATGACCGCGATCGTCACGCCGACCACTCCGGCGACCACGGTCGCCACGACGCTCTCCATCATGATCGAGAAGAAGATGCGGCCGGAGGAGGCGCCGAAGCTGCGCCGGATGCCGATCTCGCGGATCCGCTGCCGGACGGTGACCAGGGCGATGTTGAGCAGTCCGAGCGCGCCGAGCGCCAGCACCAGGCCCGCCACGCCGCCGATCACCCAGGTCAGCACGCCGAAGGGGTCGGAGTCGTAGACCAGGTAGTCCTGCCGGTCGACCGACACCTCGAAGTCGGATCCCAGGGCGCCGGCCACGTCGCGCTCCACCGCCGCGGCGAGGGGCTCGGCCAGGTCGAGCGGCACCCACATCTCGTAGTTCGGCACGCCCTGCCCGCCGTACTGCGGGTCGGCGTCGCGGGCGACCGCCGGGTAGGCGTCCGCGAGCATCATCATCGACGGGTCCGTCTCGAACTGCGAGGAGGGAGTCACGCCGACCACCACGCCCGTGACGTCGCGCTCGGAGCCGAGCAGGGTGACCACCGGGTGGGTGCGCAGATCCGGGCTCCCGATCCGCTCCCAGAAGCGCTCGTTGACGACGAGGGCGGGAGCGAGGCGCTGGGAGTCGCGGGCGGTGAACCAGGAGCCGTCCACGATCTTCAGCCGGTGCATCTCGGCGAAGGGCTGGTCGACCGCCTGCACCGCGACGTCGACGGCGCCGTCGGCGAACTGGACGCGCGCGCTGCCGTAGGTCGAGCGGCTCGCGTAGGTGATGGAGTAGCGCTCCAGCGCACCGGTCCACGCGGCCTGGAGTGCGTCGGCATCCACCTCGGCGGTGCCGGTACCGGAGGGGTAGGCGGAGAGGAAGAGGCTCGCCGGGCGCCCGCTGGAGCGCTCGGCCTGCTCGATGCTGGCCTGGCGGGCGATGCCGCCGGCGGCGACGACCGCGGTCAGGGCGGCGACGGCCACCGCGACTCCGACCAGCGAGAGCAGCACGCGGCCGCGGTGGATCCGCAGCTCGGTCCACGCCTCGACGATCGCGCCGGCGATCCCGACGAGCGCGCGCATCAGAGGACCCCCGCCTCGGCGACGGGGCCCGCATCCGCGGTCGAGCCCAGGCGGCCGTGGTCGAGCCGGTAGTGGCGCTCGGCCCGCGCCGCGATGGCCGGGTCGTGGGTGATGGTGACCAGCGCCGAGCCGGACTCGCGGGCGATCTCGTCGAGCAGGCCCATCACGCTCTCGCCGGTGTCGGTGTCGAGGGCGCCCGTCGGCTCGTCGGCGAGGATCAGCCGCGGTCGGCGCACCAGGGCGCGGGCGATCGCGATCCGCTGCTGCTCGCCGCCCGACATGCGCCCGGGCATCGAGTCCACGCGGTGCCCGAGGCCGACCCGCTCCAGCATCTCGGCCGCGAGGTCGCGGCGGCGCCAGAACTCCGATCCGGTCGCGTAGAGCAGCGGCGTCATCACGTTCTCGCGGGCGGTCCGCCCCTCCAGCAGGTTGAACTGCTGGAAGATGAAGCCGATGCTGCCGCCGCGGATGCGCGCGCGGGCCCGCGAGGACAGGGTCTCGGTGGGAGCACCCTCGAGCAGCATCCGCCCCTCGGTCGGCTCGTCGATGAGTCCGAGGATGTTGAGCAGCGTCGACTTGCCGGAGCCGCTGCGCCCCACGACCGAGACGTGGTCGCCCTCGCCCACCTCGAGATCGACGCCGTCGAGGATCGTCAGCGGCGGTGCATCGGGCAGCGGGACGACCTTGCGGATCCCCTCGAGCCGGAGGATCGTCACGAGCAGAAGACCGAGCCGTCGGGCTGCGCGATGCAGTCGCCGCCCAGCTGGACGTCGGGAGCAGCCTCCTCCGCGCCCGGCACGAACTGCAGGAGCTCGGCGCCCTCCTCCACTCCGCCGGTGATCTCGACGGAGCTGCCGTCGGTGAGTCCCAGCGTCACCGGGACCTCCTCGGTGCTGCCGTCGTCCGCCCGGCGGAACACGACGCCGGACTGGGCGGTGCCCTCGACCGCGGTGGTCGGCACGACGAGGACGTCCTCCGCCTTGCCTCCCGCGAGCGTCACCGAGGCGGCGAGCCCGGGGAACACGGTGACCTCCGTCGGCACCTGGCAGGTGAAGCTCGTGCCGGAGCCGCCGGTGGAGGTTCCACCGCCGCCGCCGTCCGTCGCTCCGCCGGTCGTGCCGCCCTCGCCGGCTCCGGCGAGAGGGGTGCTGATGGTGAGGTCGGTGCAGGTGAAGCCGGCGGGCCCGCCCGTGATCGCGACCTGCGCCTCCGTCGGCCGGTTCTGGATGCGGTAGAGCTGCTGCGCGTCGATCGTGCCGGTGACGGCGTAGCTCGGCGGCGCGACCTGTCCGGTCACCTCGCCGACCGTGACGGCCTGGTCGTGGATGACGCCGAGCGCGCTGAGGGTGCCGCCGGTCGCGGCGTAGACCCGCTCGAAGCGCACGGAGGGCTCCTGCTGGGTGAGGGTGACGGCGCCGTCCGGGCCGGTCGTCTCGACCGGGTCGCGCGGAGTCTCGACGCGGATGTCGTAGATGAGATCGCCCGACGCGACGGCCGCGCCCTGCTGCACGTAGACGTCGTCGACCGTTCCAGCCGCCGTCGCCTTCAGCGGCACGGCGGGGTCGGCGGCGACGGTGCCCTGGAGGGTGAGGTCGTTGGTGACCGTGCCGCGGGCGACCGTGACGGTCGGCTCGGTGATCTCACCGGTCGGCTGCGTCGGATCGGCCTCGGCCGCGCCGTCCGGGAAGAACGCGATCTTCACCAGGGCGATGCTCGCCGCTCCGATGATGACCATCCACACGATCGGGAACACCCAACGCCGAACCGCACCCATCAAGTCCCCCGACTCCGCTTCCAGAGCGCTCCGCCGTGGGGCGCCGGAGGCAGCCTATCCGGCGACGAGGTGGCGTCCCGGACCGTGGCGCGCCCGTCAGCCGACGAGCGCCGCGACGATCGAGGCGACGCGGCGCGCCCTCGTCTCGGCGGCCTTCGCGCCCTCGACCGACGTGACGTGGGCCTTCCGCGCGCTGGGCGAGAGCGCGGCGAAGCGCTCCGCAGCGCCCGCCGAGGCCAGCGCGGACGCCAGGTCCTCCGGCACGACGACCTCGCGCGGCACGGTGTCGAGCTCGATCACGACGTCGATCGCGTCACCGCCGGCGAGCTGCGTCTCGCGGCGCTTCTCGGCCGAGAACGGGATGAGCGCGCGTCCGCCCATCGCTCCGACCGTGCTGGTGAAGCGGTAGCCGTTCACCGTCACCGCGACGGCGGGACGCTTGCCGCCGCCGAGTGCCTCGAGGACCTCGGGCGGCACCTCGATGCCGGTGTTGTTGCCGATCTGGAAGAGCGTCGTGGTGAACTGCACGAGGCGATGATGGCACCGATTCCCGCGTGTCGCGCGGCCGATCGCTGTACTGACGCGGAGGGCCGTCGACTCGATCCTCGTCGACCTCCCGTTCACGGATCCGGAGCGCTCGAGGGCGTTCTCCACGGCGCTCGGCCGGACCCTGGATCCCCTTTTCAGCCCTGAATCCTCTGTTCAGCGACGACGCCGCCTGCTCCGTCGCCTCCGAGCACGTGTCCGCGATGCTCCTCCCGCACCCCTCCTTCTCGACCTCCAGGTCGAAGGAGATCATCGACGCGCGCTCCCAGGTGCAGGCCCTCTTCGCGGTGAGCGTCGGCAGCCGGAGGAGGTCGGCGAGGTGCTCGGGAACGGGCCGGCCTCCGGCGGCGCCGAGCCGGTCGCGGTGCAGGACCTCGGCTCCATGCGGGCGCGGCCTCGAGGACCCTGACTGGCACGTCCGGGAGTCCCTGTACACGGATCCGGCCGCGGCCGGTCCGCCCCGGGAGTGAGGGGTCGGCGCGCTCAGCAGGAGCGGGTGTCGGGGTCTCCGAGCGAGGAGCGCACGGCGTCGACCGTCATCCTGCCCTCGGGGTCGAGCCGGGCGAGCATGCGCGACATGATGTCGGCCAGCTGCGGGATCTGCTCGGCGTCGAGCGGATCGATGACGTCGGCCAGCACGGTCGCGACGTGACCGGGCGCCGTGTCGACGATCTTCTGGAGGCCGGCGTCGGTGAGCACCGCGTTCGTGGCGCGGCCGTCGGAGGCGCAGGGGCGGCGCTCGAGGTAGCCGCGGGCGACGAGGCGGGTCACCACGTGCGAGAGCCGGGGCAGGGTCGCGTTGGTGCGGGCGGCGAGCGTGGTCATCCGGAGGGCGCGGTCGGGCGCCTCGGACAGCATCGCCAGCGTCAGGTACTCGAAGTGCGTGAGCCCCGCGTCGCGCTGCAGCTGCGTGTCGAGGGCGCCAGGCAGCAGTTCCACGACCGCGATGAAGCGCAGCCAGGCGTCGAGCTGATCGGGCGTCAGCCAGCGTGTCTCGGGCGCACTCATCCCCCCACCCTATCCACTACTTGCCGCGACAAGTAAGTCCCCCCGTCGCCCCTCGTCGAGCCGCGTCCCGAGGCTCCGTCGGGACGCCGACCCGCGCCCGCCTGATCCACACCATCCCCGCAAGCACCGCCCCCGAGGCGAACCAGCGATCCGCGTACCAGCGGATCGCTGTAGCCGAACGCCCCCCGCTCCTCAGAACGCACCCCGTCGCCAAGCCGACCGCGCCACGCCCGTCAGGGACGGGCGTGGAATCGACTACAGCACGTCGTCGCTCAGATCGATCGGGTTGCCGAAGCGGTGGTTCGTGATCGAGATCGCCTGCTCGCGGAGGAAGGGCAGCAGTTCGACGCGGCCGGCGGGGGTGACCGGGTCGGCGTAGACGGCGGTGTCGAGGGCGCCGCCGAGGGCTTCGGCGAGGGCGGTCGCGAGGGGGACGCGGGATCCGTCGGCGCGGGTGAGCGGGACCGGAGTGCCCGTGCTGCCGCGGGTCATGCCGGCGACGACGTCGGTGAAGGAGCCGGTCGAGTCGGACGATCGGCGGACGACGGCCTGCTGTCCGTGCGTCGGGCTGCCGGGGGCCTGCGGGCCCGCGTAGCCGTCGACGCGGTCGGAGACGATGTCGCCGATGATGCGGATGCGCGGGGCCGTGATGCGGCCGGCCGCGGCGCGCTCGAGCCACTGGGCGTCGGTCTCGACGACGATGCGCGGGACGAGGCCCGCCATCTCGGCGAGCTCGTCGCCGCCGAGCATCTCCTGGACCCGCGGCGGGAGCGGGAGGGACGTGGAGATGTCCATCCGGGAGCGGGTCAGCAGGCCGGCGGCGATGACGCGGAGGAGCTCTCCGAGGTCGCCGCCGTCGGCCAGGCGCAGCGCGATCGGCACGCGGAGGTAGCGGAACAGGTTGCGCTCGACGCCGACCTTCGAGATGTCGGTGACGACTCCGAACTCGGTCGCCCAGGCGAGCTGGTCGGAGAGTGCGGAGCGGCGGAGCAGGTCGAACTGCTCGAACCGGAGCGAGGACTGGGCCGCCTCGATGAACTGGCGCGCGCGGTCGTCGAGGCCGCGCAGGTGCAGCGTCGAGGAGGAGCGCGCGGGTGAGGGCTTCCAGGAGCCGAGGCCGATGAGGTGGTTGGGTCCGCCCGCCTTCGCGCCGCCGCCGACGGACGAGCGCTTCCAGCCGCCGAAGGGCTGGCGCCGGACGATCGCTCCGGTGATGCCCCGGTTGACGTAGAGGTTGCCCGCCTCGACCGAGTCGATCCAGAGGGCGAGCTCGTCGGCGTGCAGGGAGTGGAGCCCGGCCGTGAGCCCGTACTCGGTGCCGTTCTGCATCCGGACGGCGTCCTCGAGGGTCGCCGCGTGCATGATCCCGAGCACCGGGCCGAAGAACTCGGTGAGGTGGACGTAGCTGTCCTCGGTGACGCCCTCGCGGATCCCCGGCGACCAGAGCGTGCCGCTCTCGTCGAGGCGCTGCGGCTCGACGAGCCACGACTCGCCTCCGCCCAGCGTGGTGAGCGCGTGCAGGAGCTTGCCGGTGGGCTCCTCGATGAGCGGCCCCATCACCGCCGACGGGTCATCGGGCCGGCCGACGCGGAGCGACGTGACGGCGTCGACCAGCTGGGCGCGGAAGCGCTTGGAGCGGGCGACCGAGCCGACCAGGATCACCAGGGAGGCGGCGGAGCACTTCTGGCCGGCGTGCCCGAAGGCGCTGCGGACGATGTCGGCGACGGCGAGGTCGTAGTCGGCGTGGGGAGTGACGATGATCGCGTTCTTGCCGCTGGTCTCGGCCTGCAGCGCGAGGCCGGGCCGCCAGGAGCGGAAGAGGCGGGCGGTCTCGTAGGAGCCGGTGAGCAGCACGCGGTCCACGAGGGGGTCGGTGATCAGCGCCCGTCCCAGCTCCTCCTCGTCGAGGTCGACCAGGGCGAGGAGCTCCTGCGGGACGCCCGCGTCCCAGAGCGCCTCGACGAGCACAGCCGCCGAGCGGCGGGCCTGGGGCGCCGGCTTCACCACGACTCCGGAGCCGGCGGCGAGCGCCGCGAGGATCGATCCGGCCGGGATGGCGACCGGGAAGTTCCACGGCGGAGCGACGACGGTGACCCGCGCGGGGACGAAGGTGGCCCCGGTGACGGCGTCGAGCTCGCGGGCGCGGGTGGCGTAGTAGTGGGCGAAGTCGATGGCCTCGGAGACCTCGGGGTCGGCCTCGGCGATCGTCTTGCCGGTCTCGGAGGCCATCACCTCGATCAGGCGGTCGCGGTTCGCGGCGAGGACGAGGCCGGCGCGGTCGAGCACGGCCGCTCGGTCGTAGCCCAGGCGCTCGCCCCAGCGCTCCGCGCGGCGGGACACCGTGCGCAGCACCTCCTGGAGCTCCGCCTCGGTGCTCACGCGTGCGGCGTCGGCCGTGCCCGCTCCGATGGTCGACCCGGCGATGCGCTCGGTGATCAGGCGCGCCCAGCGTCGGTTGCCGGGGAGGGCGGGGTCGGTGTCGGGCTCGTTGTGGAAGCCCGCGGTCGCGGCGGCCGCACCGGAGCCGCGGCTGAGGCCGAGGACGGCCTGCGTCAGGCCCGCGGCGGCCGGGTCCTGCGCCCGCTCGCCGGCGCGGGCGTGCTCCTGCACGAGGCGGCGGCCGGAGCCGGAGGACCACTCCCGCAGGCGGTCCTGCGTGCGGTTCGGCGGCGGGACGGAGTCGTCGAGGGCCTCGAGCGAGGCGCGGAAGCGGCCGAGCTCCCGCTGCAGCACCTCCTCGTCGTCGAGGCGGAACGCGGCCGAGAGGAAGTTCTCGGGGCTGCTGTTCTCCTCGAGCCGGCGGATGAGGTACGAGATGGCCACGTCGAACTCGTGCGGGTGCACGACGGGCGTGTAGAGGAGGAGTCGTCCCACGTCCTCGCGGACGGCGCGCGCCTGCCCGGTCGCCATCCCGAGCAGCATCTCGATCTCGACCGCGCCGGTCACCCCGCGCTCGGTCGCCGTGAGCCACGCCCAGGCGAGGTCGAAGAGGTTGTGCCCGGCGACGCCCACGCGCACCGCGTCGACGCGCTCCGGCCGCAGCGCCCGGTCGAGCAGGCGCTTGTAGTTCGTGTCGGCCTCCACCTTGCTGCCGACGGTCGCGAGCGGCCAGTCGTGCAGGGCCGCGTCGACCCGCTCCATCGCGAGGTTCGCGCCCTTCACGACGCGCACCTTGATCGGGGCTCCGCCGCGGGCCCGGCGCTCCTGCGCCCACTCGGTCAGCTCGTCGAGCACGCGGACGGAGTCGGGCAGGTAGGCCTGCAGGACGATGCCCGCCTCGAGGTCGAGCATGCCCGGCTGCTCGAGGAGGCGCCGGAACACGGCGACCGTCAGGTCGAGGTCGCGGTACTCCTCCATGTCGAGGTTGATGAAGGTGGGGTCGGCTCCGGACGCGGCGGCCTGGTAGAGCGGGGTGAGACGCTCCACGACGCGGTCGACCTCCTCCTCGAAGGCCCACATCGACAGCTGGCTGACGACGCTCGAGACCTTGACGCTGACGTAGTCGACGTCCGGCCGCTCGAGCAGGCGGAGGGTCCCCTCGAGGCGGCGGCGGGCCTCGCGCTCGCCGAGCACGGCCTCGCCGAGGAGGTTGAGGTTGAGCCGGTCGCCGCCCTCGCGCAGCGCGGCGACGGCCGCACCGAGACGCGCGTCCGAGGCGTCGACCACGAGGTGCCCGACGAGGCGGCGGAGGACCCGGCGGGCCGCGGGCACGACCACCCAGGGCAGCACGGGGCCGACGGCGCCGCCGGTGCTGATCGCGGCGCGCAGGTAGGAGGGGAGGAAGGCGGGCGTCTTCGCGGTGAGCGCCGCGAGGTTCTCGGCCGCGACCGAGAGGTCCTCGGGCCGGGCGACGCCGTCGACGAACCCGACGGTGAAGTCGAGTCCGTTCGGGTCCTGGAGCACGCCCGCGAGCCGCTGGGCGGCGGGCCCGACCGGGAACTCGCCGCTGCGCGCGATCCAGCGGCGGACCAGGGACTCGACGCGCTCGATCATCGGGCGGTCGTCGACCTCGGGCTCGGCGGCAGCGGGCGCCGCGTGCTCCGACTCCGACGCGGCGTCGGGCCCGCGCTGGACCTCGTCCTCAGCGTCGCGCACGACCTCGTCCTCCTCCTGAACACCGGGCTCGCGCAGGTCCTCGTCCTCAGCGTCGGACTCCTGCTCGTCCTGAGGCTCGGCCACGTCCTCGGACGCGGACTCCGGCGCCGGCACGACCTCGGCCCCGCTCACGGAGTCGCGCGCCTCACCGGCCTCGACCTCGTCGTCCGACCCCGTGCCGCCCTCCGGCGTCCGACCACCGATCGTCGCGTCGACCCCGCTCCGCACGGCCGCGTCGTCGGGCTCGCGCTCCGGGTCGCTGCCGGGCACACCTGGGGTCGTCGACTGCTGCATCCTCCGAGGCTAAGCCCGACCCGCCGCCCGGACGCGGCGTGACGCGGTGGTCGCGCCGACTCGCCCGCGAGCCGCCCCTGTGGAGGAGCGGATCAGTGCCGGCGGTGGTCCTGGATGGTCATCCGCGGGCCGTGCCGCGGCTTCCTCGCTCCGCTGCAGCCGATCAGCCGGATGACCCGCTGCCGGTGCCCGCGCCACGGCTCGAGGAGCTCGAGCATGCCGTCGTCGTCGACCCCGAGCCGGCCCGTGAGCGCGAAGCCGACGGCCGCGGCCAGGTGGTAGTCGCCCACGCTGACCGCGTCCGGATCTCCGTGGGCGCGCATCATCACCTCGGACGCCGTCCACGGCCCGATCCCCGGCACCGACTGCAGCCGGCGGGCGACCTCGTCGCCGCCCCGCCCGAGCGCGAGGGTTCGCTCGAGGCCGGAGGCGACGAGCGCGGCGGTGAGGACGGTCCGCGAGCGCCGCGGATCCACTCCCGCGCGGTGCCAGTCCCACGAGGGCACGCGCCGCCACTGCTGCGCGCTCGGAGCCACGTGCAGAGCGACCGGCCCCGGGGCGGGCTCCCCGTGGAGGCGCACCAGCACCCGGTAGGCGCGCCACGCCTCCGTGCTCGTGACCTTCTGCTCGAGGACCGACGGCGCGAGCATCTCGAACACCAGGTTCGCGCGCGTGAGGCGCAGGCCCGACGAGCGGCGGAGCACCTCGGCGAGCGGCGCGTGGGCCGACAGGTCGAGCCCGCTCCAGTCGTCGCCGTGGCCGAGGAGCTCGGGGACCGCGTCGATCAGCCACTCCGCTCCCCCGCCCCAGGCGCGCGCGTGGACCGCGCCGTCCGCCGCCTGCCGCAGGTGCAGCGTGCCCGGGCCGAGCGGCGTGCGGAACGCCCGCCAGAAGCCGGACGCGTCGAGGAGCATGGTCGGGTCGCCCGAGCCCCGCAGCAGCGTGCGGAGGGTGAGCGCGAGGCTCACGGGCTCCGACGGCGCGTAGACCGTCGCCCAGGATGGCTCGGGAGCAGGGGCGGGGATCGACACGCAGTGATGGTAACCGGCGGCTCCGACACCGGATCGGACGCTCCTCCGCAGAACCCCCATCCACGACGTGTTCGGAGCGACACACCCGGCGGATTGGTTCAGACGGCGTGAACACATGCGCGGATCCGATCGCCCGTTTCCACTGGTCAGCAGGTCGGTCCCGGGCGTAGCTTCGCGCTGTCGCGGCGGCGCTCCAGCCGCCCGGCACCCGCCTATCACTGGAGATGCGCACATGTTCGACACGACCTTCATCCGCAACGCGATCGTCAAGAGCTCTGAGACCGCTCTCGACCGTCGCCGCTTCTTCGAGGCCACCGGCGTCGCCGGCCTCGGCATCGGAGCCGCGGCCCTCGCCGCGCCCACCGCCTCCGCCGAGGAGGTCGCTGCCAGCGGCCCCAGCGACGCCTCGATCCTCAACTTCGCCCTCAACCTCGAGTACCTCGAGGCCGAGTTCTACCTCCGCGCCGTCTACGGCACCGGCCTCGGCGGCTCGGACGTGACCGGCAAGGGCACGCCCGGCGGCGTCATCGGCGGCCGCCCCGTCGACTTCAAGACCCCGTGGCTGAAGAGCTTCGCCACCGAGGTCGCGAACGACGAGAAGGCCCACGTGCAGTTCCTGCGGGCCGCGCTGGGCACCGCGAAGGTGGCCCGCCCGGCGATCAACCTGAAGGACAGCTTCAACTCCGCCGCCGTTGCGGCGGGGCTGATCAAGGCCGGTCAGTCATTCGACCCGTTCGCGAGCGAGTCGAACTTCCTGCTCGGCGCCTTCGTCTTCGAGGACGTGGGAGTGACCGCCTACAAGGGCGCCGCCCCGCTCATCCAGTCGAAGACCTACCTCGACGCGGCCGCCGGCATCCTCGCGGTGGAGGCGTACCACGCGGGCGCGATCCGCTCGGCGATCTACGCCGCCGACCTGTCCGACTCGGCGAACAAGCTCTCCGACGCGCGCGACAGCCTCGACGGCAAGACCGACCTCGACCAGGGCGTCAAGGTCAACGGCCAGGCGAACATCGTCCCGACCGACGGCAGCTCCATCGCGTTCAGCCGCACCCCGGGCCAGGTCCTCAACATCGTGTACCTGAACCCCGCGGCCGGGACGCGCACCGGCGGATTCTTCCCCCGCGGCGTCAACGGCGAGCTCGTCACGACCTAGTCCCACCAGCACCGAGCACGACGACGGGCCCTTCCTCGAGGCGGCGAGGAGGGGCCCGTCGTCGTCCGCGTGCACATCCGTTCACCGGGTCCTCTAACCTGAGCGGGTGAAGATCGGGATCCTGACCTCCGGTGGCGACTGCCCCGGCCTCAACGCCGTCATCCGCGGTGCCGTCTACAAGGGCATCAAGGTCTACGACCAGGAGTTCGTGGGCTTCCGGAACGGCTGGCGCGGAGTGGTCGACGGCGACCTCCTGCCCCTGGGCCGCCCCGAGATCCAGGGCATCGCCAAGCAGGGCGGCACGATCATCGGCACCAGCCGGACGAACCCCTTCGAGGGCGAGAACGGCGGCCCCGAGAAGATCGCCGAGATGATGGACCGCAACGGCATCGACTCGATCATCGCGATCGGCGGCGAGGGCACCCTGGCGGCGGCCAAGCGCCTCACGGACGCGGGCCTCAAGATCGTCGGCGTCCCCAAGACCATCGACAACGACCTCGGCGCCACCGACTACACCTTCGGCTTCGACACCGCCGTCGGCATCGCGACCGACGCGATGGACCGCCTCCGCACCACCGGCGACTCGCACGGCCGCTGCATGGTCGCCGAGGTCATGGGCCGCCACGTCGGCTGGATCGCCCTGCACTCCGGCATGGCCGCGGGCGCCCACGTCATCCTCATCCCGGAGAAGCGCACCTCCCTAAACCAGATCGTCGAGTGGGTGCAGAGCGCGCAGGACCGCGGGCGCGCACCGCTCGTCGTGGTCGCCGAGGGCTTCTCGCTCGACACGATGGACGACGCCCACTCCGAGCGCGGCCTCGACGCCTTCGGCCGGCCCCGCCTCGGCGGCATCGGCGAGCTGCTGGCCCCGCTCATCGAGGAGCGCACCGGCATCGAGACCCGCGCCACGACGCTCGGCCACATCCAGCGCGGAGGCACGCCCACCGCGTTCGACCGCGTCCTCGCGACCCGCCTGGGCATGGCCGCCATCGACTCCGTCGTCGCCGAGCACTGGGGCCGCATGGTCGCCCTGCGCGGCACCGACATCTACCACGTGGACTTCGCCGAGGCGCTCGGCACCCTCAAGACGGTCCCGGACGCCCGCTACGAGGAGGCGCGCACCCTCTTCGGGTAGCGCGCGCTCCCCGCGGAGCGGGTCAGCCCTTCGCGCCGTCCGGCGTCGCCGTGGCGACGATCTGCGCCCGCGCGAGGGTGTGGAAGTGCGCGTTGAAGCCGAGGATCGCCGGCGTCGACTCCGGATCGAGGTCGAGCGACTCGACGTCGAGGGCGTGCACCACGAAGAAGTAGCGGTGCTCGCGGTCCGGCGGCGCCGCTCCGACGAACTGGCGCAGCCGCATCTCGTTGGGCAGCGTCTGCGCGCCCGACGGGAGCAGCTCGAAGCCGGCGGCTCCGGCTCCCGTGGGGAGCTCCGTGGTGTCGGCCGGGAGGTTGTAGACGGCCCAGTGCCAGAAGCCGGAGCCGGTGGGCGCGTCGGGGTCGAACACCGTCACGGCGAAGCTCTTCGTCTCGGCGGGGGCTCCCGACCAGCGCAGGTGCGGCGAGACGTCCTCCCCGCCGGAGCCCTCGCCGTAGTGGCGGGCGGACAGGGGCGCACCGTCGGCGATGTCGTCGCTCTCGAGCGCGAAGGTCGGCACCTCGCCGAGGCGGGCGTAGGGGTCGTAGGTCCAGTCGGACATCCGGTTTCTCCGTTCGGGAAGGGCGGGCGGGGGCCCGCGCCCTCAGCCTAGGAACCCGGCGGTTTGCGCCGAAGGGCTTGCGGAGGGGGTCAGGACCCGAGATAGCGCCCGGGCCGGTGGTTGAACGCCAGAACCAGGTTGAGCACCACCACTCCCGCCGCCGAGATCAGCACGTTCAGCGGAGGCACCACCAGCAGCGCGGCCGCGACCACGCACGCGTCGAGCGCCATCATCACGTAGCCCGCCCGCCAGCCGAGCCGCTCCTGCGCGATCAGGGCGACGATGCTGAATCCGCCCAGGCTCGACCCGTGCCGGAAGAGGATCAGGAGGCCGATCCCCGCGAGCACGTCGCCCGTGAGGACGCCGTAGACGGGCTCGATCCGCAGCTCGCCGAACGCCAGCGGGTGCAGCCCCGCCAGGACCGAGACCAGCACGATCGAGAACATGGTCCGCAGCGTGAACCGCCAGCCCTTCTTCCACAGCGAGAGGGCGAGGAACGGCACGTTGACCGTGACGAGGATCACGCCGAACGGGATGTCGAGCGGGTACCCCAGCAGCAGCGCGAGACCCGCGGTGCCGCCCGTGACCGCCTGGCTCGCGCGCAGCAGGTAGAGGCCGAGCGACACGACGAACGCACCGGTGACGAGACCGAAGACGTCCTCGAGGCGGGAGTGCGGCACGGGGGCGGAGGCGTCGGGCACCCGACGATGCTGCCACACGCCGCGCCCCGGTCCGGACGTCCTCGTAGGATGTGCCGGTGCTGCCGAAGATCCTCCTGTTCTACCGCTTCGTGCCGCTGGCCGACCCCGAGTCCGTGCGGCTCTGGCAGCGCGAGCTGTGCGAGTCGCTGGGCCTGCGCGGGCGCCTGCTGATCTCGGAGCACGGGGTGAACGGCACGCTGGGCGGCGGAATGGACGCCCTGAAGCGCTACGTCCGCCGCACCCGCGAGTACTCGGCCTTCCGCGGGCTCGAGGTGAAGTGGAGCGACGGCTCCGGCCTCGACGACGCTGGCCGCAGCCTCGACTTCCCCGGTCTCTCGGTGAAGGTGCGCGACGAGATCGTCTCGTTCGGCGCGCCCGACGAGCTGCGGGTGGACGCCGACGGGGTCGTCGGGACGGCTCCGCGGCTCGACCCGGACCAGCTGGACGCCCTGGTCGCCGAGCGCGACGACGTGGTGCTCTTCGACGGCCGCAACGCCTTCGAAGCCGAGATCGGCAGGTTCGAGGGGGCGATCGTGCCGGGGGTCTCCAGCACCCGCGAGTTCGTCGAGCAGCTCGACGCCGGCGTCTACGACCACCTCAAGGGCCGGCCCGTGGTCACGTACTGCACCGGCGGCATCCGCTGCGAGGTGCTGTCGAGCCTGATGACGACGCGCGGCTTCGGCGAGGTGTACCAGCTCGACGGAGGCGTCGTCCGCTACGCCGAGGCGCGGCGCGACCGCGGTCTGTGGAAGGGGGCCCTGTACGTCTTCGACGGCCGCGGCTCCGTCTCCTTCTCCCCCGACGCCGAGGTGCTGGGCCGCTGCACCTCGTGCGCCGCGCCGACCAGCCGGATGCGCAACTGCACCGACCCCTCCTGCCGCGCCCAGCTCGTCGTGTGCGCGGACTGCGATGCGGCGGCCTGCGCCGCGCACGCGGGCCCTACGCTCGTGCCATGAGCATCGAAGCGCGCGGACGCACCCTCGTCGACCTCCACACCGCCCCCGAGCTGCTGCAGGTGGTGAACGTCTGGGACGTGATCAGCGCGACCACGATCGCCGCGCTCCCGGAGACCCGGGCGCTCGCGACCGCCAGCCACTCCATCGCGGCGGCGTTCGGCTACGAGGACGGCGAGCGGATCCCGCTGGAGCTGCACCTGGGCATGATCGAGCGCATCGTCGCCGCCGTCGAGGTCCCGGTCTCGGCCGACCTCGAGGCGGGGTACGGCGACGCGGGCGAGACGGTCCGGCGCGCGATCGGGATCGGCGTCGTGGGCGCGAACCTCGAGGACCAGGCGAAGCCGCTCCCGGAGGCGCTGCGGGCGGTCGAGAAGGCCGTCGCCGCGGCCGAGGAGGAGGCGGTGCCCTTCGCGCTCAACGCCCGCACGGACGTGTTCCTCCGCGCCGGCGACCGCGACCGCGGCGAGGTCCTGGCCGACGCCGTCGAGCGCGGCCGCGCCTACCTCGACGCCGGCGCCACCTGCTTCTTCGTCCCCGGGCTGCTCCAGGACGCCGAGCTGGAGTCCCTGGTCGCCACCCTCGGGCGGCAGCGCGTCAGCGTCATCGGCGTCCCCGGATCCCAGTCCCCCGCCCGCTTCGAGGAGCTCGGGCTGGCCCGCGTCTCCTACGGTCCGTGGACGCAGCGCGTCGCCCTGACAGCGCTCCAGGACGCGGCCGCCGCCCTCTACTCCGGCGGATCGCTCCCCGAGGGCACCCGACCCCTGAACTGACCGCCCGGCCGCGGGCCCGCGGGCGTAGCGTGGGCCCATGTACCGAGCCATCGTCGTCGAGCGGCACTCCGACTCCGACACCGACACCCCCAACCGAGCCCGCCTCCTCGAGCGCGACGACCCCGACCGCTCGCACGGCGACGTGTCGATCGCCGTCGAGTACTCGAGCGTCAACTACAAGGACGCCCTCGCGCTGGCGGGGCGTCCCGGGATCGTGCGCCGCACCCCGCTCGTCGCCGGCATCGACCTGGTCGGCACCGTGGAGTACGCGGACGGCGAGGCGGGCGAGCGCTTCGACTCCGGCGACCGGGTGGTGCTCAACGGCGCCGGCCTCGGCGAGCGCCACGACGGCGGGCTCGCCGAGCGGGCGCGTGTCGACTCCGCGTCGCTGCTCCGGCTGCCCGGCGCCATCTCGGCGGCACGGGCCGGAGCGATCGGCACCGCGGGCTTCACGGCGATGCTGGCCGTGCTGGCGCTCGAGCGGCACGGCGTGCGACCGGGCAGCGGTCCCGTCCTGGTGACGGGGGCCTCGGGAGGCGTGGGGTCGCTCGCCGTCGCGCTCCTGGCGCGCCTCGGCCACGAGGTCGTCGCCTCGACCGGCCGGCTCGGCGAGCACGGCGCTCTGCTCCAGCGCTTGGGCGCCTCCGACGTCATCGACCGCGCCGAGCTGCAGGAGGGCGGGAAGCCGCTGCAGTCCGAGCGCTGGGCGGGAGCGGTGGACTCCGCCGGCTCGCACACGCTCGCGAACGCCCTCGCGCAGACGCGGTGGGGCGGGTCCGTGGCGGCATGCGGTCTCGCGCAGGGGCCGGACCTGCCGGTGAGCGTGATGCCGTTCATCCTGCGCGGAGTGACGCTGGCCGGCATCAACTCGGTGGAGGCGCCGCGCAAGCTCCGCGAGGAGGCCTGGCGCCGCCTGGCTCACGACCTCGACCTGGAGCTGCTCGACGAGCTGACGACGACGGTGCCGCTCGGCGGGGCGGTCGACGCGGCCGAGGACGTGCTCGCCGGCCGCTCGCATGGTCGGACGCTGGTGGACGTCCGCGCCTGAGTGCACGGCGTCGCCGGAGGGCGTCCGCCCGCCTCGAGCGTGGAGGAGGGGGCGCCCCGGCCGGCGCTGCGGGGCGGCTGCTCGTGCGGCGGTGCGCTACTCCGCAGCCTCGGTGGCGCCGCTCGGCTCGGCCGACGCGTGACCGACGGAGGAGTCGGGGCGCGCGGCGCGGGGCTTCGCCGGCGTGCGGGGCTTCGGCGCGGGCTTCGCGGCCGGAGCCGGCTTCGCGGGGGAGGGCTCGGCGGACTCGGATCCGGCGGGCTTCGGCTCGGCGGGCTTCGATCCCGCGGACTTCGGCTCGGCGGGCTTCGGCTCCGCGGGCTTCGGCTCGGCGGGCCTCGGCTCCGCGGGCTTCGATCCCGCGGACTTCGGCTCGGCGGGCTTCGGCTCCGCGGGCTTCGGCTCGGCGGGCCTCGGCTCCGCGGGCTTCACCGGGGCTGCGGACTCGATCGGCTCGGAGCCGATGACGTCCACGGGCGCGGATCCCCCGGACCCGGCCGGCGTGCTCGCGGCGGTCCGAGCACTCGTCTTCGGAGCGGCCTTCGGAGTGGCCTTCGGGCTCTTCGGAGCGGCCCCCGCTGCTGACTCCGTCGGAGCCGCGACGTCCTCCGCGGCGCCGTCCGCGTCCGGAGCCGCGGTCGCCGCTGCCGCCGCGCTCCCGCCGCTCGCAGCCTCCCGGCCCTCGACCACCGTCGCCGGACCCGCCGCCTCCGCGGCCACGGCCGCGGCCTCCGCCGCCTTCGCCTTCTTCTTCGCGCGCTTCTCCGCGGCGGCCGCCTGGGCCCGCTCCGCCTGCTCGGCGACCTCGGGGACGATCACGAGGTCGTCGGTCTCGATCACGGGGATCGCCGCGGTCGTCGTCCCCAGCTGGAGGGCCGCGATCAGCTCGGGAGCGTGCTTGGTGCTCACGATCAGGCGGGAGTAGTCCTCGTCGACCAGGTCGATCACGACGGCCGAGGCGGTGCGCTTGATCAGCAGGAAGTCCTTGCCGCCGTGGAACTTCCACGTGCCGGCCGCGAGCGTGAGCGGCACCGCGGTGCCCGGCGCGCGGATGCCCCGCACCCAGATCCAGGGGTCCTCGGTGACCGTCGCCGAGCGGATGCTCGACCGGTCGACGACGACGTCGCTGCGGTGGAACGCGAGCAGTCGCTCGGCCGCGGTGAGGCGGAGTTCGAGGCGGTCGGGGAGCACGGTCACGACGGGCATGCCTCTAGTCTGCCCCGCCGCCCGCCGCCGGGTCAGCGCCGGATCGCACAACGATGCCCCGCCGCCCGCGTGGGTGGCAGCATGGTCGGATGCCGATGGATCCGGACGAGGCGCGCCTCCTCGACGCGCTGCTGGCCGAGCGGCAGGCCGAGACGCGCGACGAGGCGGCCCGGCTCGAGGCCTCGCTGGCCGAGCTCCTGCGCGACCGTGCCGACGGCACCGCCGATGACGAGCACGACCCGGAGGGCACGCCGCTCTCGGCCGAGTGGTCGCGGATGGCCGGAGTCCGCGACGCTCTCGCCCGCACGGCGCGCGAGCTCGACGCCGCTCGCGCCCGCCTCGGCACCGGCGGCTACGGGGACTGCGCCTCGTGCGGCCGCCCGATCGGGGCCGCCCGCCTCGCCGCCCGGCCCACGGCCGAGCTCTGCATCGACTGCGCCCGTCTGGCGGAGTCGCGCATCCGCTGACGCCCCGCGAGGCGAGCCTGCGGCGCGCCCTCCGCCTGAAGGCCCCCACAGATCCCGGCGTGCGGAAACCCGGTTTCTCCTGCGAGCATTCACATCCGGTCGCGTCCCTCGAACAGGTCTGACGGACCACCCCCTCCCCCCCCCTGCTCGAAAGGCACTCCTGCGATGACCGAGACGTCGACCGCCCGATCGACCGGCGCCCCTCCCGCCCCCGACAAGCGCGCCTGGCGCTCGCTGATCGTCCTGCTCGCGGGCATGTTCATCGCCCTGCTCGACACGACGATCGTGAACGTGGCGCTGCCCACCATCCGCACCACGCTCGACGCCTCCGAGTCGACGCTCTCCTGGATCATCTCCGGCTACGCCCTCGCGTTCGGCCTCGCCCTCATCCCCGCCGGCCGCCTCGGCGACCGCTTCGGGCACAAGTGGGTCTTCGTCAGCGGCATCGCCCTCTTCACCGTCGCCAGCTTCGCGTGCGGACTGGCCGCGGACGACACCCAGCTCGTCATCGCCCGCATCGTGCAGGGCCTGGCGGGCGGCGTCTTCGTCCCGGCGGTCAACGCCTACATCCAGCTCCTCTTCCGCGGCCCCTCGCGCGGCAAGGCCTTCGCGGTGATGGGCGCGGTCCTCGGCGTCTCGTCGGCGCTCGGCCCGATCATCGGCGGCCTGATCATCCAGGCCTTCGGCGACGAGAACGGCTGGCGCCTGGTCTTCTGGGTGAACCTGCCCATCGGCGTCGCGACCCTGATCGCCGCCGCGGTCCTCCTCCCCGCCCGCCGCGACCTCGAGGCCGGCGACCGCGCCCCGAGCGGAGGCGTCGACTGGCTCGGCCTCGTCCTCGTCTCCGGCGGCCTGGTCGCCCTGCTCGTCCCGCTCATCCAGGGCGAGGACGAGGGCTGGCCGCTGTGGACCTTCCTCTCGATCGCCGGCGGAGTCCTGCTCCTCGCCGCGTTCGGCGCCTGGGAGGTCCTCCACGTCCGCCGCGGACGCGCTCCCCTGGTGCCGCCGTCGCTGTTCCGCCACCCGGCCTTCACCGGAGGCGTGATCCTCGCGCTGGTCTACTTCGCGGCCTTCACGAGCATCTTCTTCACCATCTCGCTGCTCTGGCAGTCGGGCCTCGGCCACACCGCGCTCGAGTCGGGCCTGGTGTCGATCCCCTTCGCGATCGGCAGCATCATCAGCTCCTCGCAGAGCAACCGGATGACCGCGCGCCTGGGGCGCAACGTCCTGGTGATGGGCAGCGGACTGCTCGCCATCGGGCTCGGCTGGGTCTGGCTGGTGCTGCTGACCGCGACCCCGGACTCGATCAGCAACTGGCAGCTCCTGCCGCCGCTGCTGATCGCGGGCCTCGGCAACGGCTTCTTCATCGCCCCGAACGTGCAGTTCATCGTCTCGACCGTCGACCCGCAGGACGCTGGCGCGGCGAGCGGCGTGATCTCGGCGATCCAGCGCATCGGCTCGGCCGTGGGCATCGCGGTCATCGGCAGCGTGCTGTTCGGGAGCCTCGTCATCACGGGTCCGGACACGGTCGCCTCGGGCTTCCTCGACGCCGCGGCTCCCGCGATGCTCCTCAGCACCCTGATGGCGGTCGCCGCCTTCGCGCTGGTGTTCGTGCTGCCGAAGTCGGTCTCGCGCCGGGGCTGAGGGCCCCTGCCCGGTCGCCGCACGCCGGCGGCCGGGCGCGCGGGACGTCCGCCGCTCCGGTGCGGCGGGCGCCTCCCGCCTGATCCGCGGGTGGCCCCGGAGCCTACGCCCGAGCGGCCGCTGCGGCCTTCGCCGCCGCCGGCAGCGCGTCCACGATGCGCCCGATCGCCGCGTCGTCGTGCGCGGCCGAGACGAACCAGGCCTCGTACACCGACGGCGGCAGCGAGACGCCCGCATCGAGCATCGCGTGGAAGAACGCCGGGTAGCGGAACGACTCCTGCGCCTGGACTTCGGCGTAGTCGCGCACCGGCCGGCCCAGGTCCGTGAACATGAAGCTGAAGAGGCTCCCGGCCGTCTGCACCGTGTGCGCGACGCCCTCGGCCGTCAGCGCCGCCGACACCTCGCGCTGGAGCGTCAGCGCCGTGGCGTCCAGCGAGGCGTAGACCGCGTCGTCGGCCAGCTGCAGCGTCCGGATGCCCGCGGCCACCGCGACCGGGTTCCCGGAGAGGGTGCCCGCCTGGTACACCGGCCCCAGCGGTGCCAGGTGGTCCATGACGTCCGCACGGCCGCCGAGAGCCGCGACCGGCATCCCTCCGCCGATGACCTTGCCGAAGGTGTAGAGGTCGGCCCGGTACGGAGCCTCGGCGCCGCGGTTCTCGAGCCCCCACCAGCCGCCGGCGCTCACCCGGAAGCCGGTCAGCACCTCGTCCATGATCAGCAGCGATCCGTTCGCGTGCACGAGCTCGGCGAGGGCCGCGTTGAAGCCCGGGTCCGGAGCGACGACGCCCATGTTGGCGGCCGCGGCCTCGGTGATGACCGCCGCGATGTCGGCGCCGCGCTCGGCCAGGACCGCGCGCACCGCCTCGAGGTCGTTGTACGGCAGCACGATCGTCTGGGCCGCGGTCGCGGCCGTGACGCCGGCGGAGGCGGGCAGCGAGAGGGTCGCGAGACCGGAGCCGGCATCGGCGAGCAGCCCGTCGGAGTGGCCGTGGTAGTGGCCGGAGAACTTGATCAGCAGGTCGCGGCCGGTGACGCCGCGGGCGAGGCGGATCGCCGTCATCGTCGCCTCGGTGCCGGTGGAGACCAGGCGGAGCTTCTCGATCGGCGAGACTCCCCCGGCCGTGATCCGCGCCTCGACCTGCTCGGCGAGATCCGTCTCGGCGGGAGTGGACGCGCCGAACGAGAGACCGCGGGCGGCCGCCTCCTGCACTGCCGCGACGACCTCGGGGTGCGCGTGCCCGAGGACCGCGGGGCCCCAGGAGCAGACGAGGTCGACGTACTCGCGCCCGTCCGCGTCCGTGATGTACGGGCCGGCGGCCGAGACCATGAAGCGCGGGGTCCCGCCGACCGAGCGGAACGCTCTGACGGGCGAGTTGACGCCTCCGGGGATCGCGTGCCGGGCACGCTCGTACAGGGTGTCGTTCGCCGAGGTGGTCACCCCTCCAGGGTACGCGCGCCGCCCGGCGCCCTCGCGCCGGAGGAGCGCTTTCGGACGAGATGCCGAGGCTCGCTCCCGGGAGTAGGAGCGGCTACTTCAGCAGGTCGCGAGCGATCTCGACGGCCCAGTACGTGAGAACCGCGTCGGCCCCCGCGCGGAGGATCCCCGTGACCGACTCCAGGATCGCCGGCTCGCGCGAGATCCAGCCGTTCGCGGCGGCGGCCTCGATCATCGCGTACTCCCCCGACACCTGGTACGCCCAGACCGGCACGTCCGAGACGGAGGCGACGTCCGAGAGCACGTCGAGGTAGCTCATGGCCGGCTTCACCATCACCACGTCGGCGCCCTCGGCGAGGTCGAGGGTCGCCTCGCGCAGGCCCTCGCGGCGGTTCGCCGGGTCCTGCTGGTAGGTGCGGCGATCGCCCTCCAGCGTGGACTGCACGGCCTCGCGGAACGGACCGTAGAAGCTGGAGGCGTACTTCGCCGAGTACGCGAGGATCGCGGTGTCCAGGTGCCCGGCGCCGTCGAGAGCGGCGCGGATCGCTCCGACCTGGCCATCCATCATCCCCGAGAGCCCGAGCAGGTGGGAGCCGGCCTCGGCCTGGGCGAGCGCCATCTCCTCGTAGCGGAGGAGCGTGGCGTCGTTGTCGACGCGCCCGCGGTCGTCGAGGACACCGCAGTGGCCGTGGTCGGTGAACTCGTCCAGGCACAGGTCGGTCTGCACGACCAGCGCGTCGCCGACCTCCTCCACGACGACCCGCGTCGCGGCGTTGAGCACGCCGTCGGGGTCGGTCGCACCGGAGCCGACCGCGTCGCGCGTGGTGGGCACGCCGAACAGCATCACGCCGCCGATCCCCGCCTCGGCCGCCTCCGTCACCGCTCCGCGGACGCTGTCCAGCGAGTGGTGCATCACCCCCGGCATCGACCCGATCGGCCGGGCCTCGTTGATCCCCTCGGCCACGAAGAGGGGCAGGATCAGCTGCGCCGGGTGGATGCGCGTCTCCTGGACGAGACGGCGGAGTGCGGGGGTCGTGCGGAGGCGGCGCGGGCGGATGGCAGTCATGTCCTCCAGCGTAATCCCGCCCCGCCGAGCACCTCCCGGGAGCGCGGACGCCCCACCCGGTGGAGGTGCTCCGGACGCACCACATCTGCCGAGAGGCGGGTCGCTGCGCTGCGGGGCGAGGCCCGCCCCTCCCGGCCGACGTCGCGCCGAAGAGGCGGCTCAGCGGGGAGCGCGCTCCGTGGCGACGGCGGCGACCGCGTCGATGAGGGAGGAGGCCGAGCGCTCATCGGCGACGACGTCGACGCGCAGGCCGAAGTCGCGGGCGTCCTTCGCGGTCTGCGGGCCGATCGCGGCGACGAGGATCGACTCGGGCACCGGGCCGAGCTGCTTCTGGACCTGCTCCGCGACGCTGCCCGAGGTGACGAGGATCGCGTGCACGGCTCCGCCGGCGACATCCGCCACGACGCGCTCCTCCACCGGGACGCCGACCGTGCGGTAGGCGACCACGGAGCGCACGTCGTGCCCGATGCGGGTGAGGCCCTCGGTGAGCAGCGGCTTGGCGATCTCGGACCGCAGCGTCAGCACGCGCAGGGGGTGCCGACCGCCGGTCGCCTCCTCCCACTCGGCCAGGAGGCCGCGGGCGGAGTTGTCCTCGGAGGGGACGAGGTCGACGGAGTAGCCGGCGGCGACGAGCGCGGCCGCCGTGGTCTCTCCGACCGCCGCCACCTTGGTGCTGGCGGGCACGGTGGTGCGCAGGAGGGACAGGACGTCGACCGTGGTGGCGCTCGTGACGGTCATCCAGTCGAAGGCGCCGGCCTCGAGGTCGGCGAGGGCCTGCTCGAGCGCCGGGAAGTCGTCGGTCGGCGCGAAGTTGATCATCGGAGCGACGACGGGCGAGGCTCCCTTGGCACGGAGAGCGGCGGCGACACCGTCTCCCCACGGGCCTCCGCGGGGGACGAGGATGCGCCACCCCTGCAACGGCTTCTCCCACTGGGAGTAGGCGGCGGGGACGATCACGAAGGGGCTCCCAGGGGTGCGAGTTCGGCGGCACCCGCACCGAGAAGCGCGTCAGCGAGCAGAGAGCCGCAACGGAACGCGGCTTCGACGACGGGCAGTTCGCGACCACCATACTGCGGATCCGCCCGGTGTCGACCACCGCCGACCGAACCGTTATCGACCGGCTCCGCGACCTCTCGTGCGAGGGACGCCGTGCCGTCGACGGCGAAGACCACGCCGTGCAGGACCACGCGGTCCTCCTCGACGACCGCGGAGGCTCCGATCGGAGCGGCGCACCCGGCCTCGAGGGAGGCGAGGAGCGACCGCTCGGCCGTGATCGCCGCGCGGGTCGGCACGTGCTCGACCGCCGCGAGAGCGGCACGCAGCTCCTCCGACGGCTCCTCGTCGCGCACCTCGATGGCCAGCGCTCCCTGACCGGGGGCGTGCGGGGAGACGTCGAAGCCGAGCACCTCGGTGATCGCGTCGACCCGGCCGAGGCGGCGCAGGCCGGACAGGGCGAGCACGATCGCGTCCAGCGGCGAGTCGCTGCCGGGCAGCACCCTCCGGAGCCTGGTGTCGATGTTGCCGCGGATGTCCACGATCTCGAGGTCCGGACGGGCGGCCAGCAGCGCCGCGCGCCGACGGGGCGAGCCCGTGCCCACGCGGGCTCCGACCGGCAGGGTCGCCAGGGTGAGCCCGTCGCGGGCGCAGAGCGCGTCGCGCGGGTCCTCCCGCTCGGGGACCGCTCCGAGCAGCAGGCCCTCCACCGGAGCGGTGGGCAGGTCCTTCAGCGAGTGCACGATCGCATCGCAGCGCCCGGCGAGCAGCGCGTCGCGCAGGGCGCTGACGAACACGCCGGTGCCGCCGAGGGAGGCGAGCGAGCCGCGCATGCGGTCGCCGTCCGACTCGATGCGCACCAGCTCCACGGGGACCCCCGCGGCGGCCGACATCAGATCGGCCGTCATCCGGGTCTGCGCCACCGCGAGCGCGCTCGCGCGGGTGCCGACTCTGATGCTCACGACAGACGACTCCTCATCACGGTGCGACTCCCGCCAGGGCGGGCTTGAACCCCGCTCGCACGTTCTCGCAGCAGCCGGGGCGGCAGACGTCGTACCAGGGGCCGAGCGCCGTCATCGAGGGCCGGTCCTCGGTCGGCACGCCGTTGACGCGCTCGAGGACCAGGTCGATCAGGCCGGAGACGTAGACCGGGTCCGTGCCGGGGGTCGCGACGCGGAGCGCGACGAGTCCGTGCTCCTCCGAGGTCTCGAGGGCCTCGTTGTCGAGGTCCCACATGACCTCCATGTGGTCGGACACGAAGCCGAGCGGGACGATCAGCAGCGCGCGGCGGCCGCGGGCCGGCAGCTCCGCGATGGCGTCGTTGATGTCCGGCTCGAGCCAGGGCTGGGTGGGCGGGCCGGAGCGCGACTGGTAGACCAGCTGCCAGGGCACGTCCTCGTCCGTGGCGGCGGCCATGACGACCTCGGCGACGGCGAGGTGCTGCGCCTCGTAGGCGCCGCCCGGTCCGAACTCGTGCACGTCGACGACGGTGCCGTCGTCGTGGCGCTCGTGGGGTCCGCTGCGCTCGGCGTCGGCCATGGGGATCGAGTGCGTCGAGAACAGCACCTCCACCTCGGACGTGACATCGAGGTCGGGCATCCGCTCGCGCAGCTCGTCGAGCCCGTTGTGGACGGCCTTGATGAACGGCATCACGAAGCCGGGGTGGTCGAAGAACTGGCGCACCTTGTCGATCCGCAGCTCGCCCTCGAGGCCGGTCGCGTCGAGCGCCGCCGCGTAGTCCTCGCGGTACTGCCTGCAGGACGAGAAGGAGGAGTACGCGCTGGTGGCGATGGCGAGCAGGTTGGTGAACCCGCGCTCCTTCGCCTCGGCGACGGCCTCGCTCATGTAGGGCGCCCAGTTGCGGTTGCCCCAGAGCACGGGGAGGTCGATGCCGCGGTTCGCGAGCTCGGCCTCGAGCGCCTTCTTCAACGCGCGGTTCTGCGCGTTGATCGGGCTGACGCCGCCGAAGTGGCGGTAGTGGTGGGCGACCTCCTCGAGGCGCTCCTCCGGGATGCCGCGGCCGCGGGTGACGTTGCGGAGGAACGGGATGACGTCGTCCTGACCCTCGGGCCCGCCGAAGCCGGCGAGGAGGATCGCGTCGTAGGCCACGGGGACCTCGACGTGCTCGGGGCCGGACGCCGCCGCGGGGGTGGCCCCGCGGACGAGGATCGGCTCGCTGGTCGTGTCGCTCATCGGAGCACCTCGGCGATCTGGTCGGCGTCGATGCGCCGGCCTGTGTAGAAGGGGACTTCCTCGCGCACGTGGCGGCGGGCCTCGGTGGCGCGCAGGTCGCGCATGAGGTCGACGAGGTTGACGAGCTCCTCGTCCTCGAGGGCGAGGATCCACTCGTAGTCGCCGAGCGAGAACGAGGCGACCGTGTTGGTCAGGACGGAGCGGAACCGCGAGCCCTGGCGCCCGTGCTGGGCGAGCATCGCCCGGCGCTCCTCCTCGGGGAGGATGTACCACTCGTAGGAGCGGACGAAGGGGTAGACCGTGAGCCAGCGGGCCGGCGCCTTCCCGCGCATGTAGGCGGGGAGGTGGTTCGAGCTGAACTCGGCGTCGCGGTGCACGCCCATCGCGTTCCACGTCGGCAGGAGGCCGACCAGCAGCTCCGTGCGCCGCAGCTCGCGGTAGGCCCGCTGCAGCTCCTCGGGCGCCGGGCCCGTGAGCCACAGCATGATGTCGGCGTCGGCGCGCAGGGCCGAGACGTCGTAGGTGCCGCGGACGGTCACGCCCTCGCTCTCGAGCTGGGCGACGAGGTGCTCGTACTGCTTCACCGCGGGATCCACGGCGTCGCTGGAGAGGGTGAACGGACGTGCGGGATCCCTGCGGAGAACCGCCCAGAGCGTGTATCCCAGGGCCTGATCGGAGTGATCCTGATCGGCGGGGGGCTGCGGCGCCGGAGCGGCGGCGCTCGTGTCGGGGGCGGACTGAACGGGACCCGCCGTGCCGGCGGTCTGATCGGTCATTGATCCATCATCCCTCCGCTCGTGCCGATGCACAAAAGCGGCGGGGGCTCTGGCGCCGGAGGGCCCGGGACGCTAGCGCCCCGGGCCCTCCGGCACTCAGTCCTCGATGATCTGCTTCGCGACGCCCCAGACGACGAGGCCCACGGCGGCGGCGGCGCCGACCGCTCCGGCGATCAGCGCGGAGGGGTTCTGGCGGCGCACCACCTGGAGCTTGCGCTCGATCGTCCGCTGGGCGGTACGCACCTTGCGCGGCACGTTGACCTTGTACTCGATCGCGTCGAGGGTCGCGGCGAGCTCGGAGCGAGCGCGCTCGATGTCGGCCTTCAGCTGGCCGGGCTTCAGCTCCGCCGGGTCGACGAAGCGGGGCGTGGTGCTGCTGACGGATCGCTCAGTTGTCATAGCTGCCCACTCCCTTGAACGCCTGGACGTCCTTCTTGATGCTGTTGATCGAGTCCTGCGGCACCGGCGGCACGGCCTTCTTGATGGTGCGCACGCCGACGAGGGCGAGGATCACGGCCACCAGGAGGAAGAAGACCGTCACGATCAGCGCCGACAGCCAGGCCGGAAGCCAGGAGGCGATGCCGATGATCGCGAAGGCGACCAGCGTCGCCCACGCGGTCAGGAGGAGGAAGGCCGCGACCGCGAACAGGCCGACGGCCAGACCCGCGCTCTTCGCCTTGCCCGCCAGCTCGTTCTTCAGCGAGGCGACCTCGGCCTTGACGAGCTCGATCACGAGGCCGGGCAGGTCGCTGACCAGCTCTCCCAGCGATCGGGCGTTCTTGGGATTGCGTTCGTTCACCACGGGAGCTCCTCGAGGGTGGGACGTGCCGGCCGGCGCGCGCCTGGCACGGCCGGAGGGATGAGCACTAGGCCCTGCTGGTGGAGGTGGACGTCGTCGACCCGCCGGAGCCGGCCGACGCCGCGGCCTCGTCGACTTTCGAGGCCGCCTTGCGGGCGGCGGCCGACGCCTCCGCGTCGCTCGCTCCCTGGGCCTTCCTGCCGCCGGACACGGCCTTGATGACCACCGAGCGCACGACCTCGTACGCCTTGTCCGAGACGCTGCTCAGCTGGGTCTTCGCGGCACCGCCGACGGCGCCCGCGACGTCCTGCACCGGCTGGGTCCGCCAGAAGCGGCCTGCCGCCGAGGCGATCTGCTCGTACCGCTTGCGGCCGGCACGTGCTCCCAGCACGTACCCGGCTGCGGCTCCTGCCACGAAAAGAATCTTGCCCTTCACGCCTACTCCTCGTCCTGGGTCGCTCTCGCGATCGTCCACGCGGTCGGTGACCACTCGTGCCGGGGCACGCCGCACGCTCGCGCGGATGCCTGGGCCTAAGAGTAGCCGTCGGCGTCGCGGGCGTCGCTCGGCAGCCCGACTCCTTGACGCACCAGTCGGCGCCGGATAAGGGCGGCCGTCTCGGCGGCGTGCGGGAGCACCGAGGCGAGGCCCGTGCCCGCGATCCAGGTGCCGGTCACAGCGACTCCCTCGATCGGGAGGAGCGCCTCGCGGAACGCCTCCAGGTGCGCGCGGCGGCCCAGCGCCGCGGCGGGCCGGACGTTGGCCCAGCGCACCCGGGCGGAGTCGACGAGCGACGCCGGATCGAGGGCGAGTCCGAGCAGCGTCGAGGCGTCGAGCAGGGCGATCGCGGCCGCCTCGGCATCGGTGCGCCCCTCGAGCGGCGGGCGCTCGCCCGGGCGCCCGTAGGAGAGGCGCAGCACGTGGCGGCCGGGAGGGAGGGAGGCGGCCAGCCAGTCCCACTTCGCGGTCGCGTGCGTGATCGCCTTGGCCGTGACGTCGGTGGCGGTGGGCGCCACGAGCACGCCGGAGCCGCGGGGGGCTGCGTCCAGGCGGGCGTCGTCGAGGACCAGGGTCACCAGCTCGACGGAGTCGTGGGGCGCCTCGTCGGCGCGCTCCGCGACGGCGGGAGCGAGGCCGGCGAGCAGCGCCCGGGCGTCGCGCTCCGGGGTCGAGACGATCACCGCTCGGGCGCTCAGAGCGCCGTCGGCGAGGGTCAGGACGAAATCCCCGTCGGAGCCCTCGAGCCGCTGCACGGAGGCGCCGGTGCGGATCTCGCCGGAGAGGTAGTCGATCCGCTGGACCAGCGCGGCGACCAGGCGGTGCATCCCGCCTTCGAGCCCGCGGACCGCGACTCCGGCCGGGAGGTTCGCGCGGAGGGCGGCCACGGCCCGGGCGAGGGAGCCCGCGCGGGTGAGCGCGCCGTTCAGTCCGGGTGCGGCCAGGTCGACGTCGATGTCGTCCGGCCGGCTCGAGTAGACGCCGGAGACGACCGGCGCGACCAGGTCCTCGAGCACGCGCTCGCCCATCCGGGTGCGCACCAGCTCGGCGAGGGAGTGCGCGCGGCCGATGCGCAGCACCGGCATCAGGGTGTCGAGCCAGGCGCGCCAGGCGCCGCGGCGGCCGATCGCCCGCACGACGTCGGGGGCGAGCGGCGTGCCGGGGATGCCGAGGATGCCGGCCCGGGGCGACGGCACGGAGCGGCCGCCCGAGAGGTGCAGCCACGAGCCGTGCGTCCGGGGCTCGACGATCGACTCGGCGAGCGGGACGCCGTCGAGGGTCAGCGCGGCGAGCGCCCGCTCGACGTGGCCGCCGCGGGTGGCGAAGCTCTCGGCGCCCGCGTCGAGCGCGGCTCCGGCCAGGGCGAGCGGAGAGACGGAGCCGCCGACCCGCTCCCCCGCCTCGAGCACCACGACGCGCAGGCCGATGCGCAGGCACTCCGCGGCGGCGGCGAGCCCCGCCACTCCGCCGCCGACGACCGCGACGTCGTACGACGCCGCGTCGCGGGGGCGCTCCTCGCTCACGGCCGCCAGGCGTGCACGAACGCGACGAGGCGCGTGAGCACGTCGGGGTCGGTCTCGGGCGGCACGCCGTGGCCGAGGTTGAGCACGTGCGCGGGGGCGCTCAGGCCCCGGCGGAGCACGTCGTCGACGTGGGACTCGAGGACCTCCCACGGCGCGGTCAGCAGCGCCGGGTCGACGTTGCCCTGCACCGGCACGAAGCCGCCGAGGCGGTGGTTGGCCTCGTCGAGCGGGATCCGGTAGTCGACGCCCACCACGTCGGCGCCGATGCCGTGCATCGCTCCGAGCAGCTCGCCGGTGCCGACGCCGAAGTGCACGATCGGGACGTTGCGGCGCGTCTCCCCGTGGTCGAATGCGAGGTCGCGCACGTGGACGAGGGCGCGCGCGGAGGCGGGAGCGACGTGGGTCGTGTAGTCCGAGAGCGAGAGCGCCCCGGCCCAGGAGTCGAAGAGCTGCGCGGCGCTGGCCCCTGCGAGCACCTGCGCGCGGAGGAAGCGGCCGGTGACCTCGGCGGTCCACTCCATCAGCTGAGCCCAGGCGGCGGGGTCGGCGTGCATCATCGTCCGCGCGCGCAGGTGGTCCTTGGACGGGCCGCCCTCCACCAGGTAGGCGGCCAGGGTGAAGGGAGCGCCGGCGAAGCCGATGAGTGGTGTGTCGCCGAGGCCCGCGACGGTGCGGCGCACGCCCTCGCGGATGGGCTCGAGCGTCTCGTCGAGCACGGACGGGTCGATCGAGGCGAGCTCGGCGACGTCGGCGGCCGTGCGCACCGGCTTCTCGAGCACCGGACCGCGCCCGGGGACGATGTCGACGCCGACGCCCGCGAGCCGCAGCGGGATCACGATGTCGCTGAAGAAGATGGCCGCGTCCACTCCGTGGCGCCGCACCGGCTGCAGGGTGATCTCGCTCGCCAGCGCCGGGTCGAGGCAGGCGTCGAGCATCTTCGTGTCGGTGCGCAGGGCCCGGTACTCCGGGAGGCTGCGGCCGGCCTGGCGCATGAACCAGACGGGCGTCCTCTCGCCCCGCTCGGAGCGGTAGGCGCGCAGGAGCAGCGAGTCGGCCGTGCGGCCGGCGGAGAGGGGGTGCAGCGGATCGAGCAGGCCGTCGGTGGGGGAGGTCACCGCGGCATTATTCCAGGCGCATCCGTGCATTCCTCCCCAGTCCGGGACCCCGCCCCGCCGAGCGCGGGTAGACTGATGTGGTGCTTCTGTGTCTGACGGCGTCGCACAAGAACGCCAGCTTCGATCTCCTCGAGAAGCTCTCCGTCGACTCCTCCGCCGTGACCGCGGCCCTCTCCGAGGGGATCGACTTCGTCTCCGGAGCCGTCGTCGTCGCGACCTGCAACCGCTTCGAGGCCTATCTCGACATCGAGGAGCCGCTGACCGCCGCGCAGGCCGTCGCCGTCGAGGCCGCCACCGCCGCCGTCAGCGCCGCGACCGGCGTCGAGCAGGACGAGCTGCGCGGGAGCGTCGACGTCGTCTCGGGCGACCGGGTGGCCGAGCACCTCTTCGCCGTCTCCAGCGGGCTCGAGTCCGTCGTGGTCGGCGAGGGCGAGATCGCGGGCCAGGTCCGCCGGTCCCTCGAGGAGGCGCGCCGCCTCGGCACCACCTCCTCCGAGCTCGAGCGGCTGTTCCAGCGCGCCTCGCAGACCTCGCGCGGCATCAAGAACCGCACCGGCCTCGGCAGCGCCGGCCGCTCGATCGTGCGCCTCGCGCTCGACCTGGCCGCGAGCCGCGTCACCGACTGGCGGGCCGCCCGCGTTCTCCTCGTCGGCACCGGCAGCTACGCGCGGGCGACCGTCGCGGCCCTGCGCGACCGCGGAGTGGTCGACATCGCCGTGCACTCCCCCTCCGGCCGCGCCGAGGGCTTCGCCGCCCGCCGCTCGCTCCGGCCCATCGCCGCCGCCGATCTCGCGCTCGAGGCGGTCTCGGCCGACATCGTCATCACCTGCACCACGACCCAGGAGCCGGTGCTCGACGCCGCTCTGCTCGCCGCCGGGCGCCTCCAGGGCTTCTCCCGCGAGCGCCAGCTCGTGATCGACCTGGGCCTGCCGCGCAACGTCGCCTCCGACGTCACCTCGGTCGCCGGCGTCGAGCTCCTCGACCTCGAGACGATCAGCCTGCACGCGCCTCTCGACGTGCTCGACGCGTCGCAGCAGGCGCGCGCGCTCGTCGACAAGGCGGCCCGGAAGTTCTCGGACGTCGCCGACGAGAAGAGCCTCACTCCGGCCGTCGTCGCCCTGCGCGCCCACGTGTTCGACGCGCTCGACGCCGAGATCGAGCGGGCCCGCTCGCGCGGCGACGAGGACGGCCGCACCGAGCAGGCGCTCCGCCACCTCGCCGGCGTGCTGCTGCACACCCCGAGCGTCCGCGCCCGCGACTACGCGCGCGCCGGAGCGCAGGAGGCGTACCTCACCGGGCTCGAGGCGCTCTTCGGCATCGAGGTCCCGGCCGAGCCCGCCGCCGCGCGCCCCGACTCTGACGCCGCTACCGCGTGAGCCTCCGGCTCCCCTTCGACGCGGAACCGCTGCGCTCCGCGCCGCTGCTCACCGAGCGCCTGCTCCTGCGTCCCCTCGGACCGGAGGACGCCGAGGACCACGCGCGCTACCAGGGCGACGCCGACGCCGTCCGGTTCCTCCGCTGGCCGGTGCGCACCCCCGAGGAGTCGCGGGCGCACCTGCAGCGCCGCCTCCCCTCGACACGGCTCGCCGCCGACGGCGACGCGGCCGTGCTGGCGATCGTCCCCCGGGAGGGCGTCCTCGCCGGGAGGATGATCGGCGACCTCACGCTCATCGCGACGTCCGTCGAGCAGGAGGCGGTCGAGATCGGCTGGGTGCTGCACCCGGAGGCGCAGGGGCGCGGCTACGCGACCGAGGCCGCCCGGGCGCTGCTCGACCTCGCGTTCGACACCCTCGGCGCCCACCGCGTGATCGCGCAGCTCGACGCTCGGAACACCGCCTCCGCCCGCCTCTGCGAGCGCCTCGGGATGCGCCTCGAGGCGCACCACCGGGAGGACGAGTTCTGCAAGGGCGAGTGGACCTCGACCCTCGTCTTCGCCCTGCTCGCCCGCGAGCGCTGACCGCAGGGCCGGCTGGACCGCGTTCGGCGGGACGCCGCCGGCCCGTCCGGTCGGCGGCGTCCCGGAGGAGCGTCAGGCCCCGCGGAGCCCGGTGAAGAGGTACGACTCGAGCTGCTCGAGCGGGATGCGCTCCTGCTTCATCGTGTCGCGGTCGCGGACGGTCACGGCGTCGTCCTCGAGCGAGTCGAAGTCGACGGTCACGCAGTACGGGGTGCCGATCTCGTCCTGGCGGCGGTAGCGGCGGCCGATCGCTCCGGAGTCGTCGAAGTCGACGTTCCAGAGCTGGCGCAGCTGGTCGGCGACGCGGCGCGCGAGCGGCGAGAGTGCCTCGTTGCGCGAGAGCGGCAGCACGGCCACCTTCACCGGCGCCAGGCGCGGGTCGAGGTGCAGCACGGTCCGCGTCTCGACCTTGCCCTTGGCGTTCGGCGGCAGCTCCTGCTCCTCGTAGGCGTCGACGAGGAACGCCATGAGCGCGCGAGTGAGGCCGAACGACGGCTCGATCACGAACGGCACGTAGCGCTCGTTCTTGTTCTGGTCGAAGAACGAGAGGTCCTTGCCCGAGTGCTCGATGTGCGTCTTGAGGTCGTAGTCGGTGCGGTTCGCGACTCCCATCAGCTCGCCCCACTCGCCCGAGGCGAAGCTGAAGCGGTACTCGATGTCGACGGTGCGCTTGGAGTAGTGGGAGAGCTTGTCCTTCGGGTGCTCGTACTGCCGGATGTTCTCGGGGTTCATCCCGAGCCCGACGAACCAGTCCCAGGCGAGCTGCATCCAGGTCTCCTGCCACTCCTCGTCCGTGCCGGGCTCGACGAAGAACTCGAGCTCCATCTGCTCGAACTCGCGGGTGCGGAAGATGAAGTTGCCGGGGGTGATCTCGTTGCGGAACGCCTTGCCGATCTGGCCGATGCCGAAGGGCGGCTTGCGACGGGCGCTCTGCAGCACGTTCGCGAAGTTGGTGAAGATGCCCTGGGCGGTCTCGGGACGCAGGTAGTGCAGCCCCGACTCGTCGTCGACGACGCCGAGGTAGGTCTTCATCAGGCCCGAGAACTGCTTGATCTCGGTCCACTGGCCGACCTTGTCGGGGTGCTCCGGGTCCGGAATGTCGCCGAGGCCGTTCACGGGCGGGTGGCCGTTGACCTCCTCGTACTTCTCGAAGAGGTGGTCGGCGCGGTAGCGCTTGTGGGTGATCAGCGACTCGGTCAGCGGGTCCGAGAAGACGCCGACGTGTCCCGAGGCGTGCCAGATCGCCGTGGGCAGGATGACCGCGGAGTCCAGGCCGACGACGTCCCCCCGGCCCTGCACGAAGGTCTTCCACCACTGGCGCTTGATGTTCTCCTTGAACTCCACGCCGAGCGGCCCGTAGTCCCACGCGGAGCGGGTGCCCCCGTAGATCTCACCCGAGGGGAAGACGAATCCCCTGTGCTGCGCGAGGGTGATGACTTTGTCGAGGGTGGTGGGTTCTGCCACGGGTTGCTCCTCAGCTGTTCGGGCGCACGGGGCCCCGGCGCGCGCCGGCTGCGCGCGTCCTTCTGGTGTGCCCCCATGGTAGCCGCGGGGGCGCCGCGACGGTCCGCCCGCGGCGGGCATGATGAGCGGATGAGCACCCTCCCGCCGATCGTCGTGTCCGCCGTCGCCGTCCTCCGCGACCGGCGCGTCCTGATGGTCACGGCGCGGGGCCGCGACGTCCTCTACCTCCCCGGCGGCAAGGTCGACGAGGGCGAGAGCGGGATCGAGGCGGCGGCCCGCGAGGCCCGCGAGGAGCTCGGCGCCGTCGCGCTCGGCCTCGAGCCCCTGTTCACCGTCCGCACCCAGGCGCACGGCGAGCCGGAGGGGCGGGAGGTCCACATGAGCGTCTTCGCCGCCGAGCTCGACCGGGAGGCGCGCCCGAGCGGCGAGATCGACTCGCTGCACTGGGTCGACGGCTCCGATGCGGGCCGCTGCCCGCCCGCCGGGGTCGAGACCCTCCGGCTGCTGCGCGGTCTCGATCTCGTCGACTGACCCTCCGGCGCCGGGCCGACCGCGGGGCGGCTAGCCTCGTGGCGTGGAGACGAGACGGCGTGCACGGGACCGGTCGAGCGCGGAGGAGCCGGACCGGCTCGAGCCGGTGCGACTGGAGGCGGCCGTGCCGATCCTGCGGATCTTCTCGGTCGCCAAGGCGGGCGAGTTCTACGTCGACTACCTCGGCTTCGAGGTGGACTGGGAGCACCGCGCCGCGCTCGACGCCCCCCTCTACCTGCAGGTGTCGCGCTCGGGGCTTCGCCTGCACCTCAGCGAGCACCACCGCGACGGCAGTCCCGGCGCCGCGGTGCACGTCGCCCTCCGCGGTGTCCGCGAGCTGCACGCCGAGCTCGACGCGAAGGCGTACCCCTACCTCAACCCGCGGATCACCCGCACGCCGTTCGGCTTCGCGCTCGACGTGATCGATCCGTTCGGCAACCAGCTGCGCTTCGCGGAGCCGGCCCCGGTGCCGCGCCTGCCCTGATCGGTGCGCGTGCGGGTCCTTGTACAACCTGAGCGCCGACTGATCAACCGTTCACCGGCCGTCCATGCACTTCGGAGTCCCATCCTTTAGCGTGGCTCCGATGGCTTCACGGGGGACGATCGAGCGGCCGGACACGGCCCGGGCAACGGGACGGCAGCGCCGACCGCGGCTCCGCTTCATGGAGGCCGCACCGCTGGCGACGGGCCTGCTGGGCTCGATCGCGATCCTCCTCGGCTCGCTCGGCGTGGGCTACCTGCCCGCCGGCTCGCCCATCCGCGACTGGCCTCTCGTCGCCTCGATCCGCGCCACGGGCTGGCTCACCGAGTCCAGCGGCGCCCTCGTCGTGGGCGGCGGGATGCTGCTGCTGATCGCGTGGCTCCGCCTGCGCACGGTCGCTCTCGCGGCGGGCCCCGGCTCCGTCCGCACCATCGTGGTGGCGGCCCTCGCCTGGACCGCTCCGCTCCTCGTGACGGTGCCGCTGTTCAGCCACGACATGTTCTCCTACGTGGCGCAGGGTCGCCTGATGACCCAGGGCATCGACCCCTACACCCACGGCGTCGCGACGCTCCCGGGCTGGTTCGACCTCGGCGTCGACCCGCTCTGGGCCGACACGCCCACGCCCTACGGGCCCCTCTACCTCCTGATCGAGCGCACCGCCGTGCAGTTCGCGGGCTACGGCGCACCGGAGCTCTCGATCGCGATGCTCCGCGCCGTGTCGGTCGCGGGCGTGGCCGTCATGGCCGTCTACGCGCTCCGCCTGGCGCGCCTGCGCGGCCTCTCGGTCCCGCTCACCGCCTGGACGATCGTCGCCAACCCGCTGACCCTCGTGCTCTTCGTCGTCGCCGGCCACAACGACTCCGTGATGCTGGCGCTCATCCTCGCGTCGCTCTACTACACCCAGACCGACCGGCGCATCGCCGCCGTCGTGCTGATGGCCGGAGCGATCGCGATCAAGCCGATCGCCGTGATCGCGCTCCCCGTGCTCGCGCTCCTGTGGCTGCGCCACGACGCGACGTGGCGTGAGCGCACCCGCGGCTGGCTCTGGACGGGCGCCGGAGCGCTCGGCCTCGTGGTCGCCGTCGGGCTGCTCGCGGGCGTCGGGGTCGGCTGGGTCGCGGCGATGGTCGTGCCCGGCTCGATCCTGCACTGGTACGCGCCGATGTCGTTCGTCACGGTCTCGGTCTCCCGCGCCGTCGAGTTCACCGGTCACGACCCCGCCGCGGCGATCGCCGTGGTCAAGATCCTCGCGCTCGGGCTCGCCGGCCTGATCGCTGCGCGCCTCATGCTGTCGCGGCGCTCGATCGATCCGCTCGCCCGCCTGTCCGGTGCGCTGCTCGCGTTCGTGACGGCGTCGACCGCCATCCACCCCTGGTACGCCCTCTGGATCCTGCCGATCGCCGCGCTCGCGCGCCCGTGGAGCCGCTCCCACGTGCACCTGGCGGTCTACGCGTCGATCTTCCTCATGTGCGTCACGCTCGCCGAGCCGATCGACGGCGGAGGCGGCACGATGGACCAGATCCCGGCGCGGGTCGCGACGATCGCCGCGATCGCCGTGGTCGGGATGTACGTCCTCCTCGGCTACACGGACGAGGAGCGGGTCGAGGGCCTGCCCCTCGTGCGCGCGCTGCCGTTCGGCTCCGTGATCCTCGCCCGCCTCAGCGGCGGCCGCCTGGTCGACGCCCGGATGGCCGCGACGCGCCTGCGCGACTAGCCGGAGCCGCGGCTCAGGAGTCGGACTCGTCGCTCCGACGGCGAGTGCGGCGGTCGAGCGCGGCCTGCGCTGTCTCGGCGGCCGAGTCCGGGGAGCCGACCGGCCCGGTGGGTGCGGCGAGGGTGCTCGAGAGCGACGACAGCCAGCCGGAGTCGTCGCGGCCGGCGTTCAGCGCCTCCGAGAAGAGGGGGAGGTCGCTGCGGGCGGCGTGGATCGCGTAGGACTCGCGGGAGAACCCGTTGTCGGGGACGACGGGCGTCCTGCGGGACGCGCGCGTGGCGTCCGGAGCCTGCTCCTGTCGCGAGGCGTCCGACGCCTGCTCCTGGGGGGCCTGCTCCTGTGGGGCCTGCTCCCGGCGGGCGTCGCGCTCGTCGCGCGGGGTGCTGCTGTCGTGGTCCACGGCGGTCCTCCTGCTCTCCGCCCCGAGCGGAGGGACGGGCGTCGCGATGACGGGGCGGCGCCCGGTCAGGCTACCCCTCGTTCAGGGCGTGGCGTCGTCGTCGGCCTCTGATCGTGGCGCGGGGCGCCAGACGACCAGCTCGGTCCGGCGCTGCGCGCGCGTGCCGTGGCGCAGAGTGACCACGTCCCCCTCGAGTCCGGCGGCGAACACGCGGCGGCCCGGCCGGTTCAGGAGCTCGTCGGCGAGGGCCGACTCCAGCTCGCGCACCCGCTGCGAGAGCGACTGCACCTGGTTCTCGAGCTGCAGGATGCGCGCGATGCCCTCGAGCGAGACGCCCTCGGAGGAGAGCCGGGCGACCTCGCGCAGCTGCACCACGTCGCGCATCGAGTAGCGGCGCGACTTGCCCGCGGTGCGGGTCGGGCTCACGAGCCCGAGCCTGTCGTACTGCCGGAGCGTCTGCGGGTGCATCCCCGCGAGATCGGCGGCGACGGCGATCGCGAAGACGGGCGTGTTCTCGTCCATGTCTCCTCCTCCGACCGGTCGCGCCGATCCGGTGCTAGTAGCGGGCCTTCTCCAGGATGTCCTCGCGCGGGTCCTCGTCCGGCTCGGCGGCGGCGTAGGCCTCGAGGGCCTCACGGGCGGCGGCGGACAGGTGGCTCGGGACGGCGACCTGCAGGACGGCGAGCAGGTCGCCCGTGCCCTTGGGAGTCGTGACGCCGCGGCCCTTGACGCGCAGGACGCGGCCGCTCGGGGTGCCTGCGGCGACCCGGAGCTTGACGGGCTCGCCGCCGAGCGTCGGCACCTCGATCGTCGCGCCGAAGACGGCCTCGACGAAGGTCACGGGCACCGTCACGCGCAGGTTCAGCCCGTCGCGCTCGAACACCGGATGCTTGCGGACCGAGACGGTGAGCACCAGGTCGCCGGGATCGCCGCCGTCCGGGCTGGGGCGGCCCTTGCCGCGGACGCGGATCTTCTGGTCGTCGGCCACGCCGGCCGGGATGCGCACCGAGAGGGTGCGCCCGTCGCCGGTCTGCAGCTGGACGGTGTCGCCCCGGGTCGCGGTGCGGAAGTCGATGGTGGTGCTGGCGGTGACGTCGGCGCCCTTCTGCGGGCCGCCGAAGCCGCGGTAGCCGCCGCTGGGCTGGCCGAAGCGGCTGCCTCCGCCGCCGAACATGCCGCCGAGGATGTCCTCGAAGCCGGGCGGCGGGCCCTGCTGGGTGCTGTAGGAGGTGCGCCCGCCCTGGCCGAACATGCCGCCGAAGACGTCGTCGAACCCTCCGGGCTGGCCTCCCGCGGTGAAGCGCGCTCCGCCGCCCATGGCGCGGATCTGGTCGTACTCCTTGCGCTGCTCGGCGTCCGAGAGCACGGTGTACGCCTCGCTGATCTCCTTGAAGCGCGCCTCGGCCTTCGCGTCCCCCGGGTTGGAGTCGGGGTGGAACTGGCGGGCGAGCTTGCGGTAGGTCTTCTTCAGGTCCGCGGCGGAGACGTCCTTGGACACGCCGAGGACCTTGTAGAAGTCCTTGTCGAACCAATCCTGGCTGGCCATGTGCCTCTTCCTGTGTCGAATGCGGCGAGGGACCCCGCCCCGGTCCGGCAGCGTGCTGCCGAGCGGGGCGGGGTCCTCCGCGGTGGTGGTGCCGGTGGCGGGGTCAGTCGGCGGGGACTGCCACGACCACCTTGGCGGCCCGCAGCAGCGAGCCTCCGAGGTAGTAGCCCGCCTCGACGACGTCCGCGACCGTGGAGGTCTCGGCGCCGGGGGTGGGCTGCTGGAAGATCGCCTCGTGGATGTTCGGGTCGAACAGGTCGCCCACGGCGCCGGTCTTCACCAGGCCGAGCTTCTCCACTCCGCCGCGCAGCTTCTGCGCGATGGCCGTGAAGGGCCCGCCCTCGGCGAGGTCGCCGTGCTTCTCGGCGCGGTCGAGGTCGTCGAGCACGGGGAGGATGACCTTCACCGCGTCGCCGATCGCCCGCTCCTTGTCGACCTGGCGGTTGGCCTCGGTACGCTTGCGGTAGTTCGCGTACTCCGCGGTCACCCGCTGGAGGTCGGCGAGGTGCTCAGCCGCGAGCGTCTCGGCGCTGGACTGTCCCGAGAGGAACGAGAGGTCGGCGTCCGAGAGGCTGGTCTCGACGTCGGGCCCCTCGGCCTCGATGAGGCCCTCCTGGTCCTGGGCGTCCTGCGCCGCCTCGGCTCCCGCCTCGCCGCCGGTGGCCGGCTGCTCCTCGGGGAGGTCCTGGGGCTCGTTCTCGGCTGCCATGGCTACTTCGTGTCCTTCGGCTCGTCCTCATCGATGACCTCGGCGTCGACGATGTCCTCGTCGTCCTTCTTGTCACCGTCGGCCGGAGCGTCCGCGGGGGCGCTCTGCGCGGCCTGGTCCTGGGAGTAGATCGCCTGGCCGATCTTGGTCTGCGAGGCGTTGAGGGCGTCGAACGCGGTCTTGACGGCCGCGTCGTCGTCGCCGGCGAGCGCGGTCTTCAGCGCGTCGACGTCTCCCTGCACCTCGGACTTGACGTCCTCGGGCAGCTTGTCCTCGTTGTCCTTGATCAGCTTGTCGATCGAGTACGCCAGGGTCTCGGCGTTGTTGCGGATCTCGGCGGCCTCGCGGCGGGCCTTGTCCTCGGCGGCGTGCTCCTCGGCCTCGCGGACCATGCGGTCGATGTCGTCCTTGGGCAGCGACGAGCCGCCCGTGATCGTCATCGACTGCTCCTTGCCGGTGCCCTTGTCCTTCGCGGACACGTGGACGATGCCGTTGGCGTCGATGTCGAAGGTGACCTCGACCTGCGGGATGCCGCGCGGGGCCGGCGCGATGCCGGTCAGCTCGAACGTGCCCAGGTTCTTGTTGTCGCGGGTGAACTCGCGCTCGCCCTGGAAGACCTGGATCGCGACGGACGGCTGGTTGTCGTCGGCCGTGGTGAAGGTCTCGGACCTCTTGGTCGGGATCGCGGTGTTGCGCTCGATCAGCTTGGTCATGATCCCGCCCTTGGTCTCGATGCCCAGCGAGAGCGGGGTCACGTCGATCAGGAGGACGTCCTTGCGCTCGCCCTTGAGGACGCCGGCCTGAAGCGCGGCGCCGACGGCGACGACCTCGTCCGGGTTGACGCCCTTGTTGGGCTCCTTGCCGCCGGTGAGCTTCTTGACGAGCTCGGCGACGGCCGGCATGCGGGTCGAGCCGCCGACGAGGACCACGTGAGCGATGTCCTCGACCTTGACGCCCGCCTCGGCGATGACGTCGGTGAAGGGCTTGCGGGTGCGCTCGATCAGGTCGCTGGTGAGCTCCTCGAACTTGGCGCGGGTGAGCGTCTCGTCGAGGTTCGCCGGACCGTTCTCGGTGAGCGAGAGGTAGGGCAGCTGGATGCTGGTCGAGGTGCTCGAGGAGAGCTCCTTCTTCGCCTGCTCCGCGGCCTCCTTGAGGCGCTGGCGAGCGATCTTGTCCTTCGAGACGTCGACGCCGGTCGAGTCCTTGAAGCGCTTGACCAGGTGGTCGACGACGCGCTGGTCCCAGTCGTCGCCGCCGAGGCGGTTGTCGCCCGAGGTCGCGCGGACCTGGATGGTCGAGAAGTCGTCGTCCTTGCCCACCTCGAGGAGGGAGACGTCGAACGTTCCGCCGCCGAGGTCGAAGACGAGGATGAGCTCGTCCTCCTTGCCCTTGTCGAGGCCGTAGGCCAGCGCGGCCGCGGTGGGCTCGTTGATGATGCGCAGGACGTTGAGGCCGGCGATCTCGCCAGCGTCCTTGGTCGCCTGGCGCTCGGCGTCGTTGAAGTAGGCCGGGACGGTGATGACCGCATCGGTCACCTTGTCGCCCAGGTACTGCTCCGCGTCGCGCTTGAGCTTGCCCAGGATGCGGGCCGAGATCTCCTGCGGGGTGTACTTCTTGTCCTCCACGCCGAAGGTCCAGTCGGTGCCCATGTGGCGCTTGACCGACGCGATGGTGCGGTCGACGTTGGTGACGGCCTGGCGCTTCGCGGTCTCGCCGACGAGCACCTCCCCGTCCTTGGTGAACGCCACGACGGACGGCGTGGTGCGGAAGCCCTCGGCGTTGGCGATGACGGTGGGCTCGCCTCCCTCGAGGACGGCCACGACAGAGTTGGTGGTTCCCAGGTCGATGCCTACGGCACGGGACATATGCGTTGTTCTCCTTCGCGATCGGCGTCGCGCGGGCGGCTGCCGGTCAGTTGACGGGTGGTGCGGAATCCTCTGCGGGAGTTGAGCCCCGCACGCTCAAGTTTACGCATCCGTCGTCTCGCGTCAAGTCCGGAGGCGAGAAGTTGAGTCGCATCGGCTCAACTCTCAGACTCGCGGGTCCCGCCGCTTCCGGCCGTTCACCTCCTCCCCCTACGGTGGGCCCATGACGACGCGCACCGGCCGCTGGCCCGTCCTCGCCTGGGGCCTGTGGGACTGGGGCGGATCGGCCTTCAACGCGGTGGTGACCACCTTCGTCTTCACCGTCTACCTGACCACCGACGGGCTCTTCGGCACCTCGAGCGGAGTCTCGGCCGCGCTCGGCTGGTCCCTCGCCGCCGCCGGCGTGGTCGTCGCCGTCATCGCGCCGATCACCGGCCGCCGGGCCGACCTCGGCGGGCACCGCCGGCTCTGGCTCGGGATCCACTCCGCCGTCGTCGTCCTCTGCATCCTGCTGATGTTCCTCGTGCGCCCCGACCCGGCCCTCCTCTGGCTGGGACTCGGACTGCTCGCGGTCGGCACGGTCTTCTTCGAGTTCGCGAGCGTCAACTACAACGCGATGCTCCTCCAGGTCTCGACCCGGGCGACCATCGGCCGCGTCTCCGGCTTCGGGTGGGGCATGGGCTACGTCGGCGGGATCGTCCTGCTGCTGATCGTGTACTTCGGCTTCATCTCGCCCGAGGTCGGGCTCTTCGGAGTGACGGGGGACGACGGCCTCGACGTGCGCGTCTCGATCCTGGTCGCCGGCGTGTGGTTCGCCGTCTTCGCCCTCCCTGTGCTGGTCGCGGTGCCGGAGACGCCGGCGCGCGCGAGCCGGGCGGAGCGCGTCGGCGTGATCGCCTCCTACCGCGCGCTCTTCGCGCAGGTCGCCGGCCTCTGGCGCGAGAGCCGCAGCACCGTGGCCTTCCTCATCGCCAGCGCGGTGTTCCGCGACGGGCTCACCGGGGTCTTCACCTTCGGCGGCGTGCTGGCGCAGGGCACCTTCGGCTTCGACGCCGGCGAGGTGATCCTCTTCGCCATCGCCGCGAACGTCGTGGCCGGAGTGGCGACCATCTCGGTCGGCGCGCTCGACGACCGCATCGGCCCCAAGGCCGTGATCGTCGCATCGCTCATCGGCCTGGTCGTCTGCGGCACCGCCGTCTTCGTCCTGCACGACGGGGGGAGCACGGTGTTCTGGATCTTCGGCCTGCTGCTGTGCCTGTTCGTCGGCCCGGCGCAGTCGGCGAGCCGCAGCTACCTCGCCCGCCTCATCCCGGAGGGACGCGAGGGCGAGATCTTCGGCCTCTACGCGACCACCGGGCGGGCGGCCTCGTTCCTCGCGCCCGCCGCCTTCGCAGCCGCCGTCTCGATCGCCGCGGCCGTCTCGGGCAGCGGCGAGGCGAACGTGCAGTACTGGGGCATCCTCGGGCTCGTCCTCGTCCTCGCCGTGGGGCTGGTGCTGCTCCTGCCGGTGCGCCGCCCGCCGGCCACCGCCCCCGTCGTGCCGGAGCCGCGGCTCGCTCCGCCCGCCCGCCGGGACTGACGAGGCCCGTCCCGCGGGAGACGCGGGCGAGGCCCCTCCCCGCGCGCCGCCGGCCGCGGATCAGACCGTGGCGATCCAGAACACGATCAGCAGGAGCGTGACGAGGAAGCCGGTCAGGAAGTTCAGCGCGAGGAAGCGCTTCCAGCCCGCATTCGCCCGCTCCGCCTCGGCGTCCTCGAGCGACCGGTACGGCCAGATGCTCACCGCGTACGGCACCGCGAGGATCGCCGCGAGGGTCCCCGGCCAGGGCAGCAGGAGCAGGAGCAGGCCGCTCGCGACGTAGGCGGCGATGGCGAAGCGCGTGGTCGCCTTCGCTCCGATCACGGTCGCGATCGAGCCGATGCCGCCCGCGCGGTCGGCCAGGATGTCCTGCACCGCGCCGAAGGCGTGGCTCGCGATCCCCCAGAGGAAGAACGCCACGAGCAGCGCCACCAGAGGTCCGGTGACCACGGTGCCCGCGAGGGCGATCCCGTAGACGGCCGGGCTGACGAAGTGGGTCGCCGAGGTCAGCGAGTCGACGAACGGGCGCTCCTTGAAGCGGAGCCCCGGCGCACTGTAGGCGATCACGGCGAAGACGCTGATCGCGAGGACCAGCCACGAGACCGGTGACCCGAGCAGCACGAGCGCCACCAGGAACGGCACGTTCGTGGCCACCGCCGCGATCAGCGTCGCGCGGTGCTCGCTCCGGTCGAGCACGGCGCCCTCGACGCCGCCCTTGCGGGGGTTCCGCAGGTCGGACTCGTAGTCGAAGACGTCGTTGATCCCGTACATCGCGAGGTTGTAGGGGATGAGGAAGTAGATCGTGCCGAGCACGAAGGCGAGGTCGATCTCGCGGGTGGTCAGCAGGTACGCCGCCGCGAACGGGTAGGCGGTGTTGACCCAGCTCAGCGGGCGGCTCGAGACGAACAGCGCGCGCAGCCGGTTCACGGCTCGCTCCGACGACGCGAGGGCAGGAGCACCCAGAGCGCCGGGAGGGCGAGGGCCGCGGCGATCGCGTAGGCGAAGTCCTCGATCGGAGCGACACCGATCCGGATGCCCGAGATCAGGTCGTCATCGTAGGCGACCAGCAGGCCCACTCCGATCATGATGTTGTCGAACACGGCGGTCATCACCAGCAGCACGGCGAGGGTGCCGAGGACGGCGGGCAGGCGCAGGACGCGTCGGCGCAGCGCGAGCAGCAGCAGCACCAGCACCACCGCGAGGAACACGGCGTTGAGGAGGAGGTAGGTCACGCGCGCGCCTCCGCCCGCCGGGAGACGCGCTGCGAGAGGAAGCCGTGCACGTCCATCGTCAGGTAGCAGAGCAGGGTGAGGAAGAGGACCTCCTCGACCGGGAGCTCCGGCGCGATCTGCAGGCCGGTCATGTAGGAGGTCTCGCCGCGGAAGAAGACGCCCAGGCCGATCCCCACGAGGTCCCAGACCAGGAAGAACGCGACTCCCACGGGCAGCACGATCGCCGCGCGTCGCGCGTCCGCCCAGAAGAACAGCCGGAAGCGGCGGTCGAGCACGATCATCCCGGTGATCGAGACGAGGAGCGCGAGCAGGTAGAGGATCCCCACGCCTACTCCCCCACGGCGACGGGCGCGACCGGAGCGGACGGCGCCTCCCGCACGGGCAGCGGCTCGGTCGACACGTCGCCGCGCACGCGCTTGAGCATGACCTCGGCGCTGATGATGCACATCGGCAGGCCGATGCCGGGGATCGTGGAGCTGCCGGCGAAGAGCAGGCCGTCGACGTGCCGGCTGACGTTCCCGGCGCGGAAGAAGGCGCTCTGCGAGAGGACGTGGGCCGGTCCGAGCATCGAGCCGCGCCAGGCGCCGAGGTCGCTCTCGAAGTCGGCCGGGCCGATGGTGCGGCGGACGACAATCCGCTCGGCCAGGTCGGTCGCGCCGGTCCAGGACGCGATCTGCGCGATGGCCTGGTCGGCGATGGCCTCGACGCGCGCGTCGCCCGCGCCGTCGACTCCGCCGTGGCCGATCGAGGTGTCGGCCGGGATCGGCACCAGCACGAACAGGTTCTCGTGCCCCTCCGGAGCCGTGCTCGCGTCGGTCGCGCTCGGGCGGCAGACGTAGATCGACGCGGGATCGGGGACGGTCGGGTGCTCGCCGAAGATCTTGTCGAAGTTGTCGCGCCAGTCCTTCGTGAAGAGCAGGGTGTGGTGCTCGAGCTCGGGCAGCTCCCCGCGCACGCCCAGGAGGACGAGGACGGCGCTCGGGCCGGGCTCGCGCTTCTCCCAGTAGGCGGGCGGGTAGGTCCGCAGCTCCTCGGGGAGGAGCGACTGCTCGGTGGTGAAGAGGTCGGAGGCGTTGACGACCAGGTCGGCGGGGATCCGCTCCGTGCCGTCGGGGCCCGTGAACTCGACTCCGACGACCTCGGCGCCGCGGCGTCCGCCGCGGGGCGAGCGGGCGGTGAGGATCCGCGTCGCGGGCGAGGACGTGCGGACGGTGACGCCGGCCTCCTCGGCGACGTCGGCGACCGCCTCGATCAGCTTCGTGAATCCGCCCATCGGGTAGAGCACGCCGTCGGCGAGGTCGAGGTGGCTCATCAGGTGGTACATGCTCGGCGCGGCGAACGGCGAGGAGCCGAGGAAGACGGCCGGGTAGCCGAGGATCTGGCGCAGCCGGTTGTCGGTGACCGCCGTCGCCGCGAACGTGTCGAGCGGCGTGAGCAGCAGGCGGCCGAGCCTCCCGGTCCGGCTGAGCACGTCGCGGCGCAGCAGCGGGAGGAAGGAGGAGAAGCTCGTGTAGAGGAAGCGGCGCTTGGCCATCTCGTAGGTGTCGCGCGCGGAGTCGAGGTACGCGCGCATCCGCTCGCCCGCTCCGGGCTCGATGCTCTCGAAGAGCGCGAGGTTCGACTCGAGGTCGGCGAGCACGTCGATCGGCTCGTCGACGCCCTCGCTGTAGACCCGGTAGCCGGGGTCGAGCGTGACGAGGTCGAGGCGCTCCTCGGCGCTGGTGCCCATGAGGCGGAAGAAGTGGTCGAACACCTCGGGCATCAGGTACCAGGAGGGACCGGTGTCGAAGCGGAAGCCCTCGTGCTCCCACGAGCCGGCGCGGCCGCCGACGGCCTCGCGCGCCTCCAGGAGGGTCACGTCGTAGCCGTCGCGCGCGAGCAGCGCGGCGGAGGCGAGTCCGCCGATCCCGCCGCCGATGACGACGGCGCGGTGCGGGCCGGTCCTCGAGCGGGTCGCGCGGACGGGGCCGGGGCCCAGGCGCGGGCCGAGCGTCGACACGGCCGCCTTAGCCGCGAGCGCCGCCTTGGCGGCCGTGGGCACGCTGACGCGGGCGCGGAGGAGCCCCTCGGCGGGCGTCGCGCGGATCCGGTCGGCCAGGGCGGCGAAGAGGGAGTGGGCCAGCAGGACCGCGCGCCGGCTCGAGCGCGGGAGCTCGGGCACGATAGCGGCTGCCTCAGCGAGGTCGTCGTCGAGGTCGGCGAGCAGCGAGGCCTTGTCGCGCTCGGAGAACGCCCGCGGGTCGACTCCGGGGAAGTAGCTGCGGCCGAGGCCGTCGACGTCGGCGGCGAGATCGCGGAGGAAGTTGACCTTCTGGAACGCGGCGCCCAGGCGGCGCGCTCCGGCCACGAGCCGCTCGCGGGCGGCCTCGGAGACGAGCCCCGCGTCCGGCGCCGCGAGGAACACGTGCAGGCACATCAGCCCGACGACCTCGGCGGAGCCGTAGACGTAGGCCTCGAAGGACTCGGGGGTGTGCTCGGTCTCGCGGAGGTCGGCGCGCATCGACGCGAAGAACGGCCGGGTGAGCTCGGTGCCGAATCCGGTCGCCCGCGCGGTCCGAGCGAAGGCGTGGATCACGAGGTTGGAGCTGTAGCCGGAGGCGAGCGCGCGCTCGGTCTCGGCCTCGAAGGCGTCGAGGGACTCCTCCACCGCGGCCCGATCGAGACGGGCCTCCTCGGCGACGCCGTCGACGATCTCGTCGGCGACGCGCACGAGGGCGTAGACGTCCTCCACCCGCTCGCGGACGCCCGGGGCTAGCAGACGCGTGGCCAGCCCGAAGGAGGTGGAGTAGCGGCGGATCACCTGCGCGGACGACTCGTGCGCGACGCGGTCGTACAGTTCGCTCTGGCGGCTCATCGTGCCACCGTACGGGGGGACGGCCGGGCGGAGCGCATCGTCGCACGCATCCGCGCGTGGCGGACAGCGCTCATCGGGTGCGCCCGACCACGCTGGCCACGAGCGGGCGGACCTCGTTGCGGAAGGCCTCCGACACCGCGGGCGTCTCCAGCGCCGCCCAGGCGCGGTCTGCGAACTGGTTCGCGAGCCCCTCGGCGTAGCTGCGGGCGCCGCACTCCTCGAGGATGCCGCGCACCTTCTCCGCGGTCTCGGGCGCGAGGTGCTCGTCGCCGATCAGCGCCTCGATGTCGGGCCAGCAGTCGGTGCCGGCCGCGTGGGCGATGAGGACGGTGCGCTTGCCCTCGCGGAGGTCGCCCAGCGTGGTCTTGCCGGTCTGCCCCTCCGAGCCGAAGACGCCGAGCAGGTCGTCGACGATCTGGTAGGCGATGCCGATCCAGCGGCCGAACTCGCCGAGGGCGTCCACCGCGGCGTCCGAGGCCCCGGCGAGGATCGCTCCGGCCTGCAGCGGCGCCTCGAACGAGTAGACGGCCGTCTTGAGGCGCTCCATCTCGAGCACCTCGTCGACCGAGGGCATGCCCGGCATGAGGGAGAAGTCCACGTCGGCCAGCTCGCCCGCGGCGGAGGCGAAGACGGCCTCGTCGAGCAGGGTGAGCAGGCGGGCCCGCACGCCGTCGGAGGCGCCGACGCCCTCGACGAGGCGGTGGGCGCCGGTGAGGGCGAGGTCCCCGGCGATCACGGCCACCGAGGTGCCCCGGTGCTCGGCGATCGGGATGGAGAGCCCCGCGGTCGTCGCCTCGTCGCGGTAGCTGCCCGAGACGTTCGGGCCGCCGCGGCGCACGAAGTCGCGGTCGATCACGTCGTCGTGCACGATCAGCGCGGTGTGCAGCAGCTCGAACGCCGCGCCGAGATGGGCGGCGGCCTCCGGATCCTGGCCGCCGTGGGCCTCGTACGCCGAGATCACCATCAGCGGGCGGAAGCGCTTGCCGCCGCGGGTGTTGGCCTCCAGCGTCTGCCAGAGGGTCAGGTAGCGGGGTCCGAGACGCACCGCCCGGGACCTCGCCAACGAGAAGAACCTGTCCAGGACGGCATCGACGTGCTCCTGCCTCAACCGGGACAGAACCACGGGGTCGCGCGTATCCACGTGGGAAGGCTAACAAAGGGGAGAACCAGGACGATAAGCCGGCTGATGTGTTGCGGCGTGCTTGACTTGCGGGTATGACTTCGCCAGCCGCCACTGTGCAGACGGACCGGATCGAGCAGGTGGTCCTCCTCGACGAGGCCGGGAACGCCGTGGGGGTCGCCGACAAGGCGACCGTGCACGACACGGCCACCCCCCTGCACCTCGCGTTCTCCTGCCACGTCTTCTCCCCGGACGGCGCGCTGCTGGTGACCCGCCGCGCGCTGGAGAAGCGCACCTGGCCGGGCGTCTGGACCAACTCCTTCTGCGGGCACCCCGCCCCGGGCGAGCGGATCGAGGACGCCGTCGTCCGCCGGGCCGAGCGCGAGCTCGGCGCCCGGCTGGCCACGCTGGAGGTCGCCCTGCCGGACTTCCGCTACCGCGCGGTCGACGCGTCCGGCGTCGTCGAGAACGAGATCTGCCCCGTCTACACGGCGACGCTGTCGAGCCGCGAGGCCCTCGATCCGCGCCTCGACGAGGTCATGGACTACGAGTGGGTCGACGCCGAGGCGACGCTCGCCGCCGTCCGCTCGACCCCCTGGGCGTTCTCCCCCTGGCTCGTGCTGCAGCTCCCCCGCCTGCTGGGCTGACCCCCGCGCCCTGATCCCTGCGCCGGAGTCAGTCGGTGTAGACGTCCGTGCGGTGGAAGTTGAGCGCCGACCGCGACGCGGTCGGACCGCGCTGGCCCTGGTACCGCGAGCTGTACTCCGCCGAGCCGTAGGGCTTCTCGGCGGGCGAGCTGAGGCGGAAGAAGCACATCTGGCCGATCTTCATCCCCGGCCAGAGCGTGATGGGGAGCGTCGCGACGTTGCTGAGCTCGAGGGTGACGTGGCCGGTGAAGCCCGGATCGATGAATCCGGCGGTCGAGTGGGTCAGCAGCCCGAGCCGTCCGAGAGAGCTCTTGCCCTCGAGGCGCGCCGCGATGTCGTCCGGCAGCGACACCTCCTCGTAGGTCGAGCCGAGCACGAACTCTCCCGGGTGGAGGATGAACGGCTCGCCCTGCGGCGTCTCGACCAGGCGGGTCAGCTCGGGCTGGTCCTCGGCCGGATCGATGTACGGGTAGCGGTGGTTGTCGAACAGCCGGAAGAAGCGGTCGAGGCGCACATCGACGGACGACGGCTGCAGCATCGACGGATCGTGCGGGGCGAGCCCCACGCGGCCGGAGGCGAGTTCGAGCGAGATGTCGCGGTCGGAGAGGAGCACGCTGCGATCCTAGGGCGTGGCGCGACCCCGGGGCATGGGCCGGCTCCGGGCCTTGCTACGATGTCCTGGTGCGCCCGAGCGGCGCCGCGCGAGTGTAGTTCAATGGTAGAACTTCTGCTTCCCAAGCAGATGGCGCGGGTTCGATTCCCGTCACTCGCTCTCCTCCCCCTCGTCTGCGGCCGGTCCTCCGGCCCGATGCGAACGGCTCCTCCTCCGGCGCTGCAGCGGCGTCCGGCAGCGCAGCGGCGTCCGGCAGCCCAGCGGTATCCGTCAGCCCAGCAGCGGCAGCCGCCCGACGATCCTGTCGATCCGGTTCCTCGGCCCCACCAGGCTGACCGCGAGGTACTGCAGCTCGTCGGAGCCGCTCGCCGCCACCGCCTCCCGGTACTCGTCGTACACCCGGGTGGCCTGCGCGGACGCGGGCATGTCGGCGACGAACGTCCCGTCGTGCGCCTCGGCCTTCGCGCGGATCGCGAGCAGGGTCGCCGCGTCGGCGGCGAGGACCGTGCAGCCGGCCCACGGCAGACCGGGATGCAGCGATCCGGACGCGTCGGCGGGGCTCGGTCCGAGCAGTCCCGCGACGTGCGCGGCCGTCGCGGCGCCCACGCAGATCGCGGCGTTCACGGCGCGGCCGGCGGGGAGGGACTCGTCGACGACGACCACCCACTTGAGGCGGGCCGAGCGGGTGGGCGCGGCGGTGTCGATCTCGTCGGGGTGGAAGCCGACGGCGTCGGGGGCGGGGATGGTCATGATGCTCCTCGGTTCGTGCGCAGCGACGTCACGAACAGTAGGCAGGAGGGCTCCCCTTCGGCAGGATCTCCGTATGAACGACCAGCAGAACGGCCCAGGAGCGGCACTCGACGAACTCGACGTCCGGATCCTGCAGGTCCTGCAGTCGGATGCACGGATCACGAACCGTGACCTCGCAGCCGCCGTGCACGTCTCGCCGACCACCGCCCTCGACCGCACGAGGAGCCTCCGGCGCCGCGGCGTGATCACCGGCGCGACGCTCACTCTCGACTTCGCGGCCCTCGGGCGCGGCGTGCAGGCGCTGATCGCGGTCCGCATCCGTCCGCCGTCGCGCGAGATCATCGAGGCCTTCCGCGACTGGGTCGCCGGCCTCGACGAGACGGTCGGCGTGTTCGTCACCTCCGGCTCGGAGGACTTCTTCATCCACGTCGCCGTCCGCGACAACCAGGACCTCTACGCCTTCGTCATCGACGAGCTGACGCAGCGCCGCGAGGTCGCCGATGTGCGCACCTCGGTCGTCTACGAGCACCTGCGCGAGCAGGTCGTCCTGCCGCTGGAGCCGCACGGCCGCGCGGAGCGGTGAGCCGCCCGAGCGGCGTTCCGACGCGACACGCCGGGCGGATCAGTGGCAGCGCGTGGGATCGCGGGACGCAGAGGGCAGGGTGGAGGGGTGACAGAGCTCGTCCAGATCCCGTCGCCGGGCGTCGCCCTCGAGTACGGGCACCCCGGCCGGCCCGTGGTGGTCGTGCTGCACGACGTCTTCGGGCGCCTGCCGTGGCTGGAGCCGTTCGCCGAGGCCGTGGCGAAGCACGGCTACCACGTGCTCGTGCCCGACCTCTACGACGGCTGGGCCACGCTCGCCCCGGAGGACGCGCGCGACCTCGCCGCGATGGCCGCGCAGGACCGCACCCTCGCCGCCGTCGCCGAGGCGGTCGGCACCGGAGTCGCGGCCGGGGCACCGCGCAGCGCCGTCATCGGCTTCGGCTTCGGCGGCCGCCTCGGGCTGCTCGCCGCGGGCACCGGGCTCGTGGACGCGGTGGTCGCGTACTACGCCACCCTCGGTGCGGAGGAGCACGTGCTGCTCCCGTGCCCCACCCTCCTGCACTACGCGCAGAGCGACGAGTGGCCCGCGGGCGACGACCCGGAGTCGTTCGTCGGGCGGCTGAAGGAGTCGGGGACGCCGGTCACGGCGCACACCTACCCGGACACGCAGCGGCACTTCGCGAACGGCAACCTGCGCGACGCGGTCAGCCCCGCCTCCGCGGCGCTCGCCTACGCGCGGACGCTCTCGTTCCTCAATCCGCAGCTCATCGACACCTGAGCTCAGCCCTGCACGTCGTGCAGGTGGTGCTGGACGTCGTGCAGGTAGTAGCGGGCGATCGTGTCGACCGTGAACGCCGCGCCGTCGCTGCGGCGGCCTCGACGCTGCCACTGGGCGCCGGCGACGGAGTCGAACACCTCGGCGATGCGCTCGGCCGCCTCGACCAGCTCGCGGCCGACCGTCGCGGGGTCCTGCTGGTCGTAGCGCTCCTCCACGGCGGTGACGTCCTGGTCCCAGTTGGGGTAGAGCGGGTCGTCGCCGGCGAGCATCAGCTGCACACGGGTGCGGTAGATGCGGTGCACGTCGCGCACGTGCGCGGCGTACTCGAGCGGCGACCAGGTCTCGTCGTCGGGCCGGCCCGCCGCGTCGTCGCGGTCGAGCACGTAGGGCCAGGCGGCGGCGTTCTCGCGGATGAGCTCGGCGACCTCGTCGGCGTCGACGAGCGAGGCGTCGAAACCGCACTCGAGGCACGGGCGCTCGAGGACCCAGGTCCAGTCCTTGGTGTCGGGAATGATCGGCATGGCACCAGAGTAGGGCGCCGCCGGATCAGCAGCGCGTCGGGGTCCCCTGCACGGCGCCGCGCTCGCCGTCGGCCGTCCACGGGAGCTGGGGCAGGCCCTCGGCTCCCGCCGCGGCTCCCTGCTCGACCGCGATGGCGGCCAGGGTGCGGGCGACCGTCGCGGCGAAGTCCCCGCCGGGCGTCGAGCTGTTGATCGAGACGGCCACGGTCAGGCCCGAGACCGGGTCGGAGTAGGCCGCGGTGACGAAGCCGGGCGCGAGACCCGAGAAGCCGCGGAGGGGTCCCGCCTCGTGCCCGCCGAGCCCGGCGCGGAGGTAGTCGGCGCGGCCCTGGCCCTGGACGACCGGGTCCTGCCACATGGCGTCGCCCGCGGGATCGGCCGCGAGCCCCGTCGCCAGCCGCCGGAGGTCCTCCAGATCGGTCAGCGCTCCGCCGGCGGCGCCGAGGGCGGACGGGGACGCGGCGGTGACGTCGAGGCGCACGTCGCAGCGCTTCTCCCCGGTCGCCGGGTCGAGCGCGACCGCATAGCCGCGGGGGGACGGAGCGGGCAGGTCGACCTCGGAGGCGCCGGGCAGCTCCGTGCTGCGCAGCCCGTACCGCGGCACCACGTACTGGTCGTAGAGCTCCCCGATGCTCCGACCGGTCACCTGCGCGGCGACGATGCCGGCGAGCAGCGGACCGGTGGCGGAGTCGGACCACGCCGCTCCGGGCTCGGCCGAGGCACCGCGCACCTGGGCCGCGGCGAGCAGCTCGAGCGTCGGCCACTGCCGCGGGGGGTTCTGGAGCACGGTCGGCCAGAGCGCCGAGCGGAAGTCGGCCAGGCCGGAGGTGTGCGCGCAGAGCTCGCGCAGGGTGAGCCCGTCGATGCCGGGCAGGGAGCGCAGCGTCTCGCCGACGTCGGCGTCGAGGTCGACCCGGCCGGAGTCGGCGAGGGCGAGGACCACGTCGCAGGTCATCGCCTCGGTGCCGCCGGTGCCGAGCCGCAGGTGCGCGTCGGTGGTGAGGGCGGTGGTGCGCTCGTCCGACTCCCAGCCGACCGCGCCCTCCCAGCTGCCGCCCCACGGCGACCAGACCCCGGCGACCGCTCCGGTCGCGCCGGCGACGCCGACCGTCTCGTCGAGGAACCCCGACAGGGCGGAGGCGAGCTCCTCCGACGCCGCCTGCGCGGGCGCCTCCGCCACGCGCGAGGCGGCGGCGGGCGTGCAGCCGGCCAGTGCGAGCACGAGGACCGGGACGACGAGCAGCCCCGTCCGCGTCCGTCTGCGAGATCCCATGCCGTGCGACTCCCCCGTCGTCTGCGAACGGCACCACTGTACGGGGGCTCCGTCGGGCCGGAGAGGGCCGCTGAGCGCGCGATCGCGATTCGTGTCCTGACCGTGACCGGCGGAGTCCACCCCGTTCCCAAACCGGCAGGCGCCGGGTTACGAAGAGAGGGAGTACAGCGCAGACGCGTTGCTCGAAGGAGGTAAGAGACCATGCGCAGATCCCCCAATCGACTGCTGGCGACTCTCTTCGGAGCCGTCTACGTCGTCGTCGGGCTCCTCGGCTTCGTCGTGACCGGAGGCGTGCAGTTCCTCTCGACCGAAGGCGGGCTCCTGCTCGGCGTCTTCGAGGTGAACCCGCTGCACAACATCGCCCACCTGCTCATCGGAGGCGCGCTGCTGATCGTGGGCCTGTCGACCGTCGCCGCGGCGAAGACCGTCAACGTGACAGTCGGAGCGGTGTACCTGCTGCTCGGCATTGTCGGCTTCTTCCTGGTCGACACCGCCCTGAACGTGCTGGCGCTGAACACCGCCGACCACTTCCTGCACCTGGCCAGCGCGCTGGTGCTCCTGGGAGTCGGACTCGGCACCGAGAAGACGGCGAGGACGCGCTCCGCCGCGACCGCCTGACCCGGGCGGCACCTGCCGCCCCCCTCTACTCCGTCCGCCGTGGGCCCGCCGTTTTCCGCGGCGGACGGACTGAACGGCCCCGGACGACACGATGCGGTGTGTCGATCCGGGGCCTCCTCTTCTTCCCCGATCCAGCGAAGGAGCCGCCATGACCACCGTGGCCCGCTGCAACGCCGCTTTCGCCGGACTCGGCGCCGGGCTCGTCCACCTCTCGCTCGCCGCCGGCGGCGAGGGCATGCAGGCCCCGGTGATCGGAGTGCTCGGTGCCGTCGAGATCCTCTGGGCGGTCCTCGTCCTGGCACGCGGCCGGATCGTCGTGCCGCGCTCCGCGCTGGCCGTCGCGGTCGCCTCCCTGGCGGCGTTCGCCCTCGGTCTGGCCCTCGGCGCACTCGCCGAGCCCCTCCCCGCGCTGGCCGCCGCGGTCCTTCAGCTGATCGCGGTCGCCGTGGTGGCCGTCTCGCTCCGCTCTCCGCGCGTCGAGGAGAAGGCCGTCTCGCCGTCGCGAGCTCTCGTCGGACTCCTGGCCGGCGCGATCACCGTCTCCGCCCTCGCCACCCCCGCCATGGCCGGTTCCTCGGGCGGCTCGGGCGACATGGGCGGGATGATGCACTCCGTCGTCGACGGCGGACACGGGCACTGACGCCCTCTGGTCCCGGCGGCCCCGCTCGGCTAAGGTAAGGCAGACCTCAGTCGCCGAGGGGGGCCACCGTGTCGAACGTCATCCCGTTCTCCGAGGCCCTGCGCCTGCGCATCGGGCAGTCCGGCGCGGACGACGAGGGCGCCGCCTTCATGACCTCGCTGATGACCGGCTCCGGCAGCCGCGACGACTACATCGCGCTCATCTCGCAGCACTACTTCGTCTACGAGGCCCTCGAGGCCGTGGCGGAGGACATGGCCGGCGATCCGGTCGCGGAGCCCTTCCTCTCGGCCAAGCTCACCCGGCTCCCCGCGATCGCGGAGGACCTGCGCTTCCTCGTCGGCGAGGACTGGCGCGAGCGCATCCGCCCGCTGCCCTCGACCAGCGCCTACGTCGACCGGATCCGCACCGTGGCCTCGGGTTGGAGCGGCGGCTTCGTCGCCCACCACTACACGCGCTACCTCGGCGACCTCTCCGGCTGCGCGATCGTCCGCGGGCTGCTGCAGCGGCGGTTCGGCTTCGAGACCAACGGCGTCGGCTTCTTCCTCTTCGGCGAGATCGCCGCACCGTCGGCCTTCCGCGCCACCTATCGCGAGCAGCTCGACGCCGCGGGCTGGGACGAGGAGGAGCGCGAGCGGGTCATCGCGGAGGTCGCGGAGGCGTACCGGCTGACGACGGAGCTGTTCCGTGATCTCGCCCGGACCTGCGCGGCGGCCTGAGGGCCTGCTCCGACCTCCTCCGCGGGGCGTCAGTCCGCGGACGCCTCCGCGACGGCGGCCGGCTCGGCTCGCCGTTCGGACATGAAGCGCAGCACGTCCTTGTCGACGATGATGTCGCTCGGCCGGAGCGGCCGCGTCAGGTAGAGCCCCTCGAGGCTCGTGATGCGGCTGAGCGCTACGTAGGTCTGCCCGGGGGCGAAGGCGCGCTGCCCGAGGTCGACCACGGCGGAGTCGTAGGTCTTGCCCTGCGACTTGTGGATCGTGACCGCCCACGCCAGCCGGAGAGGGAACTGCGCGAACTCGGCGACGATCTCGCGGGTCAGCTTCTTCGTCGCGGCGGAGTAGGAGTAGCGGTAGCGCTCCCAGGTCGCGGGCTCGACCTCGTGGACCTCGCCGTCCACCTCGACCCACACCGTCCCCGCGACCTTCGTCACCCGGCCGATCGTGCCGTTCACCCAGCGCTGCTCGGAGTCGTTGCGCAGGAACATCACGTGCGCGCCGATCTTGAGCTCGAGGTTCTGGTCCGCTGGATAGGCGCGCCCGCCGAAGTCGCCGCTGATCTCGGCCGACGCGGTCTTCAGCGGGCCCTTCAGCCGCGCGAGTGCCGCCTGGTTGATGCGGTTGACCGTGTCGTTGCGGGTCGCGAGCGTGATCGCGTCGTCGGCCGGAGGCGTCCGCGCGCCCGCCGCGTTCAGCACGTCGGCGATCTCCTTCGTCACCATGCCGAAGCGGACCGCGTTGAGCATCCACTTGAAGCGCTCGTCGCTCTGCCGGTGGATCCGGCCGAGCTCGACGATCCGCAGCGGCGCCTCCTGCCAGACGAGGGCGTCGAAGAACCACAGCGAGCGGTAGCGGTCGGCGAAGTAGGCCCGCTCCTCCGGATCGCCGGGCACGGGTGCGAGCTGGAACGGGTCGCCGAAGAGGACGACCTGCACGCCCCCGAACGGCTCGGAGCGCCGCTGCCGCGCCTGCCGGAGGCTGCGGTCGATCCCGTCGAGCAGGTCGGCGTTGACCATGGAGATCTCGTCGATGACGAGCGTGTCGATGGTGTTGAGGAGCTTGCGCAGCTCGGGCGGCTGGTCGAGGTCGGAGTCGGCGATGACGCCGATCGGCAGTCGGAAGAGCGAGTGGATGGTCTGGCCGCCGACGTTCAGCGCCGCGACGCCGGTGGGGGCGCAGATGACGATCTGCTTGTCGGTGTTCCAGCTCAGGTGGTTGAGCAGGGTGGACTTGCCCGTGCCCGCGCGACCCGTGACGAACAGGTGCTCGCGCGTGTTCTCGATGAGGTCGAAGACCCGCTGCTGCTCGTCGGAGAGGGTCGGCTGAGTCACCGCTCCACTGTACCCGCGGGCCGCCGGGACCCCGGGGCCCGGGCGCGGATCAGCCGCGCTTCTGGAGGGCGGCCAGGCGGTCGTTGTAGGCCGTGAGCTCGGCCTCTCCGGTGCGGTCGGCCTGGCGGTCGCGGCGCTTGGTCTCGCGGGCGTCGGAGCGGCTCCACATCATCGCGACGACGATCGCGAGCGCGAGGGTGGGGATCTCGCCGATGCTCCACGCGATGCCGCCGGCCGCCTGCTGATCGGCGAGCGCGGAGGTGCCCCAGCCCATCGCTCCGTACCAGTCGGCGAGGAGCAGCCCCTCCCCCGTCATCAGTGCGAGGCCGAAGAAGGCGTGGAACGCCATGGTGCCCAGCAGCAGCAGGAGGCGCATCGCGTAGGGCACGCGGTGCACGCTCGGGTCCACTCCGATCAGGACGCTGACGAAGAGGTACCCGGTGATCAGGAAGTGGACGATCATCCACTCGTGGCCGATGTGGTCCGTGGTGGCCCAGCGGAACAGCGGGGAGTAGTAGAAGCCCCAGAGCGACCCGACGAACAGCAGCGCGGCGACGATCGGGTGCGAGATCGCGGTGGCGAAGCGCGAGTGCACGGCGAGCAGCACCCACTCGCGGGCACCGCGGGAGCCGTCGGTGCGGCGGGCGGCGGCGCGGGCGATGAGCGTGACCGGTGCCGCCGGGACGAGCAGCAGCGGCACCGCCATGGTGAGGACCATGTGCGAGAGCATGTGGGCGCTGAACAGGTACTTCTCGTATGCGTTCACCCCGCCGTTCGTGATGTAGGCCAGGAGGAGCATGCCCGCGATCCAGAGGATCGTGCGGTGCAGGGGCCAGCGGTCACCCCGGCGGTGCAGGCGCACCACTCCGGCGACGTAGAACGCGATGGCGAAGGAGCAGACCAGGAGCCAGACCAGGTCGATGTTCCAGAGCGTGAGGAAGTTCATCGCGCTCGCTGGCGGCGGCAGGGGCTCGCCCGTCAGCAGCTGGGCCGGGGTCGGATCCGTGAGCTGGCTCGCGGCGATCTGGTCGACCGGGGTCGCTGTGCGCGCGAGAGCCGCGGCGACTCCGGACGCGATCCCCATGAAGGCGATCTCGGCGCCGACGAGCCACCAGAAGCTGCGGCCGCCGACACCGCCGGCCTTCCGCATCCGCTCGATGAGGTAGCGGCGCTGCAGCACGCCGAACAGGCCCAGCGCGACCAGCGCCGCGACCTTGACCAGCACGAGGATCCCGTAGCCGGTCAGCAGGTTGTCGAGAGTGGCGAGCCGGAGCTCGGCGCTGACGTACCCGGACGCCGCGACCACGACGAAGCTCACGAGCGCGAGGCTGGAGTAGCGCTCGATCACGGGCAGCAGGCGGGAGCCGCCGAGCAGGGGCCGCAGGGCGATGACGGTGATGAGGCCGCCCAGCCAGATCGCCGCGAAGACGAGGTGCAGGCCCAGCGCCGTGACGGCGGCGTCGTGCCCGCTCGCTCCGGCCGCGTGCCCCTGCTGCGCCATCGGCAGCAGCGTGAGCAGGGCCAGGCCCGTGACGAAGACGAGCGCGGTCTGGTTGCGGACGGCGAAGCAGAGGACGGTGACGACGGCCGCGAGCAGCGTCGTGATGAGCCAGGCCTGGCCGACCTCGATGCTGCCGATGAAGTAGCTGAGCTTGGTGCCGAAGTCGCGATCGAGGCTCAGGGGCGTCTGCGTGACGTTGAGGAAGGTGAGGAACCCGGTCACCGCGCTGGCCGCCGCGAAGAAGGCGGCGCTGGCGGCGGCGACGTCGAGGGCGATCGAGAACTCGGTGCGCGGCTCGGGCGCGGCCTCGGCGGGCGCGGGGCGCGCGGGGGCGACCGCGGTGCGCGTCGATCCGGCGCGGGAGGAGGACTGGCCGCCGCGCGAGGACTGGCCGCCGCGCGAGGAGGCGTGAGCGGTCGAGGCGCGGGACGAGGACCGGGCGTCGCGGGCGGCGGCGGCGCGGGGGCTCAGCGCGAACAGCGTCAGCACGAGCGAGCCGATCATGCCTGCGGCGCCGAGATTGACGGCCAGCTTGGCGATCGGGAGGCCGTAGCGGACCACGGGGCCGGGATCGTTCAGCAGCGGAGCCGCGGCTCCCCCGCCGAAGGCCAGGGCCGCGAGGAGGGCGACGAGCGCTGCGGCGACGAGCACGAGCGCAGGGCCGACGATCCGGACGGTTCGATTCACCGGTCCAGCCTACGTTCCGCGGCTGATCGGCAGCCGCGTCCGCGGACGATCGGCGGCCGCGTCCGCGGACGACGACGGCCCCGGCGCAGTGCCGGGGCCGTGTCGGAGGGCGCGACTACTTCGCGGCGGCCTTGAGCTTGGTGCCCGCGGAGACCTTGACCGAGTGGCCGGCGGCGATCTGGATGGTCTCGCCGGTCTGCGGGTTGCGGCCGGTGCGCGCGGCGCGGGAGGTGCGCTCGACGGCGATCCAGCCGGGGATGGTGACCTTCACGTCGTTCGACACGGAGTCGGCGAGGGTGGTGAAGAGCGAGTCGAGGACGCCGTTGACGGCGGCCTGGCTCTGGCCGGAGTCGGCGGCGATCTTCGCGACGAGCTCGGTGCGGTTGAGCGACTTGTCAGCCATGGAGTGTCCTCCCAGGACGTTCTCGCTGTCGGAACAGCTGGTTTCGATGGATCGTCCTCGGCCGGGGACGGACGTCCTCAACCGGTCGGACCGTCGGTAACCTACCAGCCCCGCCCCGGATCTCCGGCGATTCCGGCCTCGAGACGCCCGGAACGACGCCGATCGCGCCGGTCGGTCCCTCCACAGGAGGCGCTCGGCGCCTCTCGTCCACCGGTCCGCCGATCGCCTCTCCGCAGAGTCCGCCGCCTGACGAGGATCGGCTCATGACGACGACGGCACTCCTCCCTCCACCCGCTCCGGCCGACGCGGCCCTCCTCCGCCCTCCCCGGCGGCACCCTCCCGCCCGCAGGCCGTACGAGCCCGGGCTCGCGGCGCTCGCGCTGGGCCTGCTCGCGCTCGCGTCCTCCGTGCATCCGCTCTGGGCCCTCCCCGCCGTCGCCGTGGCGGTCGCCGCGGTGATCGCGTCCGTGCGGGCGCTGCGGTGGGCGGGCGAGCGGAGGAGCGCGGTGGCCGGGCTCGCCTGCGCGGCTCTCGCGCTGCTCGTCTGCTCCGTCACGGCTCCCGCCTCCGTGCGGGCGGGCCTCGCCGTGCTGGCCTGGATCACCGCCCTGCGGCCCGGCCCGTGAGCGGGCGCGGCTCCGGTCCAGCCCGCCTCGCTACAGTGACGGCGGCCCGCGCCCGAGCGGGCCGGGAGGACGGCCACGATGGCTCAGACGGACGGTTGGATCTCGACGGCGATCTGGTGGCACGTCTACCCGCTCGGCTTCACGGGCGCCGAGGCGAGCGCCTCGGAGGGTCCGGGTCCGGACGACGAGCCGCAGCACCGCCTCCGCGCCCTGCTGCCCTGGCTCGACGACCTGCTGGCGCTGGGCTGCAACGGGCTGCTGCTCGGGCCGGTCTTCGCCTCCTCCACCCACGGCTACGACACGGTCGACCACTTCCGGGTCGATCCCCGCCTCGGCGACGAGGCAGACCTCGACGCGCTGATCGCCGCGTGCCGCGAGCGCGGGATCCGGGTGCTGCTCGACGGGGTCTTCAACCACGTGGGACGGGAGCACCCCTGGTGGCGTGCCGCGGTCGCGGCCGGCGAGGGCTCCCCCGAGGCGGCGCGCTTCTCCCGCAGCGAGCGGTCGCAGGAGGTCGACGGCCTCCGCGTCGACGTGTTCGAGGGGCACGACGCCCTGGTCGAGCTCGACAACGGGAACCCCGAGGTCGCGGAGCACGTGTCGTCCGTGCTCGCGCACTGGCTCGAGCGGGGCATCGACGGCTGGCGGCTCGACGCGGCGTACGCGGTCGCGCCGGCGGCCTGGCACGCGGCGATCGACCCGGTGCGGCAGCGCTTCCCCGACGCGTGGTTCGTCGGCGAGGTCATCCACGGCGACTACACCGGCTACGTGCGGGAGTCCGGGCTCGACTCGGTCACGCAGTACGAGCTCTGGAAGGCCGTCCGCAACTCCCTCGAGGAGGCGAACCTCTTCGAGCTGGCCTGGTCCCTGAAGCGCCACGACGACTTCGTCCGCGAGTTCCTGCCCCTGACCTTCGTCGGCAACCACGACGTGACCCGGATCGCCAGCGCCGTCAGCGACGAGCGCCACCACGGCCACGCCACGGCGATCCTCGGCTTCGTCGCCGGCGTGCCGAGCATCTACTCCGGCGACGAGCGGGGCCTGCGCGGCGTCAAGGAGGAGCGGATCGGCGGCGACGACGCGATCCGCCCGGAGTTCCCGGCCGATCCCGCCGAGTGGCCGGGCGGAGAGGCCTACCGCGCCCACCAGGAGGTCGTCGCGTTCCGCCGACGGAACCCGTGGCTGGTCGGCGCGAGCACCCGCACGGTCGACCTCTCCAACACCGCCGTGCTGCTCGTGGCGGAGGGCCCGGAGGGACGCACCGCGCGGCTCGCGCTGAACATCGGCGACCAGACGGCGACCATCGGCGGCGTCCAGGTCGCTCCCCACTCCTGGTCGCTGCACGACTGACCCGGCGCGCGGGCGGCCCGGCAGTGCGCGACGGAGCGTCGACCTTCAGGGGCCTGTCCTCTACGCTCGGGCGCATGCCGAGACCTGCACGAGGACCCTCCGACGGACGAGCCGACTCGATCGACGACGCCGGGATGCCGGCGTCCGGACTCGAGCAGGCGTTCGCCGCCCCGGTCGACCCGGAGAGCGACCCCGGACCGGGCGAGAGGAGCGGCCTCTCGAGCCGCATCGCCCAGGAACTACTCGAGGACGGCTTCGGCCTCGACGCGAGCGACGAGGAGCCCCCGCCCCGCGCCGTCGAGATCGACAATCCCGCCCGCGCGGTCGGTGACGATCCCGCCCACCCCGTGCACGGCTCGATGTCCGGCGAGTTCGAGCGCCGCTGAGCCCGGCCGCCGTCGATCGGTCGTCGTGAGCCCGGCGGCACCGCTCCGCCCGCCGGCCGCCGTCACCCCGCCGGTACCGCGCCGCCGGCCGCCGGAGCCGGGTCCGGGCCGCCCGCCTGCAGCTCGGCGAGGAACCCGGGCCGGAGCACGCGCGCCTCGATCGACGCGGCTCCCGAGGTCCAGCCGTCGCCGAGCGGACGCTCGGGCGTGAGCAGCACGTGGCCCGGCGTCCCGGCTCGGCCGAGGACGGCGGCGACCCGGCCCTCCGGATCGTAGAGGGCGTGGTCGACGAGCGGCCCGTAGACGGCGTGCACCGCGAAGTCCTCGCGGCTGCCGAGGAGGACGGGCAGCAGCTCCTCGCCCGGGCGCAGGCCGTGGGGCCACCAGCGGAAGCGCTCGACGAGCTCGTGGCAGGCGGCGCACGAGGGCGAGAAGAAGACGAGGTGCGTCGCCGGGCGGGACAGCTCCTCGAGCGTCAGGAGCTCGCCGGCCACCGTGACGAACGCGAGGTCGGCGGCCGAGAGGTCGCCCTCGGGCGCGCGCCCCGGCGCGGACTCCCTGTCGGCTGCGGACAGGCGGGCGGCCGCCCGGACGCGAGCGGCCGTCGACGCCGCACGGCGGTCGCGCACCAGCACGAGCGAGACCGCGGCGAGAGCGGCGGCGAGCCCGGACGCCGCCGCCGAGGCACCGCCGCCGCCGAGCAGCGCGGCCGGAGCGAGCCCGCCGAGCGCCCCGGCCACCGCGAGCGCGAGCAGCACCGCGTTCCTCGCGACGGTGCGTCCGGTCATCCGCGCCGAGCCCAGCCCGCCGAAGCACTCGCAGTCGACGTCCTCCGTCGCGCGGACGGCGCGGACGGCGACGACGAGGAACACGGCGTCGAGGAGCGCCACCGGCACGAGGGCGGCACGGTGCGCCGGAGCGGGCGCCAGCACCACCGCGGCGCCCAGCGCGATCTCGACGACGGGGAAGGCGGCCGCGAACCAGCCGCGGCGCCGGAGGAGGAGGGGGACCCCGAGCGCCTCGAGGCTCGCCCGGAACCGCTCCGCGCGGCCGAGCTTCAGGGCACCGCTGACGACGAGCACCGCGCCCGCGCACCACGCGGCGATCGCGAGAACCGCCTCCAGCATCCGTCGCCCTCCTCGCTCGGCATCGACCCGCGCGACGCTACCGGCGCGGACCGGCCTCCCGCGGCCGAGGCGGGGAACGGGGCGGAGACGGCGCGATCCGGCGCGTTCCGCCCTCCGGACGAGCCGTTGCCGGCGCATCCGGTGCCCCGATCCGCCCAGGCGCGGCGCCCCCGGGCTCCCTCCCGGTCCCGGACGGCCGCTCGGCCGTACACTGCGAGAGGATCGGAGGGGTCATGCGGGGACGGCGAGCGCGCGACGAGCGGCACGGCACGGCGGCGAGTCCGCCTGCGGCCGCCGCTCCCCCGGCTGCGGTCACGGCTCCGGCCCCCTCGGACTCGCCGGACGACGCCTCGGGCGACGTCTCGACCGGGATGCGGATCGCCGCCGCCTGGTCGTGGCGCTTCCTCGCCGTCGCCGGGCTCCTCTACCTCCTCGTGCGCCTCGTCTCGCTGCTGCCCGTGATCGTCGTGCCGGTGCTGATCGCGCTGCTGCTCACCGCGCTCCTCACCCCGCTGCGGAACCGGCTCGAGCGCCTGCGGCTCCCCCGCCCGCTCGCGGTCCTGGTCTCGATCGTCCTGATGCTCCTCCTGCTGACCGGCCTCGTCGGGCTGGTGATCGTGCAGTCGCGCTCCGGCTTCAGCGGAGTGGGGCAGCGTGCCCTCGACGCGGTCGACGGCGTCGAGGCGTGGCTGCGGAGCCCGCCGCTGTCGTTCTCGGACGTCCAGCTCTCGGACTGGGCGCAGCGCGCGGTCGACTGGGCCGACGCGCAGGCGTCGACGATCGCGTCCGGGGCCCTCGCCGTCGGCTCCCAGCTGGCCGAGGTCTTCGCAGGGACCCTCCTCACCCTGTTCTCGCTGATCTTCCTGCTCCTCGACGGCCGCCGGATCTGGCACTGGTTCCTCCGCCTCCTCCCCCGCCGCGCGCGCCCCGCGATGGAGCGCGGCGGCGCCGCCGGCTGGCGGACCCTCAGCCAGTTCGTGATCGCGCAGCTCGGCGTCGCCGGGATCAACGCCGTCGGCATCGGCATCGGCGCGCTCGCGCTGCAGCTGCCGCTCGTCGTGCCGATCGCGATCGTGGTGTTCCTCGGCTCGTTCGTCCCGATCCTCGGCGCGATCGTGACCGGTGCGCTCGCCGCGCTGGTCGCGCTGCTGTTCAGCGGGCCCGTCGCCGCGCTCGTGATGGTCGGCGTCGTGATCCTGGTGCACCTGCTCGAGGGGCACGTGCTGCAGCCGCTCATCCTCGGGACCGCCGTGAAGGTGCATCCGCTCGCCGTGGTGCTCGGGGTCGCGACCGGGCTCGAGGTGGCCGGGCTCGCCGGGGCGCTGTTCGCGGTGCCGACGATCGCGACGCTGAACGCGGCGGTCACCGCCATGCGGGCCCGCGCGCCCGGCGCGGAGTGAGCGCGTTCGATCCGGCCGGCCGACCCGGATCGACGGTTCTGCCCGCCCTCGCCTGCCCGGTCTGCGGCGGCGCGCTCGCCCCCGATGCGCTGCCCCGCCCCTCCTCGCTCCGCTGCCCCCTCGGGCACAGCGCCGACCTCGCGCGTCAGGGCTACGCCTCGCTGCTGCGCGGGAGGCACGCGACCTCGGGCGACACCGCGGCGATGGTGCAGGCCCGCGCCGACCTGCTCGGCTCCGGCCACTACCGGGTGATCCAGGACGCGGTCGCCGCGGCCGTCCCCGCCGACGCGCGGCTCGTGGTCGATCTCGGCTGCGGCACCGGGGCGTACCTCGCGGCCGTGCTCGAGGCGCATCCGGCGGCGGACGGGCTGGGCCTGGACCTCTCGGCCCCGGCCGCCCGCCGCGCCGCCCGCGCGCACCCCCGGGCGGCGATCGCGACCGCGGACCTCTGGCAGCCCCTCCCGCTGGCCGACGCCTCCGCCGACGCGCTGCTCACCGTCTTCGCGCCGCGGAACGCCCCGGAGATGCGGCGGGTGCTCCGTCCGGGCGGCGTCGCCGTCGTCGTCACTCCGCGCGAGAGGCACCTGCACGAGATCCGCGAGCGGTTCGGGATGCTCGGCATCGACGCCGGCAAGGCGGAGCGGCTCGACGAGCAGCTGGCGGGGTTCGCGCTCGAGGAGCGCACCGAGCTGGACACGACGGTGCTGATGAGCGTCGACGAGCTGCGCGCCGAGGTGCTGATGGGGCCGAGTGCCCACCACGTGGATCCCGAGGCGCTGGACGCGCGGCTCGCGGCGGTGGAGGGGACGACTGCAGTGACGGTCGCGGTCACCGTGTCGCGCTTCGTGCGCGCGGAGTAGCGGCGGGCGCGCCGTCGGCCCCGCGTCAGTACGTCTCGCGCAGGCGCTCCTGGTCGACCACCGCTTCGCGGTCCGCGAGGCGGCGCAGGCCCGCGAGGGGCTGGGCCATCCGGTGGTTGCCGCGGAGGACCGGCTCGGCCCGGTCGAGGAAGGCCCAGTACCCGGCGGTCACCGGGCAGGCGTTCTCGCCCAGGCGCACCTTCGGGTCGAAGCGGCAGCCGCCGCAGTAGTCGGACATCCGGTTGATGTAGGCGCCGCCCGAGGCGTACGGCTTCGTCGCGACGACGCCGCCGTCGGCGTGCTGGGACATCCCGATCACGTTCGCGGGCATCACCCACTCCGTGCCGTCGACGAAGACGTCCACGAACCAGTCGTTGAGCTCCGCCGGATCCCACCCCCGCTGCAGTCCCCAGTTGCCGAGCACCATCAGGCGCTGGATGTGGTGCGCCCAGCCGTGCCGGTGCACGTCGTCGAGCGTCTCGTGCAGGCAGTTCGCCTCGATGCCGCTCGGGTCGAGCGCGAGCAGCTCGGCGGGCAGCGGCGTGGAGGCGCCGAGCGCGCGGCTGCGGTTCCGGTACTCCGGCCCGAGGTGCCAGAACAGGTTCCAGACGTAGTCGCGCCAGCCGAGGATCTGGCGGATGAACCCCTCCGTCGCCGCGATCGGCGCGCCCCCGGCGGCGTACTCCGCCTCGGCCGCCTCGACGACCGTCCGTGGATCGAGCACGCCGAGGTTCATCGGGGCGCTGAGCAGCGAGTGCGCCATCGTCCAGTCGCCCGAGAGCATCGCGTCCTCGTAGGTCCCGAAGTCGCCCAGGCGCGACGACACGAAGTCGGCGAGCGCCGCTTCGGCCTCGGCGGGCGTCGCGGCGAAGCGGCGCGGACCGTCGGCGCCGACCAGGCGGACCGCCCCCTCGGCCTCCCAGCGCGCGAGGTCGGCGCGCACCTCCTCGTCGATGTCGTCCTCCTCCGGCCACCACGGCTCGGGCAGGCCGAGCCGGGAGGCGCCCTTGGGCGGAGGCTGGCGGTTGTCGTGGTCGTAGTTCCAGCGGCCGCCCTCGGGCTGGTCGCCGCGCATCAGCACGCCGGTGCGCTCGCGGCTCCACCGGTAGAAGCCCTCCAGCAGCAGGCGCTTGCCCGAGCGGGAGAGCGCCCACTCGCGGAAGTCCTCCTCGGCCGTGATGAAGCCGCGGCTGGGCAGGACGCTCATGCCGAGCCTGCGGGCGAGGCGGCGGCCGCCGCGGGTGGGCGGGTCGATCACCTCGAGGTCGTCGCGCCCGGCGAGGGCCTCGCCGAAGGTCTCGGAGCGGACGTACTCGGCGCGGTCCCCGAGCTCGCGGGCGCGGTGGCGGAGCGCCGACAGCAGCAGTTGCGCCTTGGCGCGGTGCATCGGGCGGCGCCCGAACGCCGATCGGGCCTCGACCAGCAGCATCGGACCGCCGTCGTCGAAGGCCGGTCCGAGCTGGCCGATGACGCTCCAGCGGGTGCGAGGGGGTCTGCTCATCCTCGGAGGCTAGGCGGACGGATCCGGCACCGGTAGGAGTTGCGCGGCACGGATGTGCAGCCGCCACGTCTTGCACCCCCGCCCCCGATGCAGAAGTCTCGGAGCGAGCGCGGCCGATCCGACCGCGCACCGACGCGACGAAGCGAGGAGGCCGCCATGGCCCACCACGACCACGACAACGAGCACCACGAGGGTCACGAGCACCACGACCACCACGAGGGTCACGACGAGCACGCCGTCGGCCACGGCCGTCACGTCGCCGAGGGCACGAGCACCGAGGACACCGAGGGCGGCGAGTACACCTCGACGGAGGGCGTCTCGCACACCGCCGGCGAGGCCGAGGGCAGCTACGTCGACACCTCGGTCAACGAGCAGAGCACCGCCGACAAGGGCAGCTACGTCGACACCAGCGCCGCGGGCACCTCCGCCGAGGGCGAGGGCGAGTACACCGACCGCGACGAGTGACCCGCGCCCGGGCGCCGCGCGTCCCGCCGGGACACCGCGCTCCGGCCGGTGTCCCGGCGGGGAGCCGGCGCCTCGGCGGGACGCGGTGGTCCGTCGGCGCTTCAGGCGGGCTTCAGCGGGGCCGCGGCTAGCCTGGGCTCGCGCGGGCCCCCGCGCGCCGAGCCCGGGGAGGCCGCCATCCGCATCCTGGTCGTCGACGACGAGATCAACCTGCTCCGCGCCCTCGAGACGGGCCTGGAGGCCGAGGGTTTCGCCGTGGACACCGCCACCACCGGCACCGACGCCCTCTGGTACGCGCAGGAGGCCGACTACGCAGCGATCGTCCTCGACCTGATGCTCCCGGACGTCAGCGGCTTCCGCGTCTGCGAGCGGCTGCGCGCCGCCGAGGACTGGACCCCGATCCTGATGCTCACCGCGAAGGACGGCGACCTCGACCAGGTCGAGGCCCTCGACACCGGAGCCGACGACTACCTCACCAAGCCGTTCTCGTTCCCGGTGCTCGTCGCGCGGCTGCGCGCCCTCATCCGCCGCGGAGCCGCCGAGCGGCCCACGGTGCGCGTCGTCGGCGATCTCGTGCTGGATCCGGCCTCCCGGACCGTCGAGCGGGGCGGAGTCGCCGTGCCGCTGGCCGCGCGCGAGTTCAGCGTCCTCGAGTACTTCGTCTCGCGGGCGGGCGAGGTCGTCTCCAAACGCGACGTCCTCGGAGCCGTCTGGGACTTCGACTACGACGGCGACCCGAACATCGTCGAGGTCTACGTCCGCACCCTGCGCAACAAGATCGACCGGCCCTTCGGTCGCGACACCCTCCGCACCCGGCGCGGGGCGGGCTACACGCTGGTGGCCGGGTGAGCCGCCGGAGCCTGCGGACCCGCATCACCGCGGCCGCGACCGCCGTGGTGGCCGCCGCCGCGCTCCTCGGGAGCGTGCTCTTCGTCCTGGTCCTCTCCTCCGTGCTCGCCTCGAGCGCCGCCTCCGCCGCCGACGCCGAGGCGGAGCGGGTCGCGGCGCTGGTCGAGCAGGGCGGCCCGGAGGCCGTCCGCGGCTCAGAGGGACTGGTCCAGCTCGTGGTCGACGGGCGGGTCGCCGCCGCGGGCGAGGACGCGGAGGACCTCCCTCCGCTCGCGCTGGCCGAGAGCGACGACCCGGTCACGGTCGACGTGGACGACGAGGGGCCGGTGGTGGTCGCCGCCCGCGAGCTCGACGACGACTCCCTCGTGGTGGTCGGCGTGCCCGACGAGGGCCGCGAGGAGGCGGTGTCCACGACGATCGGGCTGCTCGCGGTCGCCGTCCCGCTGCTGATCGCGCTGGTGGCGGTGGTGTGCGCCGTCGTCGTCGGCCGGGCGCTGCGCCCCGTGGAGCGGATGCGCGAGGAGGCCGAGGCGGTCACCTCCTCCGCCCTGGACCGCCGGATCGCCGCTCCCGGCTCCGGCGACGAGGTCGACCGGCTGGCGCACACCCTCAACCGGATGCTCGATCGGCTGCAGAGCGGGCAGGAGCGGCAGCGGCGCTTCGTCTCGGACGCCTCGCACGAGCTGCGCTCCCCCGTCGCGGCGCTGCGTCAGACCGCGGAGGTGGCGCTCGCGCACCCGGACCGGCTCGACTCCGCCCGGCTGGCGAGGACGGTCGCGGAGGAGTCGGTGCGGCTCGGCGGGCTGATCGAGGGCCTGCTGCTGCTCGCCCGGGCGGACGAGGCGCGCCTGGCCGTGGCGGCGGCTCCCGTGGACCTCGACGATCTCGCCCTCGGCGAGGTGCGGCGCCTGCGCGACTCCGGAGCCCGGGTCGACGCGAGCGGGATCTCGCCCGTGCAGGCGGTGGCCGACGAGGCCCTGCTCTCGCGGGCGCTGCGGAACCTGGTCGACAACGCGGTGCGGCACCGCTCCTCGCAGCTGGCGCTCTCGACACGGGTCGACGGAGCGGAGGCGGTGCTCGCGGTGGACGACGACGGGCCGGGGATCCCGGCGGCGGAGCGCGAGAGGGTGCTCGAGCGCTTCGTCCGCCTCGACGAGGGCCGGGCGCGCGACGCCGGAGGATCGGGCCTCGGCCTGGCGATCGTCGCCGGGATCGCCCGGGCCCACGGCGGACGGGTCGTCGTCGGCGACTCGGCGCTGGGCGGCGCCCGGGTCGAGGTGCGGGTGCCGCTCGTCCGCTGAGCGGGCGCTTCAGGCCTGCTTCAGCGCCCGACCGCGAGAGTGCTGGAGGCGTCGACGAGCGGCGCCGGGACGGAGCCATCGTGCAGAAGAAGACGAAGATCATCGCCGGGATCGCCGGAGCGGTCGTGCTGATCGGAGCCGGGACGGGCATCGCCTACGCCGCGACCGACGGCTTCGAGCGGTCCGACTCCCTCACCGGCAGCGACCTGGACCGCGCGAGCGAGGCCGCGCTCGCCGAGATCGGCGGCGGGACCGTCACCTCGGCCGAGCGCGACGACGACGGCGCCACCGGCTACGAGCTGGACCTGACCGACCGCGACGGCCTCGAGTACGAGGTGCGCCTCGACGACTCCTTCGCCGTCGTGTCCGTGGACCCCGACGACCGCGCCCTCCAGGCCGGCTCGGGCGACGACGGCGTGCCTGCCGGCGACCCGACCGCGGCCGCCGTGGACCCGGACGACCTCACCGGCGACGACCTCGCCCGCGCGAGCGAGGCGGCGCTGGGCGCCGTCGGCTCCGGGACCGTCACCGAGGCCGAGCGCAGCGACGACGCCGACCACGCCTTCGAGGTGGAGGTCACCCGCGAGGACGGCACGGACGTGGACGTCGAGCTCGACGCCGCGTTCGCCGTGCTCTCGACCCAGGAATAGCGCTCTAGCGGCCGCCGGGGCCCTTCGCGGCCCCGGGTGCGGCACCGCTGCCCGCGGGGGCGCCGACGCCGGTCGCCGCACCGCGAGCGCCCGGGCCGTTGCCGCCCGCGTTGCCGTTGCCGCCCGCGTTGCCGTTGCCGTTGCCGTTGCCGTTGCCGGGAGCGTTCCCGCTGTTGCCGGGTGCGCCACCGCTGTTCCCCGGTGCGTCGCCGCTGCTCCCCGGAGCGTCGTCGCCGGGAGCGGCCGGGGTCTCCTCCGCGGGCTCCTCCGGCTCGGTCGGCGTCTCCTCCGGCTCCGACTCCTCGGGCGAGGGGGCGGGGTCGTCCTCGGTCTCGACCGGAGCGGGCGTGTCCTCCGGCTCCTCCTCGACCGGGGTCGTCTCCTCGGGAGCCGGGGCGGTCGTCTCGGCCGGCGCCGGCTCCGGGGCTCCCGCGATCAGGGCCTCGAGGTCGGCGCGGACGACGTCGACCTGCGCCTGCACCGTCGCTGCGCGATCGGAGCTGACGGAGTCCTCGGCGAGCGCGGCGTCCAGCGCCGACTGCAGCGAGGCGAGCTCGGTGAGAGCGCCCTGGTAGTCGTCGGCCGAGGCCTTCTCGGCGACGGCGACCACCGCGTCGTCGAGGGTCTGGGCGGTGCCCTCGTCGATGCCCTGCGGCGCGGAGGAGCATCCGCTCAGCAGCAGGACCGAGGCGAGCACGGCGCCGGCAGCGCGCAGTCGGAGGCCCCTCACGAGCGGATGCTCTCGCGCAGCTGACGGAGGTGGTCGCCCAGCTCGCCGTCCACCTGCGGCAGAGGCGACTGGGGACCGTCGATCAGGATGATCGCGAGCCCGACGGCGACCGCGACCAGCGCGAGCACCAGCACGATCAGCCACGGGCTCGGGCCGCGGCGCTGAGGACGGGCGGCCGCGGGGCGGAGCGGAGCCGTGCGCGGCGCCGGAGCGGTCTGCGGTGCCGGAGCGATCCGCGGTGCCGGAGCGATCCGCTCGGTCGCGGTGAAGCGCTGCGTCGGATCGAGCGCCTCCGCCCGCGTGATCGGCTCGGTCTCGGCCAGCGGCTCCGTCGACATCACCCGGGTGGCGGGGACGTCGGGGACGACGATGGCCGCCGGCGGGGAGTCGCGCCGCGGATCGATCAGGCGGCGTGCCGACTCCGCCACCTGGAGCGCGGCGGGACGCTCGCCGGGCTCGCGCCGCGTCATCGAGGTCAGGAGCGAGGTCCACCCGCTGCCGAGCGACTCCGAGACCTCGGGGTCGCGGAGCAGGCGGGCGAGCGTGACCTCGATCGCCGAGCCCGTGAACGGGCGGCGACCGGTCAGCGACTCCAGGAGCACCAGGCCGAGGGAGTAGATGTCGCTCGCCGACGTGACCGGGTCGCCGTGCGCCTGCTCGGGGCTGAGGTAGGCGGCGGTGCCGATGAGGGTGCCGGGCGCGGTGATCCGCGTCGCGTCGATGAGGGAGGCGATGCCGAAGTCGGCCAGCTTCGGGCGGAACTCGCGGCTCGTCAGCGGGCTCGGGACGAGCAGCACGTTCGACGGCTTCACGTCGCGGTGCACGACTCCGGCCGCGTGGACCGTGTGCAGGGCCTCGCCGAGGTCGCCCGCCATCGAGGCGACGTCGTTCGGCGCGACCGGGCCCTCGGCGAGCCGCTCGGACAGGCTCGGCCCCTCGGCGAGCTCCATCACCATGTAGGCCTGGCCGTTGGTGTCGTCGCCGCCGTCGTGCGCGTCGTAGAGGGTGACGAGAGCGGGGTGGTTGAGGGCCGCGAGCAGCCGGATCTCGGACGCCTTGCGCTGCAGGTCCTGTGCGTCGTCGATGCCGGGGGCGAACATCTTCAGCGCGACGGAGCGGCCGAGGACGCCGTCTCGCGCCCGGTAGACCGTGGCCATGCCGCCGCGGCCGATGAGCTCCTCGATCGTGTACCGGCCGTCGACCGTCGTCCCGACGATGCGGGTGTCGCCTGTCCGGTGGGATGCCACGGGTCCTCCTCGCGGTCGGCGGCGGGTGTGCCGCGCCCCCCGGTGCGACCGTCGACCCAGGGTAGTACGTCGACCCTGCACGCCGCCCTCCCCCGGCCGGGCTGTCAAGCGGGTGCCCCCGCGCGCGCCCCGACGTAGCGTCGGAGGTCCCGACGAAAGGCGACGACATGGACCAGGACCGCACGGAGCAGGACGACCAGGGCTCGACCATCGGCAAGCCGGACGGGGCGGCGCCCGCCACCTCCTCCGAGAGCGAGACCATCGAGAAGGACATCTCGGAGTCGCCCGGCAGCGAGCGCGAGACCGAGGCCAAGCAGGATTCGGACCCGGCGGAGAGCCGCACCGAGGTCTCCGGCTCGGCCGAGGTGAAGGCCGTGCCCGGCACGGGCGGCCCGGACGACGTGGGCGACGTCGAGGTCGACCCCGACGAGGTCTCGCTGAACGGCAAGCCGTTCCCGGGTCACGCCGGCACGAAGTAGGACGCCCGGGGGGCGGGGCCGCGGCTCCGCCCCTCCCGTGCTCTCCGGTCCACCCACCACCCGTCGTCCGCCCTCGCCCGGAGGTTCCGCTGACCGCGCGGATCGTCCCGCGCCTACCGAGCGAACGGCATCAGGCGACCGGCGTCAGCAGGCCCGAGTCGCGGCGGTCGACGGTGCGGGAGTTGTTCACGCGGCGGTCGACCGGGTGGGCCGTGACGGTCGAGGCCATCGCGACGGACGCCCGGTCGAGGGTGGCGAGCATCTCCTCGGCGGAGGCGAGCGGAGCCGGGTCGAGCCAGGCGTCGCGCACGTCGGGCGTGAGGAACACGGGCATCCGGTCGTGCACCTCGCCGGAGGCGTCGCGCGCCTCGCGGGTGATGATCGTGAAGGAGACGCGCCAGTCGTCGCCCTCCTTGCGGGCCGTGTAGAGGCCGGCCGCGGCGAGGATCGGCTCCTCGCCCTGCAGGAACCAGGGCTGCTTGCCGTCGGCGCGGGTCTCCCACTCGTAGTACCCGCGCATCGGCACGATCGCGCGCTGCTTGGCGAACGCCCCGCGGAACAGGCCGTTCGTCGCGACCGACTCGAGGCGCGCGTTGATCGGCGAGGGCCCCCTGCCCTTCGACCAGGACGGGGTGAAGCCCCAGGACGCGAGCTCCAGCTCGCGCTCCCGCTCGCCGTCGTGGAGCCGCTCGCGCACGATCGGCGCGACGTCGGTGGGAGCGACGCTGTAGTCGGGCGCCCAGTCCTCGGCGCGCCCGCCCGCGGCGACGAACTCGCGGATCAGCTCATCGGTCTCGGAGTCCATCGCGAAGCGGCCGCACATGCGGGACATGCTACGCCGCACCTCCGACGCCGCGCGAGGCGCCCGGTCCGACCACCCGGGACTTCGCGGACCAGAAGCGCATCAGCGCGCCGGCGAGGATCGAGCCCAGCGCACCGGCGGCGAGATCCCCGAGCGTGTCCTCGTAGCCGACGAAGATCGAGGAGTCGATGAAGCGGTGCCCCGCCCACTCGCCCCACTCCCACAGGACGCCCGCCGTCGTCCCGAAGCAGGCGCAGAGCACGACCGCCGGGAGCAGCGGCCCGCGATCGCCCGCGACGGCCGGCACGACTCCGGCCCGCGCGGCGACGATGTAGGCCACCGCGGCGATCAGCCCGTTGAGCACGCAGTGCACGACCAGGTCCCACTGCGGCCACGCCTCGTACAGGCCGAGGACGCTGCTCCAGGACGCCACGAGCAGCGCGAGCCCGAAGAGGGCGTCGAGCGCCGGACGGATGCCGAGGAAGCGCGGCAGCACCAGCCCGATCGCCGCGAGCGCGAGCACCGCCACATCCACCAGGTCCCAGCCGATCGCGGCCGCCACGATGCTCGCCGCCCCGATCGCGCGGATGCCGTCGGCCGTCCACTCCCCGCGGGTGCGCGGGGGCTCGAGGAAGGTCTCGACGAGGGCGGAGCCGCTCACGGGTTCGTGAAGCGCAGCACGGCCTGGACCGGCTCGTGGTCGGAGGGCGCCGCTCCCCCGTAGCGGACGGCGTTGATCCCGGCGGAGACGACCTCGAAGGCGCCCTCGCTGACGAGCAGCCAGTCGATCCGCTTGCCCGGCGCCGGCGCGCGGTAGTTCGAGAAGGTGCTCCACGAGTGGGTGAGGTGCTTCTCCGCCGTCTCCCACGCGTCCGCGAGGCGGCCCTCCTCGAGGATCGTCCGGTAGGGGACGGTGTCGACGTCGGTGTTGGTGTCGCCCATCACGATCGCGGGGCGTCCGAGCTCGAGGACGCGGCGGGCGATCAGCTCGGCGGAGCGCTGGCGCGAGCGCCGCGAGATGTGGTCGAAGTGGGTCGAGATCACGGTGAGCTCGCGGCTGGTCGCGTGATCGGTCAGCTCCGCGATCACCGCGGTGCGCGGGATGCGGTTGCCCCAGCTGCGCGAGCCGGCGACGTCCGGGGTGTCCGAGAGGGCGATCTGGGTCCAGTGCCGGACGGCGTAGCGGCTGCGGTCGACGAAGAGCATCACGCGCTCGCCGCCGCGGTCCGCGTCCCGGCCGAAGCCCATCGCCTCGAAGGAGGAGCCCAGCGCCTCGTGCACGGCGGCCGACTGGTCCGGCAGCGCCTCCTGCACGGCGAGGATCGAGGGGCGCTCCTGCTCCAGCACCCGCTGGACGAGCGGGCGGCGCCGGTCCCACTGGTCGACGGCGCGGGAGGTGAGGCGCGGCATCCGCCGGCGGATGTTGTAGGTCATCACGTGCAGATCGGGCGCCTCGGTCGGGCCGATCAGAGGCGTCGCGTCGGTCATCACTCCACCCTACGGGGGCGGATCGAGGTGCCACGGAGGCTTGCGGTGACCGCTCCCGGCCGCTCTACTTCGGACATGCCCCTCTCCCAGGACCTCACCGCCCTCGCCGACGAGCGCTTCGTCTCGCTCACCACGTTCCGGAAGTCCGGGGACGCCGTCTCGACCCCGGTCTGGATCGCCCGCGACGGCCACGAGCTGATCGTCACCACTCCCCGCCGCAGCGGCAAGGTGAAGCGCCTCCGCAACGACGCGCGGGTGACCCTCGTCCCCTGCGACCGCCGCGGCCGCGTCTCCGACTACGCGGCGCCGGTCGAGGCCGCCGCGGAGATCGACGCCGACCCCGGCGAGGTCGAGCGCCTGGGCCGCGTGTTCCTGGCGAAGTACCGGCTCGAGTACCGCGTGTTCCTCCTGATCGAGGGCCTGGTCACCCGCGCCGACCGCACCCGCGTGATGCTCCGCGTCTCCGACCGCTGACCCGCACCGCCCTACACCCCCGGAGGCTCCCGCCGGAAGGCCTGGGGGCCGCCGGACCCGGGGTCTACCGTGGGGCGATCGCCGGTGCCCCTGCGCGCTTCCCGCGTGCGCTCCGGCGGCAGTCAGAAGGAGCACGCAATGAGCATCGGAGCAGGGATCTTCCTCCTCGTCGTCGGCGCGGTCCTCGCCTTCGCGGTGGACGTGCAGGTGTCCGGGATCGACCTGAAGCTGGTCGGCTACATCCTCATGGCGGCCGGAGCGGTCGGCCTGATCCTCGGGCTGGTCCTGCTGACGCGCCGCCGCCAGGCCGTCTCGACCACGCGCTCGGCCGTCGACCCGGCCAGCGGCGAGCAGGTCACCCGCCGCTCGAGCGAGAGCGACGGCCCGCTGATCTGATCGGCGGAACGACGAAGGGCGGGACCTCGCGGTCCCGCCCTTCGTCGTTCACGGCCCTACTCGGCGGGCTCGTCCGGCTCGCCGCCGGAGACGGTGTCGGTGTCGCCGCCACCGGAGGAGGTGTCCGTCCCGGTGCCGTCGGGGAGGTCCTCGGTCTTCTCGGTGTCCTCACCCGTGGTGCGGTCGGTGCTCATGGCGCTCTCCCTTCGCGTCGGCGACCTGCCGACCCTCCCACTCTGCTCCGCCCGCGCCTCGCGGGGCAGGGGGTAGCGGAGGCGGAGGCCGGCGTGGAAGGCGCCTACTCCTCGACGACGATGGTGGTGATGACAGGGTTCCGGCGGTGGCGGCGGGTCAGCCAGCGGCCGAGGGTGCGCGTGATCAGCGCCTCCATGGCCTCGAGCTCGACCGGCTTGCCCGCGGCCTGCAGGACGGCGTCGTCGATCGCCTTGCTCGCGTTGGCCTTCCAGCCCGGCTCCTCGACGAAGCCGCGGGTGAAGAACTCGACCGGCTCGCCGAGCGTGCCGCGGTCGAGGTCGGCGATGGCGAGGACCGTGATGGCCCCCTCCTCGGCGAGGACGATGCGGTCGTTCATCGCGTCCTCGGTGGCGACGCCCATCGTGGTGCCGTCGACCAGGATCTGGTCGGCCGGGATGCGCCCGCTGATGCGCGAGCGGCCCTTCACCAGGTCGATCGAGACGCCGTCCTCGATGACGAAGACGTCCTTCTCGTCGATCCCGGTGCGGGTCGCGATCGCCGCGTTCGCGGTGAGGTGGCGCCACTCGCCGTGCACGGGGAGCACCGCGGTGGGGCGCAGGATGTTGTAGCAGTAGGCGAGCTCGCCCGCGCTGGCGTGGCCCGAGACATGCACCTTGGCGTTGCCCTTGTGCACGACCGTGGCGCCCCAGCGGGTGAAGGCGTTGATGATCCGGTAGATCGCGTTCTCGTTGCCGGGGATCAGCGAGCTGGCCAGCAGCACGGTGTCGCCGGGGCCGATGTCGATGATGTGGTCCTTGTTGGCCATGCGCGAGAGCGCCGCCATCGGCTCGCCCTGCGAACCGGTGCAGATCATCACGATCTCGGTCGCGGGGAGCTTCTCGAGCACCTTCATGTCGACGACGAGGCCGGCCGGGATCTTGAGGTAGCCCAGGTCGGCGGCGATGCCCATGTTGCGGACCATCGAGCGGCCGACGAAGGCGACCTTGCGGCCGTGGCGCTGCGCGGCGTCGAGGACCTGCTGGATGCGGTGCACGTGGCTCGCGAAGCTGGACACGACGATGCGGCGCGGCGCGGTGCGGAACACCTGGTCGATCGCGGGGGCGAGGTCGCCCTCCGAGATCGCGAAGCCGGGGACGTCGGCGTTCGTGGAGTCGACCAGGAACAGGTCGACTCCCTCGTCGCCGAGGCGCGCGAAGCCGGGGAGGTCGGTGGTGCGCCCGTCGAGCGGGAACTGGTCCATCTTGAAGTCGCCCGTGTGCAGCACGAGGCCGGCCTCGGTGCGGATCGCGACGGCGAGCCCGTCCGGGATGGAGTGGTTCACGGCGAGGAACTCGAGGTCGAAGACGCCGGCGTCGATCCGGTCGCCCTCCTTCACCGGACGCGTGCGCGGGGTGATGCGGTGCTCCTGCAGCTTCGCGCTGATCAGCGCGAGGGTGAAGGTCGAGGCGATGATCGGGATGTCGCCGCGCTCCTTGAGGAGGTACGGCACGCCGCCGATGTGGTCCTCGTGGCCGTGGGTGAGGACGATGGCCTCGATGTCCTTCAGGCGCGAGCGGATCGCGGCGAAGTCGGGGAGGATCACGTCGATGCCGGGCTGGTTCTCCTCGGGGAAGAGGACGCCGCAGTCGACGATGAGCAGCTTGCCCTTGTGCTCGAAGACGGTCATGTTGCGGCCGATCTCGCCGAGGCCGCCGAGCGGAGTGATCCGCATGGCGCCCTTCTCGAGGGGCTTGGGCTTGGGGAGCTCGAGGTGGTGGCGGGCGGGCTTGGCGGTTCTGGCGTTTCTCATGCGGTTCTTCCGGGAGGGAGTGGCTGGACGCGGGCGCGCGGCGCAGGGTCCGACCGCGCGCCCGGTCGGGCCGCGGTGATGTGTCGCTCCGGCGCTGTGAGCGCTGTCGGGAGCGGGTGGAGGTGTGCGGGACGGGGCCGGGCGGGGCCGCTCTCAGCGGGCGGTGCCGTCCGTGCGGCGCGCTTTCGCGCACCGACCGTCCCGTACATCCTGCCAGCGTTCCCTGGGTCGCGGGTCCAGGAGGCGGGATCCGGGCCTCGCAGGCGCTCAGGCGCGCGCGTCCTCCGGGGTCTCGGCGGCCTCCTCCGCCGCGCGGAGCACGCGCAGGGTGTTGCGTCCGGCGAGGTCGAGCAGCTCCGCGTCGCTCCAGCCGCGGTCGGCCAGCTCGGCCAGCAGGCGCGGGTAGCCCGAGACGTCGCCGAGCCCCTCGGGCAGGTCGGCGACGCCGTCGAAGTCGCTGCCGAGGCCGACGTGCCGGGACCCGACGGCCTCGCGGGCGGCGTCGACGTGGTCGGCGACCTGCGCGACGGTGACGAGCGGCGCCGGATGCGCGCGGCGCCACTGCTCGAAGGCGGCGAGCGCGGCGGGGTCGGCCACCGGGAACGCGGCCCGGTTCGCCCGCGCGGCGTCCTCGGGCGCCTCGGCGGGGCGGGGGGCGCGGGGCCAGGGCATCGACGTGGTGAGCCCGAGCGCGGCGCGGGCGGCGTCGGCCTCGGCCGACCAGTCGGCGAAGGCGCGCGAGACGAACTGCGCGACGAAGGCGATCTGCAGCACTCCTCCGTTCGCGGCGAGCGCCGCGAGGGCCCGGGCGGAGACGTTGCGCGGATGCGCGGCGACGTCCGCGACTCCGGAGTGGGAGTAGAGGACGGGAGCGGAGGTGGCGGCGAGCGCGGCGAGCTGGGTGCGCTCGGAGGTGTGCGAGAGGTCGACGACGACGCCGAGCCGGTTCAGCTCGTGGACGACGGCCACCCCGTCCGCCGTGAGCCCGCCCTCGACCGGGGTGCCGGTGGCGGCCTCCGCCCAGTCGAGGGAGCTGTTGTGCGTGAGCGTCATCGTCCGCACGCCCAGCCGGGCGAGCATCCGGAGCACGCCGAGGGAGGAGGCGACGGAGTGGCCGCCCTCGATCCCGAGGAAGGAGGCGATCCGGCCGGAGGCGACCGCCTGCTCCGCCTCCCGCACCGTGGTCACGATGCGCAGGTCGCGCGGGTGGGCGGCGGCGAACCGGTACGCGGCGTCGATCTGCTCCAGCGTCGCGGCCACCGCGTCGCCCTCGCTCTGCAGCGCCGAGACGAAGACCGACCAGACCTGCGCCGAGACGCCTCCCGCGCGCAGCCGCGGCAGGTCGGTGTGGAACTCCGGGCGGGGCCGGTCGAAGCCCTCGACGCGGTACCCCTCGTAGCGCCGCAGCCCGCAGAGCAGGTCGTTGTGCGTGTCGAGCAGCACCTCGCCCTCGAGGAGCCGGCGGAGGCGCTCGGCGCTCACGCGTCGTCGTCGGTGGGGATCGGCCCGACGCCGCGCCAGCGGGAGAACACCAGGGTCGTGTAGGTGTCGGCGACCACCGGATCGGAGGTGACGCAGTCGAGGACGAAGTCGCTCAGCTCGTCGGGGCTCGCGGCGACCACCTCGATCAGGTAGTCGTCCTCGCCCGCGACCAGCCACAGGTTCACCACCTGGGGCAGCTTCGACATCGCCTCGGCGAAGCGGGCGTTCTCGGCCCGCGAGTGCTCGCGCAGCTGGACGCGGAGGATCGCGCGGATGCCCTTGCCGAGCAGGCGCGCGTCGACCTCGGCGTGGAAGCCCGAGATGACTCCGCTCTCGATCAGCGCCCGCACCCGGGCCAGCGAGGAGGAGGGCGCGAGGCCGATCCGGTCGGCCAGCTCCTTGTTCGGGATGCGCCCGTCCTGCACCAGGACGTTGATGATCGCGCGGTCGACCTCGTCGAGCCGGACCGGCCTAATTATGTTCGGCAAGGGAGACACCTTTCGCGGGCGTGAGCCGCTTCTGTGCGGCCAGAGTGGGAATCGCTGTACAGGATACAGAACGTTTGCCTCGACGGGCATCGACGTGCAGACTTTCTGCGAGATCACCGAACGCATGCGCCAGTCCCCTCGATGACGCCGCACCCTCCCGACTCCCCCGAGTCTCCCGATGCACCACACACGAAGGGGTACCTCCTCCCATGAAACGGCTCCCGAAGCTCCTGATGGCGGCGGTCGCGATGACCGCGGCCGTCGGCCTGCTGTCCGCCTGCGGCACCGACTCGACGTCGTCGAGTCAGGCCGGCACGTCCTCCCACGTCCTCACCGTCGGCAAGCTGCTCCCCCTGCAGGCCGTCGATCCGCACAAGGTGAACGACGGCATGTCGAACGAGGTGCTCACCGCCGTCTTCGACGGCCTCTACACGCTCGACGCCGACGGCCAGATCGACCCGCTGATGGCCGAGAGCGTCGAGAAGTCCGACGACGGCCTGACCTACACCTTCACGATCCGCGACGCGTCGTGGAGCAACGGGACGCCGGTCACCGCGCAGGACTTCGAGTACTCGTGGAAGCGCCTGGTGAACCCGGCCACCGCGGCCCCGAACAGCAACGAGGCGGTCGCCGCCGGCATCAGGAACGCGAACGAGATCGTCAACGAGGGGATGGACTACACCCAGCTCGGCGTCACGGCGCTCGACGACAAGACCCTGCAGGTGCAGCTCGCCGCGGACGTGCCCTACTTCCAGGCGCTGCTGGTGCGGCCGGCGTTCCTCCCGGTGAACCAGGCCTACCTGGAGAGCGTGGGCGACACCTACGGCCAGACCCCCGAGACGACGATCTACAACGGGCCCTTCGTCTGGGACTCCTGGGACTTCGCGAACAACTTCTCGGTCGCCAGGAACGCCGACTACTGGAACGCCTCCGGCATCGACCTGGATGCGATCAAGTGGCAGGTGGTGAAGGACTCGCAGACCGCGGCGCTCCTCCAGGAGAGCGGCGACCTCGACTTCACCGAGATCTCCGGAAGCCTGATCGACCGCTACACCGACTCCCCCGAGCTGACCACGGCGCTCGAGGTGCACATGTGGTACTTCTACCCCAACCTCCAGAACCCGGCGCTCGCGAACGAGGACATCCGCACCGCGCTGGCCACCTCCTTCGACAAGGAGGCGCTCGCCGACGAGGTGCTGAAGAACGGCGCCCAGCCCGCCGACTACTTCGTCGGGCAGAACCTGGCGGTCGGACCCGACGGGAAGCAGTTCCGCGACACGGGCGGCAGCTACCTCGCCTACGACCTCGACGCGGCGCAGGCCGCCTGGACGAAGGGCCTCGCCGCCCTGGGCACCGACTCGGTGAGCCTCAAGCTCTCGTACTGGGACGACGAGGCCTCGATCGCGCAGGCCGAGTACGTCGCCTCGCAGTGGGAGGCGAACCTGCCAGGTCTGAGCATCGAGCTCACCAGCCAGCCCAAGGCGACGGCGAACGAGCAGGCCACGGCCGGCGACTTCGACCTCTACCTCTTCCGCTGGGGCCCCGACTACAAGGATCCGATGGCGTTCCTGGAGCTGCTGTCCTCCACCTCCGCCCGCGACTTCGGCGGCTATGCGAACCCGGAGTACGACTCGATCATCGCCGCGGCCCGCACCGCCGACATGCTCTCCCAGCCGGAGGCGCGCTGGCAGAGCCTGCACGACGCGGAGGACATCCTGATGGGCGACGTGGCGGTGATCCCGACCGTGCAGAACGGCATCGCGATGCTGATCAACCCCGCCGTGCAGGGCATGGAGGTCCGCAACGTGAGCCTGACCTGGAACTACCGCCTCGTCACGAAGGACGACTGATGCGCACCACCCCCCGAGAGGAGACGGCACGATGACCGCGACGAGGACCCTGCGCGAGCTGATGGAGTCCGGGAGCGTCCTGGCCCCCTGCGTCTTCGACTGCTCCTCCGCCCGAGCGGTCGAGCTGGCCGGCTTCGAGGCGATGCTGCTGAGCGGATCGGAGGTGTCGATGTCGATGAAGGGCATCCCCGACCTCGGACTGCTCTCGCTGGAGGAGCTCCTCTGGGCGGTGGAGCGGATCGTCGACATGTCGCCGCTGCCGCTCGCGGTCGACATCGAGGACGGCTTCGGCGCCAGTCCCCTGCAGGTCTACGAGACCTGCAGGCGGGTGGCCAAGGCCGGCGCGATGGCGGTGCTGATGGAGGACGAGTTCGAGCCCGGCTACGCCCGGGACGTCTCGGCCGACAACATGATCCCCCGCGAGGAGTACTACGCGAAGGTGCGGGCCGCCGTCCGCGCCGTCGAGGGCACCGACTGCATGGTGATCGCGCGCAGCAACTACGGCAGCGCGAATCTGGAGGAGGGCATCCAGCGGATGATCGACTGCGTCGCCCTCGGAGCGCACGCGACGGTCGTGGTCAACGTCACGACCCTCGCGGACGCCGCCGAGGTGGCCCGCCGGGTGCCGGGGCTGAAGATGTTCGCCGACATCAACGCCAAGCGCGGCCTCGAGCAGATGTCGTTCGCGCAGCTGGCGGAGCTGGGCTTCCAGCTGGTCACGATGCACTTCACGATGAAGGCGTCCATGGCCGGGATGATCGAGGCCGGCCGGGCGAACCTCGCCGAGATGGGCAACACCTACTCGAACGAGCTGATGCCGGAGGAGTACCCGGGCCACAGCGGCATGGCGTTCTTCGCCGCGCAGGAGCTGCTCGACCTCGAGTCGGAGTTCTCGGGCCGAGTCCAGTCGTTCAACGACCCTCGGACCGTGCACGCGGCCCCGGCCGGCTGAGCGCGACCGCACCTCTGCAGGGCCGTCCGCCCGCGCCTCGAGCGCGGCGGGCGGCCCTTCGTCGTGCGCGGGGCGCGAGGGGCGCGGCGCCGAACATCGTTCGGCCGAGAGCCCTCACTGCCGCACGCAGCCGAATCCGCTTCGGCAGCAGCGTCGCATCGGCGCTTCTGTTCGGCTGACTTGCCACTCAATCGCGTTCTATGCAGACTTAAGCCACTACCACCGAACGACCGAGGCTCCGAAGCCGGATCAACGAAAGAGACTCACTCCCATGACTGAACTGGCACAGACGAGCGGAACCGCTACGATCGGCTCCTCTCAGCCCGACTTCGTCGAGATCGACGGCTTCACGCTCACGATCGAGGACATCGCGCTCGTCGCCCGCGGGCTCTCGGACGGCACGTTCCCCGAGGTCGTCCTCAGCGACGAGGCCCGCCGGGTCACGAACGAGGCCCGCGCCTACGTCGACGAGCACTTCCTCGCCCCCGACGCCCCCGCCATCTACGGCATCAACACCGGGCTCGGCCGGCTGATGGACGTCCGCGTCCCCGCCGAGGACCAGGCCCGCTTCCAGCGCCTGGTCATCAACTCCCACTCCGCCGGAGTCGGCGAGCCGCTCCCCCTCGACGAGACCCGCGCGCTGCTGCTGCTGCGCACCAACGCGATCGCCAAGGGCATGTCGGGCGTGCGGATCGAGTGCATCGACCGCCTGATCGCGATGCTCAACGCCGACGTCCTCCCGGTCATCCCGGGCCAGGGCTCGGTCGGCGCCTCGGGCGACCTCGCCCCCCTCGCGCACATGGTCAGCGTGATGGTCGGCCACGAGAAGGCCGAGGCCTACCACCGCGGCGTGCGGATGCCCGCCGTCGAGGCCCTCACTGCGGCCGGACTCGCCACCGAGTTCGAGCTCAAGCCCAAGGACGTCCTCGCCCTGATCAACGGCTCCACCATCTCGCTCGCCACCGCCTGCCTCGCCCTGCACGACGCGTGGAGCCTCACCCGCCAGGCGGACGTGGCCCTCTCGCTCTCGCTCGAGGCGATCCGCGGCGAGCTCGACGCGTTCGACGAGCGCATCCACCTCGCCCGCAACGCCCCCGGCCAGGTCGACGTGGCCGCGAACGTCCGCGCCCTCACCGCGGGCAGCGAGCGCACCGTCGAGGAGGCGCGCCGCCTCCGCCTCCCGGACGAGCAGCGCGTCGGCGGCGTCTACAAGCCGCGCGTGCAGGACGCCTACTCGCTGCGCTGCGCGCCGCAGGTGCACGGCACGACCCGCGAGTCGCTCCTGTTCGCGCAGACGCTGCTGGTGCGCGAGGCCAACGCCGCGACCGACAACCCGCTGGTGCTCCCGGACGGCGAGGGCGGCTACGACGTCCTCTCCGGCGGCAACTTCCACGGCGAGCCGATCGGCGTCGCGGCCGACCTCATCGCGATCGCGGTCGCCGAGATCGGCGCCATCTCGGAGCGCCGCTCGTTCCGCCTCACCGACCCCAACCTCAGCTACGGCCTGCCGCTCAACCTCGTCGGCGGCCAGCTCGGCCTCAACACGGGCTTCTCGATCGTGCACTGCGCGGCGGCCGCCATCGCCTCCGAGAACAAGGTGCTGTGCTTCCCCTCCGTCGTCGACTCGATCCCGACGAAGGCGAACCAGGAGGACCACGTCTCGATGTGCACCTTCTCCTCGCGGAAGGCGCGCAGCATCATCCACAACACGCAGGTGATCCTCGGAGTGGAGTTCATCCTCGCCACCCAGGGCATCGACCTCGCGTCGCCGCACCTGGAGGACCGGGCGCTCGGCGAGGGCAGCACGGCCGCCTACGAGGCGGTCCGCTCGATCGTGCCGATGACCCGCGAGGACATCTACCAGTCGGAGCAGATGATCAACGCGCAGGCGATGGTCGTGCTCGGCACCGTCCTCACCGCCGTCGAGGCGCGCATCGGAGCCGTGCGGTGACCGCGGGCGGGACGGTCGTCCACGGCCGCGTCGTCACGCCGGGCGCCGTGATCGAGGACGGGGCGGTGGTCGTCGAGGACGGCCGCATCGCCGCCGTGCTCGGCGGACGCGAAGCGGCGCGCGCCCTCACGGAGGCCTCGGTCGTGATCGGCGGCGCGGGGATGCTCGTCCTGCCCGGCGCGGTCGACGCGCACGTCCACGCCTTCTCGGAGCCGGCCGAGACGTTCACCGGCGCGACCTCGGCCGCCGCCGCGGGCGGGGTGACCACGATCCTCGACATGCCCTACGACGCGGGCAGCACGGTGAACACGGCCGCCGCCGTCGTCGCCAAGCGCCAGCGCCTCGAGCGCGAGGCCGTCGTCGACGTCGCCCTGCACGGCACGGTCCGCCCCGGGGACGGCGCGCGGGACGTGGCCGGGATGATCGACGAGGGCGTCTGCGGATTCAAGGTCTCGCTGTTCGAGACCGACCCGATCCGCTTCCCCCGCATCCCCTCCGACCAGCTGCTCGAGGCCTTCGCGATCATGGCCGAGCGCGGCGTCCGCGTCGGCGTGCACGCGGAGGACGGCGAGATCATCGGCGCGCTCGTCGCGGCGGCGAAAGCCGCGGGCCGCACTGCCCCCCTCGACCACGTCCGCAGCCGCCCGCCCGTGTCCGAGACCTCCTCGGTGGCGCTCGGGCTCGAGCTCGCCTCGGCGGCCGGTGTGCCCTTCCACATCTTCCACGCGAGCCTCCCCGGCACCGTCGAGCTCGTGACGGCGAGCGCCGCCCGCGGGCTCGACGCGACGCTGGAGACCTGCCCGCACTACCTCGTCCTCACCGAGGACGACATGGAGCGGCTCGGCGCCCTCGGCAAGATCAACCCGCCGCTGCGCACCGCCGAGCACGCCCGCGGGATGTGGGAGGCGCTCGCCGACGGCCGGATCGGCCTGGTGACCTCCGACCACGCGCCGTGGCCGCTGGCGAAGAAGAGCGCCGACGTGATCTTCGACAACGCCTCCGGAGCGCCCGGCGTGCAGACCCTGCTGCCGATCGTGATCGGCGCCGGCTACCTCGGCGGCCGCCTCTCGCTGCTGCGCGCCGCCGAGGTCCTCGCGACGAACCCCGCCCGCGCATTCGGCCTCGGGCACCGCAAGGGCGCGATCGAGGCGGGCCTGGACGCGGACTTCGCCGTCGTCGACCCGTCCGGCACGACCGTGATCGACGACACCCCGATGCTCTCGACCGCCACCTGGAGCCCCTACGCCGGGATGTCCTTCCCCGGCCGCCTCGAGACCACCGTCGTCCGCGGCACCCCCGTCTTCAGCCGGGCCGAGGGCCTGCTCGCGGAGCCGGGCGACGGACGCTTCGTCGCGAGGGCCGCCTGATGGGAGAGCAGTCCCTCCGCGCCTTCGTCGACGCGCTGCCCGCCGACGAGCTCGTCACCGTCGAGCGCACCGTCGACGCCCGCTTCGAGCTGGCGAGCGTGCTCGCGCTGCTGGACCGCGGCCCGGCCGTGCGCCTGACCTCGGTCGCCGGCTCGGCCCACCCGGTCGTCGGCAACGTGCTCTCCAGCCGCGAGCGGATCGCCCGCGCCGTCGGCTGCCGGGTCGACGAGCTGCTCGACCGGCTCACCGCCGCGGTCGCCGACCGCACCCCGGTGCGCGTGGTCGAGGACGCTCCGGTGCAGGCCGTGCGCCTGCCCGCCGCGTCCGTGTGGGAGGAGGTCATCGCTCCGGTCTGGTTCGAGAAGGACTCCGGCGGCTACCTCACCGCCGGGCTCATCGTGGCGTTCGACCCGGTGACCGGGCACCGCAACGCCTCCTACGCGCGGATCAAGCCGCTCGACGCGACCACCGGCTTCGTCGGGATCGCGCCGAACCACCACCTCACCGCGCTCTCGCGCTCGGCCGCGGCCGTCGGCGGGCTCCCCGTCGCCGTGGTCCTCGGCGCGCACCCGGCCGTGCAACTCGCCGCCTGCTGCTACCTCGCCCTGGGCGACGACGAGCTGGAGCACGCCGCCCACCTGCTCGGCGAGGAGGTGCGGGTCGCGCGGGCCACGACGAGCGACGTGCTCGTCCCCGCCGACGCGGAGATCGTGATCGAGGGGATCCTGCACGCCGACCGGCCGGTGCACGAGGGCCTCGTGAACGAGTACCACGGCATGTACGAGGACTACGGCGACGGGATCACCCTCGAGGTCACCGCCGTGACCCGCCGCGAGTCCCCCGAGGTCCAGGTGATCCTGCCCGGCCTCTCCTCGGAGCACAGCTACATCGCGGCGCTGCCCATCGCCGCCGGCATCCGGCACGCGCTGCGGAACGTCGGCTGCGACATCGTCGACGTGGCGGTCACGCACTCCGGCGGCGGCCGGGTCGACGTGGTGGTCGCGATCGCGAACGGCCGTCCGGGCACCGCCAAGCGCGTGATGTTCGGCGCGTTCGCGGCCGTCAGCATGGTCAAGCAGGTCACCGTCGTCGACTCCGACGTGGACGCCTGGGACATGGAGCACGTGCACTGGGCCCGGACGAGCCGGATGCGGTGGGACCGCGACCTGATGCTGGTCGACGGGGTCGCCACCGACCGCAACGTGCCGATGCAGGTCGGCGGCACCGTGACGAAGGTCGGGATGGACGCGACCCGCAAGATGGGCGACCGCGCCCTCGGCGCCGAGCTGGCCGTCCCGCCCGGGGACGTCCTCCGCCGCGTGCGCGACGCCCTCGTCGCCGACGGAGTCGCCCTCCGCCCCGCCGTCGTCGTGCACGGCTCCCTGGCCGACGACGGGGAGGACCCGCGATGACCCCCGACGTGCGCTTCCCCGACGCCGGCCGGCTGGCCCTCGACCTCGACGAGATCGCCGGCCTCGTCGACTCCTCTCGCCCCGGCTGGAGCCGCGTGGCGATGACCGAGGTCGACACCGACTCCCGCCACTGGGTCGCCGAGCGGATGCGCTCCGCGGGCCTGGAGGTCCGGATCGACGGAATCGGCAACGTGATCGGCACCCTCGCCGGCACGGGAGCCGCCCGCCGCGCGATCGTGATCGGCTCGCACACGGACACGGTGGACGGCGGCGGGCGCTACGACGGCGTCGTGGGCGTGCTGGGCGCGATCGAGGTGGCGCGCCTGCTGCAGGAGTCGGGGATCCGGCTCCACCACGACCTGCGCGTCGTCGACTTCTACAACGAGGAGGCCAACCGCTTCGAGCTCTCCTGCCTGGGCAGCCGCGCGCTGGCCGGCTCCCTCACGGGCGAGCACCTCTCGGCGACCGACGACACCGGGCGCACCCTCGGCGCCGCCCTGGAGGCCGCCGGATGGTCCGACCCGCTCTCGGGCACCCGCTGGAGCCCCGACGAAGTGCTCGGCTTCCTCGAGCTGCACATCGAGCAGGGCCCGGTCCTCGAGCGTGAGGGGCTGCCGCTCGGAGTCGTCACCTCGATCGCGGGCATCTCGCGGTTCCGCACCCTCTTCTCGGGCCGCCGCGACCATGCGGGCACCATGCCGATGGCGCTGCGGCACGACGCCGGCTGCGCCGCGGCCGGCGTGGTCCTCGCGGTCGAGCGCATCGCCTCCCGGGCCGCGGAGGCGGTCGGCACCGTCGGCTCCGTCACCTTCACCCCGGAGGCGACCAGCGTCGTCACCGAGAGCGCCCTGGTCACCGCGGAGTTCCGCAGCCCCGACCCCGGCTGGTTCACCGTCGCCCGCGAGCAGATCGCGGAGGCCGCGGCCTCCGAGGCGGCGGCGCGCGGCCTCGGCCACGAGGTGACGTGGCTGCCCTGGGAGCGCCCGACGGCCATCGACCCCCGCCTCGCGGACGGCATCGGCCGCTCCATCGAGCGCCTCGGCCACCCCGCCGCCCGCCTCTACAGCGGAGCCGGGCACGACGGGGTGCAGATGGCGAGACTGGGACCCATCGGCATGATCTTCATCCCCTCGCAGGACGGGCGCAGCCACTGCCCGGAGGAGTACACCGGGATCACGGACATCGCGGTGGGCGTGCACGCGCTCGCGCAGTCCGTGCTCACCCTCGACAAGGAAGGCCTCGCATGAACCGCACCCGCCAGGAGCCCCCCGGCCGCGTGATCGTCGCCATCACCGGCGCCTCCGGAGTCGGGATCGGTGTCCGCATCCTCGAGCTGCTGCGGATGGATCCGGGGCTGCGCAGCGACGTCATCGTCTCGAAGGCGGGCGCGATGACGCTCGACCAGGAGTGCGGCCTCACCCAGAAGCAGGTGGAGGCGCTCGCCGACACGGCCCACCGGCCCGCGCACATCGGCGCCTCCATCGCGTCGGGGTCCACGCCCGCCACGGCGATGGTGATCGCGCCCTGCACGATCAAGACCCTGAGCGGCATCGCGTACGGCCTCGCCGACAACCTGATCACGCGGGCGGCCGACGTCTGCCTGAAGGAGGGCGTGCCGACGCTCCTGATGGTGCGGGAGTCGCCGCTGCACCGCGGCCACCTCGCCGCGATGGACGCGGTGGCCCGCTCGGGCGGCATCATCGCGCCGCCGGTCCCCGCCTTCTACACGCGGCCCGCCTCGGTGGAGGAGATCATCGACTCCCTCGCCCGCCGCGCCCTGGTGCGCGTGGGGCTGACCCAGTTCCACGCCCGCTCCTGGGCCGGCATCCCCGAGGACGGCGAGCGCGCCGTGCTCGCCGAGGGGTCGAGCCGGTGACGAAGTACGTCGCCACCCGGCTGCTCACCTCGGTCTTCACGATCGTCGCGATCGCGATCGTGATGTTCGCGCTGCTGCAGCTGCTCCCGGGTTCGCCCTTCAACAGCGAGAAGCTCGACGCGGTGCAGAAGGCGCTCCTCACGCAGAAGTACGGGCTCGACGAGCCGGTGCTGCTGCGGCTGGGCACCTACCTGGTGAACCTCGCCCGCGGCGACTTCGGCATCTCGTACAACCTCATCCCGGACTTCCCCGTCTCGGAGATGCTCGGCAGCCGCCTGCCCGTCACGATCCGCATCGGCCTGCAGGCCCTCGTCCTCGGCGTGGTGCTGGGCCTGCTGATCGGCATCGTCTCGGCGATCCGCCCGCGCGGCTGGTTCGACAACCTCTCGACGTTCGTCTCGGTGATCGCCTTCAGCGTCCCGTCGTTCGTCATCGCGCTGCTGCTGGTCTACTTCGTCGGCTTCGAGTGGAAGCTGCTGCCGATCCGGTACTCCGAGTCGGACCCCTTCACCTCGAGCGTGCTGCCGACGATCTCGCTCGCCGCCTACGTGATGGCGGTGACCGCCCGCTACGCCCGCTCCGAGATGCTCGACTGCCTCGAGAGCGACTACATCCTCCTGGCGAAGGCGAAGGGCATCGGCCCCTCCAAGGTGATCGGCCGGCACGCGCTGCGCAACACCCTGGTCTCGATCATCACGGTGCTCTCGCCGCTGCTGATCGGCCTGATCACCGGCTCCGTCGTCATCGAGCAGATCTTCGGAGCGCCGGGCCTGGGCCAGCTGCTGCTCACGGCGATCCAGAACGTCGACTACAACATCGTCATCGCGATCAGCCTCGTCTACAGCATCATCTACATCCTCGTGATGCTGCTCGTCGACGTGCTCTACGGACTGATCGACCCCCGCATCCGACTGGCAGGACAGGCAGCATGAGCGACCGCGTCTCCCCCACGGCCGGCCTCGACGCCGGCGTCCCGCCCGAGGGCCTGCGCCTCGTCTCGCCGGGCAACCGGCCCGCCGGGCCGCCGACCACCTCCACCCGCATCATCCGCGGCGGCGGCCGCGACATCGCCCGGCGCTTCCGCGGCAACTGGCCGGCGATGGTCGGCCTGGTGCTGCTGGTGGTCATCGTCGTGCTGAGCCTGGTGGTCCCCTTCTTCCCCGCAGCCGGAGGAGGAGCGGACGTCGGCTCGCGCTTCCTCCCGCCGCGCGTGCCGCTGCTCGAGGGCCTCGGGATCCTCGACGGCACCCGCGACGGCCAGGACGCGTACGCCGCGGCGGGCCTGCCGCCCGGCACCTACTTCCTCTTCGGCACCGACGAGCTGGGCCGCGACGTGTGGTCGCGGGTCTGGAGCGGCACCCGCGTCTCGCTCCTGATCGCCGTGATCGCCTTCGCGATCGACGTGGTCATCGGCATGACCTACGGCCTGGTCTCGGGCTACTTCGGCGGTCGCACCGACTCGGCGATGCAGCGCGTGGTCGAGGTGCTCTCCGGCATCCCGCAGCTGGTGATCGTGACGCTCTTCGTGGTCGCCGTCGGGCCGGGCATCGGCGCCATCGTCTTCGGCCTCCTGCTGAGCAACTGGCTCGCGATGAGCCGCGTCAGCCGCGCGCAGGCGCTGCGCCAGAAGACGGAGGAGTACGTGCTCGCCTCGCGCACCCTCGGAGCGCGGGACAGCCGGATCGTGTTCGTCGAGATCCTCCCGAACATCATCGGCCCGATCGTGACGATGAGCATGTTCTCGATCCCGTCGGCGATCTTCACCGAGTCGTACCTGTCGTTCGTGGGCCTGGGCGTCCAGGCGCCGATGGCCTCGCTCGGCTCGCTCGTCAGCGTCGGCTACAAGTCGTTCCTCTCCTATCCGTTCCTCGTGATCGTCCCCGTGGTCGTGCTGGGCCTGCTCATGGTGGCGTTCACGCTCGTCGCCGACGGGTTGAAAGAGGCCACCGATCCGCGACTGTCCCACTCGAGAGGCCACTGACATGACCGAGAGCAGCACGGGCACGACCCGTCAGGACACGGCCGGACCGGAGCGCGGCAGGGTCCTTCTGTCGGTGCGAGATCTGGCGATCTCGTTCGACAACGAGGGCGGCAGCGTCGAGGCGATCCGCGGACTGGGCTTCGACCTGCACGAGGGCGAGGTGGTCGCGATCGTCGGCGAGTCCGGCAGCGGCAAGTCGGTGACGGCGCGCGCGATCCTCGGCCTGATGGCCCGCAACCAGCGGATCACCGCGGGCAGCATCGAGTTCTCGCACCGGAGCGACGACGGCACGGTGACCGCGAAGGACATCGCGGCGATGCCCGAGTCGGCGATCCGTCGCGAGATCTGCGGGCGCCGCATCGCGATGGTGTTCCAGGACGCCCTGACCTGCCTCGACCCGACGATGTCGGTCGGCAAGCAGGTGATGGAGGGGATCCAGGAGCACTTCGGGCTCGGCCGTCGCGAGGCGCGCGCCCGTGCCGTGGAGCTGCTCGGCGAGGTCGGCATCGACGATCCGGAGCGGCGGTTCAAGCAGTACCCCCACCAGCTCTCCGGAGGCATGTGCCAGCGGGTCAACATCGCCATCGCGCTGTCGTGCAACCCGGACGTGCTGATCTGCGACGAGCCGACGACCGCGCTCGACGTGACGATCCAGCTGCGGATCCTCGAGCTGCTGAAGCGCCTGCAGGCGGACCGCGGGCTCTCGGTGATCTTCATCACCCACGACCTCGGCGTCGTCGCGACCGTCGCCGACCACGTCAGCGTGATGTACGCCGGACGGATCATCGAGCAGGGCACCGCCGAGCAGGTCTTCTACGACCCGCGGCACCCCTACACCTGGGGCCTGCTCTCGGCGATGCCGGACCTGACCACCGACTCCCCCGAGCTGTTCGCCATCCCCGGCAGCCCGGCGAGCCTGGTGAACCGCGCGCCGGGAGACCCCTTCGCTCCGAGGAACCCGTTCGCGCTCGAGATCGACTTCGTCGAGGAGCCGCCCCTCTTCGACGTCGGCGGCGGGCACCGGGTCGCCTCGTGGCTCTGCCACCCCTCCGCTCCCCCGGTCGAGATGCCGGCGCCGCTGCGCGCCAAGATCGACGCCATGCTCGCCCCCAGTGAAGGACCGACCCCGTGACCGCACTCGCTCCGACGCCCGACTCCGCGCCCGCCCTGCTCTCGGTGCGCGGCCTCACCCAGGTGTTCCGGCTGGGCCGGCGGCACCACGTGACCGCGATCGGCGGCGTCGACTTCGAGATCCGGCGCGGCGAGACCTTCGGGCTGGTCGGCGAGTCCGGCAGCGGCAAGTCCACGATCGGCCGCTCGATCATCCGGCTGATCGACCCGACCGACGGCCAGGTGGTGCTCGCGGGCCGCACGATCAGCGGCCGGCTCGACGCCGCCCAGCGCGACCACCTGCGATCCAGCATCCAGATGATCTTCCAGAACCCGATGTCGAGCCTCAATCCGCGCAAGACCGTCTTCGACATCGTCGCGCAGGGACTCACCACCCAGCGCCGGTACTCCTCGGCGGCCGAGCGCGACGAGAAGGTCTACGCGATCCTCGAGAAGGTCGGCCTCGACCGCTCCCACGCCGACCGCTACCCGCACCAGTTCTCGGGCGGCCAGCGGCAGCGCATCGGCATCGCCCGCGCGCTCGTGATGCAGCCCGACCTCGTGATCGCGGACGAGTGCGTCTCGGCGCTCGACGTCTCGATCCAGGCGCAGGTCGTGAATCTGATGCGCGCGCTCCAGGAGGAGCTCGGCACCGCGTACCTCTTCATCGCCCACGACCTCGCGATGGTGAAGTACATCTCCGACCGGATCGGCGTCATGCACAAGGGCCACCTGGTCGAGACGGGCACGACCGCCGAGATCTTCTCCGGCCCCGTGCACCCCTACACCCGCTCGCTGCTGCGCGCCGTGCTCTCGGCGGACCCGCGCGCGATGCGCCGCCGCGCCCCCTCCGAGCCGTACGACCCGGTCGCGCTCGGGATCGACTACTCGGCCGGGAGCGTCCACGAACTCTCGCCGACCCACCGCGTCCTGGCGACTCCGGAGGAGCTGGCGGCCTGGCGCGCGTGACGGCCGCCCGGCGTCAGGACTCGTCGGCCTCGAACCGCAGGGGCCGGTCGGCCACCGGCAGCCCGGAGCCGCGCACGGCGGCCTCGATCGCGGCGTGCCCGCCGTCGGGCGCGACGATCCGCAGGCCGTCCTCGGTCGCCCAGTAGGCGGTGACGCCGTGCTCCTCGACGAGGGTCGTGAGCAGCGCGGCAATCCGCTCCTGCTCGCCGGGACCGACGGTGATCGCGGCCCAGGGACCGGAGATCTCGACCGGGGCGCCCCGCTCCGCGCCCGCAGCGTCCCGCAGGTCCTCCGCCGCCCGGACGATCGGGAGCAGCGCGGGCAGCCCGCCGGAGACGTCCTCGAAGGAGTCGAGGGCGAAGGACCCCTCGCGGAGCGACGCGTGCAGCTCCAGGCCGCGGCCGAGGCCGTCGATCCGCTCGAGCAGGGCCGAGGCGTCGACAGCGGGAGCGGGGCACGCGCCGGTCGGCTCCTCCGCGCCCGCGAAGGAGAGGGCGTTCCCGCCGGCGGACGTCGCCCGGAACGACCACAGCACCGGATCCGCGTACTCGGTCGCGCAGGCCGTCGCGAGGGCGTCGGCGAGCGCCGGCTCCTCGACCGCGACCCCGACCCACGAGGTCGGCGGGCCGAACGCCGGCGCCTCGACCCAGCGCTCGGCGCCGTCGAGGGAGACTCCGGGCACCGCGGCGACCTCGCTCGTCAGACGGTCGAAGCCGGCGTCGGGCCGTGCGAACGGCGTCTCGTCGATCGTCCAGACGAGGAGCGTCAGCCCGCCGGCGGCGAGGGCCGCGGCGAGGACGCCGGCGACGGGGAGGAGGAGGCGACGGGACACGCCCCCATCCTCGCTCCCCTCCTCCGCGGCGTCACGTGGACATCGGGTGAACGGACGGTGCGCCGGCGTCGACGGCTCCCGCCTCGATCGAGCGCATCATCCGCGTGTTCACGGGCGACGGGTGGACCGAGTCGACCCGGACGCCGGTGCCCGCGAGCTCGAGGGCCGCGCTCCTGGTGAGCCCGGCGACCTCGCGCTTCGAGGCGACGGAGGGGCTGAGGCCCGGGGCGCCGTCGAGCCCGGCGACGGAGGAGGTGGTGATCACGCTGCCCCGCCCCTGCTCGATCATCCGCGGCAGCACGGAACGGAGCCGGTGCCGACCCGCTCCCAGCACGCTGGGCGGCCGCCGGCCGCCTGCCACGGGGGTCGACCTCCGCGGGGGCAGGGGTTACCGGCGCAGTCCCGAGACGAGCGCGAGGAGCCCGTCCATCGACTCGACGACGAGGGGCGGGAGGTCGCCGCGCTCGGCGACGAAGGCGATCGCGAGCACGCCCGCTCCGGACGCGTCCGACTGCTCCCGCTCCGGCACAAGGCCCAGCGCGCGGGCCGCCGTCTCCGCTTGACTGGGGGCGACGCGCCGACCCTCGGCGCACCCGGGAGGCGACATGGCGAACCACCGTTTCGAGCTGCGGTCCGGCCGCGGGATGGGCGTCTCGGCGGCGGGCGATCCCGTCGCCGACCGGCTGGTGGTGTTCTGCCACCCCACTCCCGGAGCTGGCGGCTTCGACCCCGACCCCACTGTCACCGGCCCCTGGGGCCTGCACCTGCTGATCCTCGACCGCCCCGGCTACGGCGCCTCGGACCCGGTCGACGCCGCTCACGGCCGCGTCGAGGACCGCGCGGACGACCTCGCCGAGTACCTGCGCCGCTCCGAGCGCACCGCCCGCATGGTCGAGGGCGCCCGCTTCGGCAGCGTCGGCGTGGTCGGCTGGGGCTCCGGCGGCGCGTTCGCGCTCTCGCTCGCGGCCCGGCACCCCGACCTCGTGGACCGCCTCGCGCTGGTCGGCACCCCCGCGCCCCCGCAGGCCGGCGTGATCGTGCACCCCACCAGCGCGTGGGAGCGGCGCGAGACCCTCCGCGGGGAGGACGCCGACGCGATCGCCGCCGCCCTCCCGCAGACGCAGCCGGGCCTGGACGCGCTCGGGATCGACTCCGACGACCCGGTGCTCACTACCCACGGCGGACTGCGCAACCGGCTGGAGCGGATGCTCGCCGAGGGCTGGCGGCAGGGCCCGAGCGGCGCCGCGACCGACCTCGCGGCCCTCCGCGACGGCTCCTGGGCCGACGACCTCGACCGGGTGACCGCCGAGACGCTCCTGGTCCACGGCGACGCGGACCCGGTGGCGAGCGCCGAGGACGGCCGCTGGTACCGCGGCCGCCTCGCGCGGGCGCGCACCGTGACGGTCGACGGAGCCGGCCGGCTGGCGCTGGTGCGCGAGTGGCGCCGGATCCTCGACCACGTCGCTCCGCTCGAGCGCGGGGCGGAGGGCCGATGAGCGGCCTGGGCGCGGGCCCGCTCGTGCTCGTGTCGGCGATGGCGGTCTCGGGAGTCGTCCACCTGGTGCACCCGCGGACCTTCGACGCGGTGGTCCCGCGAGGGATGCCCGGCTCGGCGCGCGGATGGGTCCTCGTCTCGGGAGCGGCGGAGCTGGTCTGCGCGGCCGCGACGCTGCACCCGCGGACCCGCGCGGCCGGCGGTCTCGCCTCCGCCGCCCTGATGGCCGCCGTCCTCCCCGGCAACGTGCAGATGGCGCGGGACGCCCGTCGGCCTCGGACCCGGGTGATCACGCTGCTGCGCCTCCCGCTCCAGATCCCGCTCGTGCTCTGGGGTCTTCAGGCGGCACGCAGCCGCTGACGCAAGCCCGCGCGGGCGCGGATCGCCCGCTGCTACCGTCCAGGCATGACCGACCAGAGCGCGGACGACCGCTACGACCAGCTGACCAGCGCCCCGAAGGCGACGGAGGCCGACGCGGCCCCGCGCATCGAGGTCTCCACCACCGAGGCCGGCGACACCCGCATCGACATCCGCGAGGACGCCGCCGTGCGTCCGGGCCGTGTCGACGAGAACGGCGACGAGCTCGACGAGAGCCGCGACGATGCCTGAGCGCCGCCGCGCCGCCCTCGTCTACAACCCCGTCAAGGTCGACCTGGAGTCCGTGAAGGCCGCTGTGAAGCGCGCCGAGGAGGCCGCCGGCTGGGAGGAGACGCTCTGGTACGAGACCTCCGTCGAGGACCCCGGAGCCGGTCAGACGAAGGAGGCCCTCGCCGCGGGCGCCGACGTCGTGATCGCGGCCGGCGGCGACGGGACGGTCCGCGTCGTGGCGGAGGCCCTCCGCGGCTCCGACGCCTCGCTCTCGCTGCTGCCCTCCGGCACCGGCAACCTGCTCGCCCGCAATCTGAACCTCACGCTCGACGACATCGACAACTCCCTGACCGTCGCGTTCTCCGGACAGGACCGGGCGATCGACGTCGGGATGATCGACATCGAGACCTCCACGGGCCGCGACCGCCACGCCTACGTCGTGATGGCGGGCCTCGGGATCGACGCGAAGATGCTCGCCAACACCGACGACGACCTCAAGAAGCGGGCCGGCTGGCTCGCCTACGTGGACGCGCTGCGGAAGGCCCTGCTCGACAAGAACCAGCTCGAGTTCCGCTACCGCCTCGACGGCTCGAAGACCCGCAAGGTGCGCGCGCACACGATCATCGTGGGCAACTGCGGCGCCCTGCCGGCGAACATCCTCCTGCTGCCGGACGCGGCCGTCGACGACGGCGAGTTCGACATCGTCCTGCTGCGCCCCGAGGGCTTCTTCGGCTGGGTGCAGATCATCTTCAAGGTGGTGTGGGAGAACGGCGTGCTCCGCCGCAGCGGCGTCGTCGGCAAGAAGCTGATGGGCCTGACCAAGGAGGTATCGGCCCTGCGGTACGTGAAGGGCCGCGACCTCACGGTCCGCCTCGAGCACGCGCAGGAGATCGAGCTCGACGGCGATCCGTTCGGCTCGACCTCGGCGTTCCGCACCTGGATCGAGCCCGGCGGGCTGACGGTGCGCGTCCCGGCGTAGCGCCGGCGGCGGCCGGGCGGATCCGCCCGGTCCGCCTCCCGCCGGGAGAGAGGATCGTCATCCCTCCCGGCGGAGGCGTCTGCTCCGAGCAGGGCGGTGCAGTGCGGCTTCGGGTACCGCACCCCATGCACCTGCATGAACACGGCGACTGTAGTGCGGAATCCGTCGCCGCCGCAACGATCCGCGGGGCTCCGGCGGCTCGAATGGGTAATTCCACCGTGCGATGCTCCGTGACCGCGACGGATTCCGCAGCTGACTCGCCCCGCCAGGAACGTGATCGCCCGTCCGTCGATCGACGGGGCTTCTCCTCGGCACGGTGCCGACACGCGCACGAAACGCCCGCCCGCTAGCGTGCGGACATGACATTCCGTGCGTCAGCCGCGCTCAGCGCGCTCGTGGCCTCCTCCCTCCTCCTCGCACCCGCCGCCATCGCCTCCCCCGCCGCCCGCGCGGGCGCCGTCGACGGGGGCACCAGCGCCGGCGATCCCTACTTCCCCGGCCTCGGCAGCAGCGGCTTCGACGCCCTCACCTACAGCCTCGTCCTGAAGTACGATCCGACGACCCGGGCCCTCGGCGGCAGAGCCGTGGTCACCTTCGCGCCCCAGAAGGACCTGCGCTCGCTCTCCTTCGACCTGACCGGCCTCACCGTCTCGAAGGTCACCGTCAACGCCGGGGTCGCCCGGTTCTCGCAGTCGGGGGACGAGCTGACCGTCACGCCCGCCCGGACCCTCCGGAAGGGCCTGCCCGCGCTGGTGAGCATCGACTACGCCGGGACCACCGGGAACCCCGTCGACGGCACCGGGGCCCCCTTCGGCTGGTGGTCGACGGACGACGGCGCCCTGGTCGCCAGCGAGCCGGACGGCGCCTCGACCTGGTACCCCGTCAACGACTCGCCAGCCGACAAGGCGCGCTACACCTTCAGCATCACGGTCCCGGAGGGCCGGACGGTGGTCGCGAACGGCCTGCCGGTCGGCTCCCCCACCACGTCGAAGGGGTGGACGACCTCCCGCTGGGTCGAGACCAGCCCGATGGCGAGCTACCTCGCCATGGTGAACATCGGCGACTACGACCTGGTCCGCTCCACCCAGGGCGGCGTGACGACCATCGACGCGATCGACCGGGACATCACCGGCGACACCCGCGCCCGCACCGAGGCGGCGCTCGCGAAGCAGGGCGCGATCATCGACTACTTCTCCTCCGTCTTCGGCCCGTACCCGTTCCGCTCGGCCGGAGCCGTGGTCGACGACGAGCGGATCGGCTACGCCCTCGAGACCCAGGGCCGCTCGTTCTACTCCGGCGGCGCGGACGAGTCGACCGTCGCGCACGAGACCGCGCACCAGTGGTACGGCGACAGCGTCACTCCGGAGACCTGGTCCGACATCTGGCTGAACGAGGGCTTCGCGACCTACGCCGAGTGGCTCTGGGAGGAGCACACCGGCGGCGCGAGCGTCACCGAGTCCGCCGCCCGGGTCGCCGCCGCTCCCGCCGACGACCCGTTCTGGTCGACCGCCGTCGCCGACCCCGGAGCCGCGGGCCTCTTCGACGCGCCCGTCTACGCCCGCGGCGGCCTGACCCTCGTCGCCCTCCGCGACCGGATCGGCGCGGACGCGTTCGGCGTGCTGCTGAAGCGCTGGGCCTCCGAGAACCGCTACTCGAACGCGACGACCGCCGACTTCCAGGCCCTGGCCGAGAACGTCTCCGGCTCCGACCTGGCGGACTTCTTCGACACCTGGCTGCGCACGCCGGAGAAGCCCGCCGGTCTCTGACCCCCGCATCGCCGCGGCGCGGGCGGGGTGTCAAGGAGGGACGGCAGGTCGGCCCGAGCCGATACCGTCCCTCCATGGGCTTCTTCGACCGCAACGACTCCTCGACCAGCGCCGCAGCGCCGCAGCCGAGCGCACCCGATCCGCAGCGGCGGGTCTGGAGCGACGGCCTCGGCCGGTTCGCCACCCGCTGCCTCCAGGTGGTCATCGTCCTCCTGCTGGCCTCGGTGCTCGTCTTCGCGATGACGCAGCTCACGCTGGTGCTCATCCCCGTGATGATCGCGCTCATCCTCGCCGCGGCGATCCACCCGGTCCTGGCGTGGATGCGGCGCAAGGGCGTGCCGTCGATCCTCGCGACCTGGCTGGCGCTGATCGGGCTGCTCGCGGTCCTCGGCGCGGTCGGATGGCTGATCACGGTCGCGGTCCGCAACCAGTGGGACGAGCTGGTCAGCAGCGCCTCCGACGGCATCACCTCGCTGCAGGACTACGTGCAGCACCTGCCGTTCCAGATCACCGACGAGCAGATCGAGTCCGCCCGCCAGTCGGTCGTCGACTTCCTCACCTCCAGCTCGTTCGGCAACGGCGCGCTCGCGGGCGTCTCCGCAGCGGCGAACTTCATCACCGGCCTCGTGCTGATGATCGTGGTGCTCTTCTTCTTCATGAAGGACGGCCCGAAGATCTGGGAGTTCCTCCTGCGCCCCTTCACCGGCTCGGGCTACGAGCGCGCCAAGCGCGTCGGGCACAAGACGGTCGACGTGCTGGGCGGCTACGTCCGCGGAACGGCGACCGTCGCGGCGGTCGACGCGATCGGCATCGGCGTCGCGCTGGCGATCATCCAGGTGCCGCTGGCGATCCCGCTGGCCGTCATCGTCTTCCTCACCGCGTTCATCCCGATCGTCGGAGCCACGGCCGCCGGCATCCTCGCCGCTCTCGTCGCCCTGGTCGCCAACGGCCCGGTCGCCGCGCTGATCGTGATCCTGGTCGTCATCGGGGTCAACCAGCTCGAGGGCAACTTCCTCCAGCCGGTCGTGATGGCGCGCTCGCTGAAGCTGCACCCGCTGATCGTCCTGATCGCCCTGACCGTGGGCACCGTCCTCGCCGGCATCGTCGGCGCCGTGCTGGCCGTGCCGATCGCGGCCGTCGTCTGGGGCATCGTCTCGATCTGGAACGGACCCTCCGACCCCGCCGAGCCCGCGCGGCAGAAGCGCGCCGAGACGGTCTAGGCCCCCGGGATCGTCGAGCGCGCGCCTAGCGCTCGACGATCCCGTCGCGCAGAGCCTGCCTGCGGAGCGAGATCTTCGTGCCGACGGCCAGTCCCTCCGCCCGGTACTTGCCTCGGGCGCTGCGCAGCGAGCTCCGCGCGGCGTCCTGGGTGATGCCGAGGAGCGTCGCGACCTGCTTCAGCGGCATCCCGTCGACGAAGAGGCGCACGATCTCCCGCTCGCGGTGCGTCAGGGTGCCCGGGCGGTCGGCCCCGAGCAGCTCCCGCGTCTGCGCCGTCAGGAAGCGCTCGTCGCGCGCCGCCGTCCGGATCGCCGCGAGGATCGTCTCGGTCCGCTCGCTCTTGACCACGTAGCCGTGCGCCCCGGCCTCGAGCGCCCGGCTGATCGTCCCCGGCTCGGAGTGCGTGCTGATGATGATCGTGGCGGCGCCGGCGGCCGCGATGATCCGGATCTTCATGGCGAGGTCGAGCTCGTCGCCGAGGTCGATGTCGAGCAGCACCACGTCGGTCGGGAAGGCCGGGTGAGCGAGCAGGTCCGTCCAGGTGCCGGCCGTCGCCGCCACGCGGATGTCCGTGCCCGAGCGGCGGATCCACTCCGCCAGCGCCGCCAGCAGGATCGGGTGGTCGTCGAGGATGGCCAGCGTGATCGCGGGCTCGTCGCTCATGTCGTCGTCCTCCTGCGGGGCCGGTGGGCGACGAGGATCCTCGTCGCGCCGTGGTCGGTCGTCGTGCGGTGCTCGCCGAGCTCGCTGAGGATGCCCCAGACCGAGCGGTCGAGGTCGCGGGCGCGGATGCCCGCGGCGACCAGGGCGAGCTCCACCCCGCCGCTCTGGCCCGGCTCCAGGCGGACGGCGAGCGGAGTCCTCCCCGCGGGGGCGGTGAGCAGCCAGAGCACCGAGAGCAGCCGCGAGCGGTCGAGCGGGGCCAGCAGCGCCGCAGCCCCGCTCGGATCGTCGATCGCGACAGCGGAGGACAGCAGCGCCGACTCCTCCACCGCGATCCTCAGCCAGGTGCGGTCGTGGCTGCGGGCGAGCGCCTCGCGGAGCTCGTCTCCGAGCACCCGCGCCCGCTCGCCCAGCTCCTCGTCCAGCGGCACCGGCGTCCGGACCCGCTCGAGGAGCTCCTCGATGCGGGCGTCCACCTGCGAGAACTCGTCGTCCGCGGCGTGGACGGTGCCGTCGGCCAGGCTGCGGTCGAGCGTGCGCCGCACGTACTGGTCGAGCGAGGTGAGCACGACGACGCACACGGCCGCGGGCGCGACGGCGAGGAGGACGTTGCCCACCGCGAGGGCGGCGCCTCCGTCGCCGAGCAGCGCCTGGCCGACGAGTCCGAGCGCCGCGAGCGCGACCAGGACCACGAGGGCGAGGAACGAGCGCGAGAGCGGCTGGAAGGTGATCAGCGCGATCACGCCCGCGCCCACTCCCACGCAGACCGACGGGTAGTACATCGGTGCCGGAGTGGGCAGCGCGTGGTCGGCGAACTCGAGCAGCAGCGCGATCACGTCGACGCCGAGGACGCCCGCGAAGGCCCAGCGCGGCAGCTCGCCGTGGCGGCGCAGGGCGATCGCGGCCCCCGCCGCGCTCGCGGCGATCACGAGCAGCCAGGAGAGACCGCTCACCCAGGTCGCGGACCGGGCGTCGAGGGACCAGAGGTACGAGATCAGTCCGCGGATGTCGAGCATCACCGCCATGGTGAGGAAGCCCAGCCCGAGGTAGCTCCCGCTCAGGCGGTTCGGCCGGGTGAGGCGCTCGCGGATGCTCCACAGCGCTCCGGGGCTCCGATCCGCCGCGCGGACCAGCTCGAGGAGCGTCCCGTCCTCCGGCCCCTCCTCCTGCCGCGTCCCGCTCACAGCGGCACGCTCAGCAGCGGCACGCTCAGCAGCACGGTCGCGCCGGATCCCGGCGCCGAGAAGACCCGGACCGTGCCGCCCACCGCCTCGACGCGGCCGACGACGGACTCCGCGAGGCCCAGGCGCCCCGGCGGCACCGCGGCCGGATCGAAGCCGCGCCCCTCGTCCGTGACGACGACGCGGAGCGAGCCCGCCTCCTCCGCGACGCTCACGTGCGCCAGCGCTGCCCCGGAGTGACGGCGCACGTTCTCGAGGCACTCCCCGGTCGCGCGCACCAGGGCGTCGAGCACCTCCGCACGGATCCGCGGCTGGGCACCGCCGTGCCAGCGCACCTCGACGCCGACCTCCGCCGACCGCCGACCGAGCGCGGCGAGCGGCTCGGGCAGCCGGACGCCGGAGGCCGGCTCCGGCTCGTCCACCGCCTCCACACCGCGCAGGAGCGCGAGGTCGGCCGCCGCCCGGTCGCGCAGCACCGGAGCCGGCACTCCCTCGCCCCGATGGGCCACGAGCGTCAGGGTCGCCAGGATGGTGTCGTGCATGAGCCGCGCGTCGGCGCGGTGCCGCGACTCGGTCTCGCTGGAGCGGCGCTCGGCGTCGTGGGCCCTCCGGAGACGGGCCGTGCCGACGTGGGCCCGCGCGACGCTGCCCGCGAGCCAGCGGGCGGCCGTCAGCAGCAGGGCCCAGCAGACGACGATCGAGAGGAGGACGAACGGCGCGCGCCCGGACGCCCCCGTCGTCGCCGCCCCGAGGACCAGGACCGGGAGCAGCGCCAGGACCGCGGCCCAGGGCAGGCCCCGCCAGGCGCCGACGGCGAGCATCGCGCACGGCAGCGCCATCGAGGTGAGCATCGTGATCCCGCTCAGGACGGCTCGGAGGGAGGCGTCGACGTCCGGCGAGAGGAACGCGACGAGCGCCGCGACGTCCAGCGCGAGCCCGAGGGCGACCGCCCTCGCCCCCGTCGCGACGGACCGGCTGGGCGCGAGCTGCACGAGCGCCGAGACGACGAGCAGCGCGGCGCTCGGCACCACCGTCAGCAGCTGGGCCGGAGTCAGGGCGATCAGGTGCAGGGCTGAGGCGGCGGTGAGCACCCCGCCGGCCCGCCGAGCGCAGAGCACGCCGACCTCCCGCTGCTCGCGCAGCAGCACCGCGGCGTCGGCGGTGGGGTCGGCGCGTTCCGAGTCGTATCGTGGCACACCGCGACCCGCTCCAGCGGGCCTTCCGGCCGTCCAGCGCAGGCGGATCGGCGCTCAGTGTGACGCGAGCGGTCGCGCTCGGGGGCCGTGATCCCGTAGAGTCGAGTCATCTCCTGGGCGATCGCCCGAATTCCACGGCTGAGAAGTCGCACGACGACGAAGAGACTCAGCCCCTGATAGAGACCGCATCGACCGAGAGCATCGTCCTCGGTCCTCCGGTTCGAACGCCCGCCTCGCACGCGGGTACCGCCCTTCACAGGACGCCGCGGAAGCCGCGCCGTTCCTCGTTCGACCCCCGCTCCACCGGCTCGCCCGGTGCGCGGGACGTTCTCCCCCGCAGAGCCGCCCTCCCCCGGAGGCGCGAGCTCAGCCCCTAGACGACCCGGACGACTCCGGCCGACGCGTGTTTCACCCGCGGAAGCCGAGTCGAGCGGGTACCGCACACTCGTGCGGACTCTGACGACGCCGGCCCCGGTCGGCGTCATTAACACATAAGGAAAAGAAATGCCTACTGGCACCGTTAAGTGGTTCAACTCCGAAAAGGGCTTCGGCTTCATCGCTCCCGACGACGGAGGCGCCGACGTGTTCGCGCACTTCTCCGCCATCGCGAAGCAGGGCTACCGCGAGCTCGTCGAGAACCAGCACGTCGAGTACGACGTCGAGCAGGGCCGCAAGGGCCCGCAGGCCGCGAACATCCGCGGCGTCGGCGAGTAATCTCCGACTTCCGACGCCCCGTCGACCAGGATCCCCGGATCCGGTCGGCGGGGCGTCCGTCGTTGACGGGGTGATTCCGCCCCCGGCCGGCGGAGGCGGAACCCGTGTCACCCCTCCGGGCCGCAGGATCGGTATCCTCTCCGTGGCGGCTCCCGAGCTCACGGAGCCCGCGACGCCGTCCGGGACTCCGGCGCGTCGGCACCACTTCACGGCGGAGACAATGGGACGACTGATCTACGGACCGCAATCACTCGAGATCGACTTCGAGGACCGGCTCCTCGCGCACCTCAAGGTCGCGATGTTCACCAAGATGCGGCGGAACGAGTCGTTCAGCCTCTCCTGGAGCGAGCCGGAGTCGTCCGGCTACGGCCGCAGCTCCGTCTGGGTGCACCCGACGACTCCGCTGCACTTCCGGTTCCACGGCAGCAAGCGGCCGTCGCTGAACCGCCTGTGGATCGAGCAGTTCATCGCGAGCGCGAACAACACCGGCGAGATGACCGTGGTGCCGGAGCCGGCCGAGGGCTCCTGAGCCGCGACGCTCCTCAGACCACGAGCGGCCGGGCCGTGTGCACGAGCTCCTCGTGCGGCAGGGCCCGGAGGCGCTCGGCGATCTCGGCACGGGCGCCCGCGTCGACCGACGCCCGGGCGTGCTCCTGCGGCCGCAGCGGCGTGAGGGTGACCAGGTCGGCGTGACCGGTCGCCAGGTCGAGCCGCTCGGGCAGGCCGGAGCTGCGCAGGCCCAGGAGGACGCCGACGGTGCCCTGCTCATCGGTCCAGGCGGGCGGCGCCGCGACGTTCGCGAGCCGCGCCGTGTCGAGGGAGCTGCGGCAGCACACCCCCTGCAGGGCGGCCCGTCGGGCGGCCTCGTACAGCAGGCGGAAGTGCCAGTGGTTCCAGAGCTCGGCGGTGGGGACGCCGCGGACGGCGGACGTCTCGAGGCACAGCTCGAGGCCGAGACCGGTGCCGGGATGCGCGAGCCGGTCGAAGGGATCGCTCAGCCCGTCGGTCGCGAGCACCACGGAGGCGCCGCGGTCGACGCGCAGGAACGCACGGTGATCGGTGGGCCAGCGCGCGCCGCCGCGGACGCCGGGATCCTCGGTCGAGACGACGACGGTGCGATCCAGCGCACCCACTCCGCGCCAGGCGTCGGCCCGGTCCTCCGCCACCGCCTCGGCCAGCGCCCGCCTCTCGTCCTCGGTCCATCGGACCTCACGAATGCGGTTCAGGAACAACGACATGGGACTCCCCGTCCGCGCGACCGGCGTGCCGCGCTCCCGGAACGCTACGGCGCCCACCCCTGCTCCTCCTCCGAGCAACCGGAACGCCAGCTGTGTTTGTTGCGCGGCGGTCCCCGCCCGCCGCGGCGCGGTCGGCTCCCAGGAGTGGCCGGGCAGGTGGAGCGGGTCGCGTCCGGCTACGCCGAAACGCTGGAACGCGTTTCGACGGTTCGCCTCAGGCGGTGTTCACTCCCGCGGCGGTCCCGGCCCGCCGCGGCGCGGTCGGCTCCCGCAAACGGCCGGGCAGGTGGAGCGTGTCGCGACCGGCTACGCCGAAACGCTGGAACGCGTTTCGACGGTTCGCCTCAGGCGGTGTTCGTTCCCGCGGCGGTCCCCGCCCGCCGCGGCGCGGTCGGCTCCCGCAGACGGCCTGGCAGGTGGAGCGTGTCGCGACCGGCTACGCCGAAACGCTGGAACGCGTTTCGACGGTTCGCCTCACGGCGCACCGCCGTGGCCGTGGATGGAGGAGTCGATGGCCCGCGCGACCGGGCGTCCACCGCCGCTGTGTCCGCGAGGCGAACCGGCGGAACGCGTGTCAGCGTTCCGTCGTAGCTGGACGCAGGACGCTCCACCCGCCCGGCCATCCCGAGTAGCCGACTGCGCCGCGGCGGGCGGGGACCGCCGCGGGAGAAGGCTCAACCCAGCGGGTTGATGCCGTTGGTGCGCCAGCGCTCGTCGGCGAGCTGGCCGGGGGTGCCGGCGCTCGCGTTCTCTCCCAGGGGCTCGCCGCCCTCGACGGCGTCGGCGCCGAGCGCGGTGCCGGCTCCCTCGGCGGTGCTGCCGGGGGGAAGCAGGCCCTCCTCGTCCTCGCGGGGGCCGACCTCGTCCTCGGGGGCGTTCTCGGAGCCGCTCTCGCTCATCGGGTCGTAGCCGTGGTCCGGGTCGCGGCTCTCGTCGGCCGTCGTGTTCTCCTCGACCTCGGCGTCGGCGGGGCGGACGTCGTCGGCCTTCTCCGCATCGGTGGAGGGGGTGCCCTCGAAGCCTGCGAACTCGGGACTGTCGTCTGCGCTCATGGCCGCCACGGTAGCACCGGGCCCGCGGGTACCGGAGGGGGTTCCGCCGGGCTCCCGCGACGCCTCCGCTCAGCGGCCACGCCCTAGGCTCGGGGGGCTGGCACGGACGACGGGAGCGACATGCGACGACTCGGGTACGACAGGTTCGGCGGGCCCGATCTGCTCTCGTGGCGGGAGGCGCCGGTGCCGATGCCGGGTCGCGGCGAGGTCCTGGTGCGCACGCGCGCGGCGAGCATCAACGCGACCGACGAGAAGATCCTGTCCGGCTCCGCGCGGATCATGGCCGTCGGCCGCTCCCGTCCCTACGGGTTCGGCCTCGACATCGCCGGCACCGTCGAGGCGCTCGGCCCGGGGTCGCACTCGGTCGCGATCGGCGACCGCGTGGTGGGGATGACCCGCGACGGCGACGCCTTCGCCGGTGCGTCCATCGCGCGCAGCCGCTCGCTCGTCCCGATGCCCGACTCCCTCGGCTTCGTCGAGGCCGTCACGCTCGCGATGTCGGGCGGCACCGCGGTGGGCCTGGTGGACGCACTGCACGTGCGCGCCGGCGAGCGCGTCCTCGTCAGCGGCGGCTCGGGAGCCATCGGCGATCCGACGATCCAGCTGCTGGTGCGGGCGGGCTGCACGGTCGCGGCCACCGGCTCGGCCGCCTCCGCCGACCTGCTCCGCTCGCTCGGCGCCGAGCCGCACGACTACCGCGCGCTCGACCTCGGGGTGCTGGGCGGCCGCTTCGACGTGGTCGTCGACGTCTCCGGCCACCTGCCGGTCGACGACGCGGCGATCCTCCTGGCCGAGGGCGGGCGCATCGCGACGCTGGTGCCGAGCGGTCCGGCGCTGGTCTCGCAGGCGACGGGCCTCGTCCGCCGCGACCGCCCGCGGGTGCGCAACATGATCGTGGTGGCGACGGCGGAGCGGATCGGGCGCGCGGTCTCGCTCGCCACCTCCGGCGAGCTGCGGCCCCGGCCGGGCGCCGTGCATCCGCTGGGCGACGTCGTCGACGTGCTGTCGCGCCGAGCGACCGGCGCCGACCGCACGATCGGCAAGATCGTCTTCACCGCCGACGACTCGGCTCCGCTGAGCTGACCTCCGGCTCCTCCTCCTCTGCCGGGCGGCCGAGCGAGAGCGTGGCCAGGAAGCCGACGGCGAGGAACCCGGCGGCGGCGAAGGCCGCGTAGCGGGTGCCGTCCGAGAACGCCTCGCCCGCCGCCCGGGCAGCGTCGGCGGTGTCCGGTGAGGCGGCCAGCCCGGCGATCGCGGCGCCGGAGGAGTCGACCACCGCGTCGACGGTGCTCGCGACCTGCTCCGCGGGGAGGCCCTGCTGCTCGAGCGAGGTCGTGAGGACCCCCGCGGTCGAGGTGTAGAGGATCGTCCCGAGCACGGCGATGCCCAGCGCCGAGCCGATCTGCCGCGCGGTCGACTGCGTGCCCGAGCCCTGCCCGCTGAGCTCGACGGGCACGTCCCGGAGCACGACCCCGGTCAGCTGCGCCGTCGCGAGGCCGACGCCGAAGCCGTAGACGGCGAGGAACGGGACGAGGGCCCACCACGGAGTGGAGTCGGAGACGACCAGGCCGATGCCCGCGACGCCGACGATCTCGGCCGCGAGACCCACCCGCACGATCAGCACCGGCGCGACCCTGTTGCCGAAGGCGCCGGCGAAGCCCGAGGCGACGAAGGAGCCGAGCGCGAGCGCGAGGAGCACCAGGCCGGTCTGCACGGCCGTGTAGCCGAGGACGCTCTGGAGCCAGATCGGCAGCGCCAGGATGATCCCGAACTCGCCGAGCGAGACGATCATCGCGGCGAGGTTGCCGTTGCGGAACGAGGCGAGGCGGAAGAGCCCGATCGCGAGCATCGCCGAGCGCCCGGCGCGCTCGCGGGCCCGCGCCCAGAGGACGAAGGCGACCCCGGCGAGTACCGCGACGGCGAACGCGATCGGGACCGGCGAGAGACCGAGCGGCCAGCTCCAGCCGCCGACGCTCAGGCGCTCGTCGACGCCCCACCAGCCGAGGGTGCGCCCCTCGATGAGGGCGAACACCAGGGAGGCGGAGGCGATGATCGAGAGCGCGGCGCCGACGAGGTCGACCCTCCGCCCGTCGGGCTGCCGCGACTCGTCGACGAACAGCAGCGCTCCGACCACGATGATCACGCCGAGCGGGATGTTGATGCCGAACGCCCAGCGCCAGGAGAAGTCGGTGGTGAGCCAGCCGCCGAGCAGCGGGCCGACCGCGGTCATGCCGCCGATGGTCGAGCCCCAGACGGCGAAGGCGATGGCGCGCTCGCGCCCGCGGAAGGTGGCGTTGATCAGCGAGAGGGTCGTCGGCAGCACCATCGCTCCTCCGACGCCCTGCACGACCCTGGAGAGGATCAGCAGGTCGCCGGTCGGAGCGAGGGCCGCCGCGACGGAGGAGAGCGCGAAGAGCGAGACGCCGACGATCAGCATGCGGCGCCGGCCCCAGCGGTCGGCGAGGGTGCCGAAGACCAGCAGGAGCGCGGCGAACACGAGCGTGTACGACTCCTGCACCCACTGCACCTGGGTCGAGGTGATCCCGAGATCGGCGACGATCGACGGGATGGCGACGTTGACGATGGTCGAGTCGACGATGATCGTCGCCACTCCGAGGCTGATGACGACCAGCCCGATCCACTTGCGGTTGCGCACGACGCTCTCCTCCGACGATTTAGTAAGCCAGCTGACTATATGCCCGCGGAGGGCGCCGTGTCGAAGGGAGGGCCTGGAAGATTAGCGGGAGGCGGGCGCGGCGACAAGGGCGCGAAGCTCCCGGAGCCGCCCGGTCAGGATGGACGCATGCCCGCATCCCCCCGTTCCTTCCCGTATCCCCTCGGCGTCTCCCTCCGCGGCGACGCCGGCGCCGGCGTCGCCGTCTACTCCGAGACCGCGGACAGCGTCGAGGTCTGCCTCTTCGACGAGTCCGGAGCAGAGACCCGCGTCGCCCTCACCGAGCGGACCGGCCACGTCTTCCACGGCCTCGTCCCCGAGATGGGCATCGGCACCCGCTACGGACTGCGCGTCGACGGCCCCTGGGACCCCGCCAACGGCCTCCGCCACAACGCCGCCAAGCTCCTCCTCGACCCGCACGCCACCGCGATCGAGGGCTCGTACACCTGGTCCGAGGACGTCTTCGGCCAGTTCTACGAGGACGCCGACTCCCGCAACGACGCCGACTCCGCGCACGCGGTCCCCCGCTGCGTCGTAACCGACCCCGACTCCTTCGACTGGAGCGGCGACACCGCGCCGCGCATCCCACTCGAGGAGACCGTCGTCTACGAGGTGCACGTGAAGGGCTTCACGAAGCTGCACCCCGACGTGCCCGAGGACATCCGCGGCACCTACCGCGGCCTCGCGCACCCCGCCGCGATCAAGCACTTCACCGACCTGGGCGTGACCTCGGTCGAGCTGCTCCCCGTGCACCAGTTCGTGCAGGACTCGCACCTCGAGGAGAAGGGCCTGCGCAACTACTGGGGCTACAACTCCCTCGGCTTCTTCGCGCCGCACAACGAGTACTCGCACGCCGGGGACGACGGCTCGCAGGTCGACGAGTTCAAGGCCATGGTCAAGGCGTTCCACGAGGCCGGCCTCGAGGTCATCCTCGACGTGGTCTACAACCACACCGCCGAGGGCAACGACAAGGGCCCCACCCTCTCGTTCAAGGGCATCGACAACGGCTCCTACTACCGACTGGTGGAGGAGGACCGCGCGAACTACTTCGACACCACCGGCACCGGCAACAGCCTCAACGTCGCGCACCCGGCCGCGCTCGGCCTGATCATGGACTCGCTGCGCTACTGGGTGACCGAGATGCACGTCGACGGCTTCCGCTTCGACCTCGCCACCACCCTCACCCGCCAGACCGGTGAGGCCGAGGTGCACAGCGCCTTCCTCGACCTGATCGCGCAGGACCCGGTGCTCGCGCCCGTCAAGATGATCGCCGAGCCGTGGGACACCGCCGGCTACCAGGTCGGCGGCTTCCCCGCGGACTGGTCGGAGTGGAACGGGAAGTTCCGCGACGACGTGCGCGACTTCTGGAACGGCGCCGACTCGGTGCTCGGCACGACCGCGCAGCGCGTCCTCGGCTCCCCCGACGTGTACGAGGCCGACCGCCGCTCGCCGGTCTCCAGCATCAACTTCGTCACCGCGCACGACGGCTTCACCCTCGCCGACCTCACCGCCTACTCGCGCAAGCACAACGCGGCCAACGGCGAGGACAACAACGACGGCGAGAGCGACAACCGCTCCTCCAACAACGGCGCCGAGGGCCCGACTGAGAACGAGGCGGTCAACGAGCGCCGCGACCGCATGCGCCGCAACTTCCTCGCGACGCTGCTGCTCTCGGCCGGCGTGCCGATGATCCTGGGCGGCGACGAGATCGCCCGCACGCAGGGCGGCAACAACAACGCCTACTGCCAGGACGACGAGATCTCGTGGTTCGACTGGGAGAACGCGGACCGCGAGCTGCTCGCCTTCACCCGCGAGCTGATCGCCCTCCGCGCCGCGGAGCCGGCGCTGCGCCCGAAGTGGTTCCGCCGCGCCCCCGGCGACGGCGGCCCCGACACGGTCGACATCCTCCGCTCCGACGCGCAGGGCTTCGCCGACGAGGACTGGGACAACCCCGACGCCCGTTCGATCACCTTCGTGTTCGAGCACGAGGGCAGCGCGAGCTTCGCCCTGCTGCTGAACGCGGCGGAGAACGGCGTCGAGTTCACCGTTCCCGAGGCGCCCGGCGCCGAGTGGACGCTGGCCGCCTCGAGCGACCCGGAGCAGGTCGTCGAGGGCGAGGTCACCACGCTGATCGTCCGCGACGGCTCGTTCACGCTGCTGCGCTCGGCCTCCTGATGACCGGCCGGACCCCGCGGCTCCTCCGCTTCGGCGGGCGCATCGCGGGGTTCGGCACGTCCTCGGGCACGAGGATCGTGCTGGGCCTCTGGGAGGACACCCCCTTCGGCCCGTTCGCCGACGCGATGGTCGAGGACGGCGACGGCCACCGCCTCCTGATCGCACCGACCCGCGAGGTCGCGGACTTCATCGGGTCGACTTACGCGTTCGACGAGGTGCGGATCGCGCCGGTGTCGTGGCGGAGGATCGCGGGCGGCCTGTCCGTCGTGGCCGGACCGCTCGCGGTGCGACTGGAGCTCGGCGGTCTCACTCCGCTCGGCCGGCTGCTGCGGATCGTTCCACGACCGCTCGCCGAGCACCCGGCATGGCTGACCGCGATCTCGCCGGTCGCCTCCCTGCTCGTCCGCGGGGTCAGTACGGCCGGGTCGGCTGGGCACGGACGCCGCGAGTACTACGGCGTGCGGGCGATCCGCCGCGTCGAGGGCGTCCACGCGGTGCTGGCGGAGGAGGACCTCGGCCCGTTGCGCCCGCTCTCGCCGCCCGTGCGGTTCGGCTTCTCGTCGGCGCCCGCCGCTCCGGCGATCGTCGACGTCACCACCACCATCGCGCTTCCGCGCGACGGGACCACCGCGCTCCGGCGCGACCGAGAGAGAGGAGCCGCCTCGTGAAGAAGGGCGACAAGATCAGCTGGAACACCTCGCAGGGCGAGACCCACGGCGAGCTGGTCGAGAAGAAGACGAAGGAGTTCCAGTTCGAGGGGCAGAAGTTCAACGCCTCGGACGACGAGCCCTACTGGATCGTGCAGAGCGACAAGACCGACGCGAAGGCCGCGCACAAGGAGTCGTCGCTGACGAAGAAGTGAGCGGGCGCACGCCGAGCGGCTGCGGGCCGGGCTCCGGATCGACTCCAGGGCCCGGCCCGCGCCCGTCTCACGCGATGCGGATGAGCTTCTTGTTCACGAACTCCTCGAGGGCGGGGCGGCCCATCTCGCGGCCGGTGCCCGAGCGCTTCACACCGCCGAAGGGCAGCTCGGCCGCGTCGCCGAGGACGAGGTTGATCCAGACCATCCCCGCGTCGATCCGGTCCGCCAGGCGCAGCGCCTGCTCCTGGTCGGTCGTGTAGAGGTAGGAGCCGAGGCCGTAGGGGGTGTCGTTCGCGAGGGCGATCGCCTCGTCCTCGTCGCGGACGCGGTAGAGCGCGGCGACGGGGCCGAAGAACTCCTCGCGGTAGGCGTCCATCTCGGGCGTGACGCCCTCGAGCACGGCGGGCGGGAAGAAGTTGCCGGTCACCTCGCCGCTGGCGCGGACGGTGGCCCCCTGCTCGCGCGCGGCCGCCAGCTGCGCCTCGAGGCGCTCCGTCGCGGCGGAGGAGGAGAGCGGGCCGAGGAGGGTGCCCTCCGCGAACGGATCGGCCGGCTGGGCGCGGGTGAACGCCTCCGTGAACTTCTCGGCGAACGCGTCGTACAGCTCGTCGATGACGATGAAGCGCTTCGCGGCGTTGCAGGACTGGCCGTTGTTGTCCAGGCGCGCGGCGACCGCGTCCTCGACCGCCTTGTCGAGGTCGTCGGTCGACAGGAGCACGAACGGGTCGGAGCCGCCGAGCTCGAGCACGACCTTCTTCAGGTGTCGGCCCGCGAGCTCCGCGACGGCCGCGCCGGCCCGCTCGGAACCGGTGACGGAGACGCCCTGGACCCGGGGGTCGGCGATGACGGTCGCGGCCTGCTCGTTCGTGGCGTAGAGGTTCACGTAGACGCCGGCGGGCGCGCCCAGCTCCTCGGCCGCGGTGCGGAACATGTCGGCGATGGCGGCGGCCGACTCCGGGCACTGCGGCGCGTGCTTGAGCAGGATCGTGTTGCCCGCGACCACGTTCGGGCCGGCGAAGCGGGCCACCTGGTAGTAGGGGAAGTTCCACGGCATGATGCCCAGGAGCACGCCCAGCCCGGCGCGGCGGATCAGCGCGGAGCCGGTGCCCTCGGCGAGCTCGATCGGCTCGTCGGCGAGGAAGGCCTCGCCGTTCTCGCCGTAGTAGCGGTAGATGTCGGCGGCGAAGCCGACCTCGCCCTGCGCCTGGTCGAGCGGCTTGCCCATCTCGCGGACGATGATCGCCGCGAGCTCGTCGGCGCGCTCGACGTGCAGCTCTGCCACGCGGGCGATCAGCGCCGCGCGGGTCGCGACGGGCACGGTCCGCGACCACGAGGAGTACGCGTCCTGCGCCGAGCCGATCGCCGCGGTCAGCTCGGCGTCACCGAGGGTCGGGTACTCGCGGAGGGTCTCCCCCGTGGCCGGGTCGATCACGGCGTAGTGGGTGCTCATGCGGGCTGTGCTCCTTCGCTGTGGGGGGCCGGTGCGGTCGCGCCGTCCTCGTCGATGATCTCCTGTGCCAGGCGCCTGCCGACGCGGATGGCGCCGTCGACGTGCTGGTAGCCCTCGGCGGCGAGGTCGCTCGTGCCGAAGCGGAGCGGACCCACCGGCTCCAGCTGCAGCGCGCCGTACCGGGTCAGCCCGCCCAGGTCGAAGCTCGCGGCGTACGCGCCCTGCGTCCACTCCTCGGACGCCCAGTCGCTCTCGTAGTAGACGACCGGATCGAGTGCGGCCGGGCCGAAGTAGGCGGCGAGCGAGTCGAGGATCGCGGCCTTCCGCTCCGCCTCGTCGAGCGCGAGCACGCGGTCGGCCTTCTCGTCCGAGACGAAGCCGACCAGGGTGCCGCGCTCCTCCCCGTGGTTCGAGTTGTCGTAGGCCTCGTGGACGAGCGAGTGCGGGCTGAACGCGGTGCCGGAGAGGCCGTCGGCGCGCCAGAAGGGCGTGGCGTAGGTGGCGTGCACCTTGATCACGAGGCCGAGCGACTGGTGCTGCAGGGCCTGCTGCCGCAGGCGCGGGAGCGGCGGGTCGAACGAGATGCGGCCGACGAGGTTCGGCGGCACGGCGACGATCGCGCGGCGGGCGCGGAGGACGACGCCGTCGGCGCGCACCTCGACCCCGTCGTCGCCGTAGCGGACGGAGCGGACCGGGTGCCCGAGCAGGACGCGCTCGGCGCCGAGGCGCTCGGCGAGCCGCTCCGGGACCTGCTGGAGGCCGCCGATCACGCGCTTGTCGAGGATGAAGTCGGCGTCGACCAGGTTGCTGAAGCTCCCCGCGCTCGCGGCCATGAGGAGCGCCTGGAGGAGGGAGAAGGCGTGCGCCGGCTTGGTGAGCATGGCGTCGGCGAGGAAGAGGGCGATGTTGGCCCGCGCCTCCTCGTCGTCGCTCTGCTGCTCCAGCCAGGCGGCTAAGGTGACGCGGTCGTAGTCGCGGGCGAGCGGATGCGTCCACGGCGCCGCCGGGTCCGTCTCGGCGACGAGGCGGTCGAGCACCTCGATCAGGCGGGAGATCTCGGACTCGGTGCGCTCGCTCCCCGGGAAGATGTCGCCGGTGAAGCGGCGAGCGGAGCCGTCGGCGCCGATGTAGACGCTCTCGCCCTCGCGGTAGCGGGAGTAGGTGCCGAGGCCGAGCTCGTCGAGGGTCTCGAGGAGCGCCGTCTGGTCCGGCGAGACCCACTGGCCGCCGAGCTCGAGGAGCTGCCCGTCGACCACGCGGGTCTCGAGCCGCCCGCCCACGCGCTCGCGCGCCTCGACGACGACGACGTCGAGGCCGTGCTGCTGCAGCCGGAGCGCCGCGGTGAGTCCGGTGGCACCGGCTCCGATCACGACGACGTCGTGCTCGCTGGGGGACATGACTTCTCTTTCCATCGGTGATCGCGGGAGTGGACGCGCGAATACGGACGATCCTGTCACAGAAGCGGAGGAGAACGTCAGTGAGTGCGCCCGATGGAGGGTGGACTCGAAGCGCCCTCCACCGAACTACATAGGCGTGCTATATTGTTTCTCGTGCCCGATCCCAGTGCCCCCGTGCGTCTCGCCTCCGCCGCCACCGCCCTCACGCGGTTCGCGGGCCGGGCGAGCGGCGCGACCGGGCTCGGCGCGCAGTCCGGAGCCGTCTGGTCGACGCTCGCCGAGCTGCGCACCGCCTCCCCCTCCCGCCTCGGCGAGCTCGCCGAGCGGGTCCGCGTCACCCAGCCGACGATGACCGGCATCATCGCCCGTCTCGACGAGGCCGGCTGGATCCGCCGCGTCCACGACGCCGGCGACGGCCGCGCCTGGCTGATCGAGGGCACTCCCGCCGGCTTCGACGCCCTCGCCGAGCACCGGCTCCGCCTCGAGGCCGCCCTCGCCCCGCTGTTCGCGGGCCTCGACGAGGACGACCGCCTCGCCCTCGAGCGCGCCGCGACCCTCGTCGAGGCCCGCGTCGCCCGCATCGCCGGCACCCCCGTCCCCTCCTCCCCCGAGAAAGGCTCCACGCCGTGACCACCTCCCCCCACTCGCCCGCCCAGGGCTCGATCCTGAAGCAGCCGCTGGCCGTCTGGGCCGTCGCCTTCGCCGCGGTGATCGCCTTCATGGGGATCGGCCTGGTCGACCCGATCCTCCCGGCCATCGCCGAGAGCCTGCAGGCGACTCCGACCGAGACCTCGCTGCTCTTCACGAGCTACCTCGTCATCACCGGCGTCGTGATGTTCTTCACCAGCTGGCTCTCCAGCCGCATCGGCGCCAAGAAGACCCTCATGATCGGCCTGGTGCTGATCGTGGTGTTCGCCGCGCTCGCCGGCACGGCGGGCAGCGTCGAGGGCGTCATCGGCTTCCGCGCGGGCTGGGGCTTCGGCAACGCGCTGTTCATCTCGACCGCCCTGTCGACCATCGTCGGCGCGGCGAGCGGAGGCTCCTCCGCGGCGATCGTGCTCTACGAGGCCGCGCTGGGCATCGGCATCGCCATCGGCCCGCTGCTCGGCGGGCTCCTCGGCAGCGTCTCGTGGCGCGGCCCGTTCTTCGGGACCGCCGTGCTGATGGCCGTCGGCTTCATCGCCATCGCGACGCTCCTGCGCGAGGACGGCCCCAAGCCCTCTCCGACTCCGCTCTCGGCGCCCTTCGCCGCCCTCAAGGTCCCGGCCATCCGCACGCTGGCGGGCGCCGCCCTGTTCTACAACATCGGCTTCTTCGTGCTGCTCGCCTACACGCCCTACCCGCTCGGGCTGGACGAGATGGGCCTCGGCTTCACGTTCTTCGGCTGGGGCCTGGGCGTGGCGATCACCTCCGTGTTCGTCGCTCCGCTGCTCACCCGGCGCCTCCCGCGCACCGTCGTGCTGCGCTCGGTGCTGCTGCTGCTCGCGCTCGACCTGATCGCCGGCGGCCTCGTGATCTCGTCCCGTGTCGGCCTGATCGTCTGCATCATCGTCGGCGGCCTGCTGCTCGGAGTCGTCAACACGGTGCTCACCGAGTGCGTGATGGAGGCGACCGACCTGCCCCGCTCCGTCGCCTCGTCCGCCTACTCCGGCGTCCGCTTCCTCGGCGGCGCGATCGCCCCGCCCGCCGCCTCCGCCCTGGCCGCGGCGATCTCGCCGGCCTTCCCGATGTACGCCGCGGCCGGAGCCGTCGCCGTCGCCGCGCTGATCGTGCTGCTCGGACGCCGCACCCTGGCTCGCGCCGACGCCCACGAGCCCGAGCCCGAGTTCGTCGAGGCGCAGGCGATCACGCTCGGCGAGTGACGCGCCCGCACCTGCGCGCACCAGCTCGCTGAGGGGTCGCGAACGGTCGTCATCCGAGCGGGATGGCGGCCGTTCGTGACGCATGGACGCGGTCGAGCGGGGTGGGCGGCGGATCCGACCTGTGGAGAACCGGTTCACGAGGATCGGGAGGCGGGACAGTGGCCGGATGCACGATCCCTCGCCGCTTCCGATCGGACTCCGCGGCCGCGCCTTCACCGTCGCTGACGCTCGCGCGAGCGGTCTGAGCCGCGGGCGGCTCCGCAGCTCCGACCTCCACCGGCCCTTCCACGGCGTCCGCACCGCCGACCCCGACCCCGACCTGCGCCTGCGCGCGGAGGCGCTCCTCGCGCTGGTCGGTCCGGAGGCGCTCCTGAGCCACGTGACGGCGGCGCGGCTCTGGCCGCTCGACCTCCCGCCCGCCGCTGCGGACGAGCCGGTGCACGTCAGCGTCCGCCGGCCGGGACGCGCTCCCCGGCACCGGAACGTCGTCGGCCACGCCCTCGCCGATCCCGACGTCCGCTGTGTCCTCCGCCGCGGACTCCCCCTCACCGATCCGGCCTCGCTCTTCTGCCATCTCTCCGCGCTCCTCGAGCCGGACGACCTCGTCGCGGTGGGCGACGCGCTGGTGCGCACGCCGGTCGTCGGCGATCCGGCGGATCAACGGCCCTGGGTGCCGCTGCCCGACCTGCGGGAGCGCGTGTCGGCCTTCCGCGGTCGGGGCTCGGTGCGACTCCGCGCCGCGCTCGCTCTGGTGCGCGACGGGGCGGAGTCGCGGCAGGAGTCGCGGTTCCGGCTCGCGTCCATGCGGGCGGGGCTCCCGGAGCCGGTGCTGCAGGAGCCGCTGTTCGACTCCGACGGGGTCTTCGTCGGGCGGCCGGACGGCTGGTACCCCGCGGAGCGGGTCGCGTGGGAGTACGAGGGCGACGATCATCGCACCAGCAACCGGCGCTTCGCGCGCGACCTCGGCCGCTACGACGACCTCGCCTCGATCGGGGTCCGCGTCGTCCGCATCGTCGGCGCCGAGTTCGTCCCCCACCCCGAGCGCTCCGTCGAGCGCCTGCGACGAGCACTCGCCGACCGGGCTCCGCATCGACGACCGCCGAGGCGTCACGAACGGTCGTCATCCGGGCAGGGTGACGACCGTTCGTGACGCCTCACGGGAGGGCGCGCGCTCAGGAGTCAGGGCGCGACCTCGAAGAGGCGCGGGCGCAGCGCGGACGTGCGCGGGTCGGCGGCGCACGCGGCGAGCGCCGCCGCGAGGACGCCGCGGGCCGGGTGCGGCTCGCGGACGTACACGTCGACGCCGGCGGGCGTGAACGGTGTCCGGGCGAAGCGGGTGAGCGCCCAGCCCGCCTCCTCGTCGGCGGCGACGAACGACCAGCGGCTGCGGGCGAGGAGAGTCAGCGGCTCGACGCCGCGCCAGCGGAAGCCGGACGGATCGTGCGGGTCGGGGATGTCGATGCCGACCACGTAGTGCGAGCGCGTGCGGCCGCGCCAGCTGACGACGTCGCCGATCCCGCCGGTCGGGAGCGGCGCGTACGTGATCGCCACCCCCGACCGCGAGCGCCAGAGCGGCAGCGAGGAGCCCCGGACGAACCAGGTGCCGCTCGCGAGCGCCCGGGCGTCGATCATCGGAGGGCGTGCTTGATGTTGGTGCGGGCCAGCGCGACGGCCTCGCCCGCTCCTCCGTTCATCACGATCTTCGAGACCGCCAGCGCGAAGCCCTTCACCTGCGCGCCCGTGATCGTGGGTGGGAGCGAGAGGGCGAGCGGATCCGTCACCACGTCGACGAGGACCGGGCCGCCGTCGGCGAGAGCCGAGCGGAAGGCCTCCTCCACGTCGCGCGGGTCCTCGACGCGGATGCCGCGGATGCCGATCGCCTCCGCCACCTTCGCGTAGTCGACCATCGGCACGTCGACAGCGAAGTCCGGGAAGCCGTCGACCAGCATCTCGACCTTCACCAGCCCGAGCGTGGAGTTGTTGAACACGACGATCGTCACGGGCAGCCGGTAGGCGGCGACCGTGACCAGCTCGCCCATCAGCATCGAGAGCCCGCCGTCGCCGCTCAGCGAGACGACCTGGCGCCCCGGGTGCGAGAGCTGCGCGCCGACCGCCTGCGGCAGCGCGTTCGCCATCGAGCCGTGCATGTACGAGCCGAGCAGGCGCCGCTTCCCGTTGGGGGTGATGTAGCGGGCCTGCCAGACGTTGCCCATGCCGGTGTCGGCGGTGACGATCGCGTCCTCGGAGAGCAGGCCGTCGAGCGTGGACGCGACGAGCTCGGGGTGGATCGGGCTGCGCGTGCCGACCTCGGTGTACTTCCCGACGACTCCGGTGACCAGCTTCTCGTGCTTCTTCAGCGTCTTGTCGAGGAAGCGGTGGTCCTTCCGCTGCACGAGCGGGGTCAGCGCGGTGAGGGTCGCCGCCACGTCGCCGTGGACGGGGTGCGCGACGCTGACGCGGCGACCGAGCTTCGAGGCGTCGCTGTCGACCTGAGCGATCACCACCTTCGAGGCGTCGGGGAGGAACTGCTCGTAGGGGAAGTCGGTGCCGAGGAGGAGGAGCAGATCGGCGTCGTGAATGCCGGCGTGCGCCGCTCCGTAGCCGAGGAGGCCCGTCATGCCGACGTCGTAGGGGTTGTCGTACTGGATCCACTCCTTGCCGCGCAGGCTGTGCCCGACGGGCGCGCCCACCAGCTCGGCGAAGGCGACGACCTCGTCGTGCGCGTTCTGCACTCCGGCGCCCGCGAAGATCGCGACGGTCCGCGCCTGGTCGATCGCGGCCGCGAGGGCGCGGACGTCGGCGTCGGCGGGGACCAGGACGGGCGTCGACGGCAGCACGAACGCGGGGAAGCCGTCCACCGCCTCCAGCTCGGCGATGTCGCCGGGGAGGGTGACCACGGCGACTCCGCGGAGCGCCACCGCGCTGCGCATCGCGGCGTTGACGACCCGCGGGGCCTGGGCGGCGGTCGAGATCAGCTCGCGGTAGTTCGAGCACTCGACGAAGAGCCTGTCCGGGTGCGTCTCCTGGAAGTAGGACGAGCCGATCTCGTTGCTCGGGATGTGGCTCGCGATGGCGAGCACCGGGGCGGAGGAGCGGTGCGCGTCGTAGAGGCCGTTGATCAGGTGCAGGTTGCCGGGGCCGCAGCTGCCGGCGCAGACGGCGAGGCGCCCGGTGAGCTGCGCCTCCGCGCCGGCGGCGAAGGCGGCCGCCTCCTCGTTGCGCACGTGGATCCAGTCGATGCCTCCCTTCTCGGAGCCGCCGCTGCGGCGCACCGCGTCGACGATCGGATTCAGCGAGTCGCCGACGATCCCGTAGATGCGGGAGACGCCGGCGTCGATGAGCTGAGCGATGAGCTGGTCTGCGACCGTCTTCTGAGCCATGACCCCATTCGACCGGACCGGGCTGAGCGTCCGCTACTCCGGAAAGTGGAGATCCGGATCGGGTGCATCCCCCTCGGGACGGATGCCCTGCACCTCTAGCCTGGGAGTCGTCACAGGAACACCTCCGTACCGCTGATCCCGGGAGTCGCCATGAACCGCCGCAGAACCGCCCTCGTCCTGGCCGCCGGCGCGGCCCTCGCCCTCGGCCTGACCGGCTGCTCGGGCCTGAACGGCCTGATGGGAGGCGAGACCCGCGACGACGAGACCGGGGAGATCACCGAGGGCGGGACGACCGACGTCTTCCAGCTGCGCGTGGGCGACTGCCTGAACGGCGAGCTCAGCGAGGAGGCGACCGAGGTCACCGACGTGCCGACCGTGCCCTGCACCGACCCGCACGTCTACGAGGTGTTCCAGAACCTGACGATGGCCGATGCCGACGAGTACCCGGGCGAGTCCGTCGCGACGGAGCAGGCCGAGACCGACTGCGTCACGGCGTTCGAGTCGTTCACCGGGATCGGCTACCAGGACTCGGCGTACGACTTCAGCTACTACTACCCGACCGCCGAGAGCTGGGGCACGGGCGACCGCACGATCAACTGCATGATCACCGACCCGAACGGGCCGAGCACGGGCACGCTGGCGGGCGTCGCGGCCTGATCGCGATCCCCGCGCGCGGTGGTGCCGGTCCCGCCGAGCGCTCCGCGCGCGGCTCGGGTCAGTCGCGGTCGCGCGCGGGGAACAGGCGCAGGAGCAGGCCGGAGCCGATCCAGACCACGGCGATCCCCGCGACGAGCCAGGAGGCTCCGAGGCCGGACGCCGCTCCCGCCAGCACGGCGCCGACGGCCGCGGCGGCGGAGCGCAGCCCCGCGCCGATCGTGAACACCTGCGAGCGGACGGCGGCGGGGCTCTCCTGGTCGCGCAGCAGCAGCATCGCCGCGTTCGAGGGGGCCGTGAAGACGCCCGCGACCGCGAAGGCGGCGATCGCCACGACGACGCCCAGGTCGGGGACGGCGACCAGGAGGACGGCGCCGGTCGCGATGTAGGCGGCGCCCATGGTCCACGCCGGCGGACGGCGGGTCCAGCGGCGAGCCGCCACGGCGAGGGCGCCGAGCAGGCCGCCCACGGCGAAGGCGGTCAGGATCCACGCGGCGGCGTCGGTGCTGCCCAGCCGCTCCACCGAGAGGCTGATCGCCGCGACTCCCGCCGCTCCGCCCGCGACCTGGCTGAGCGTGCCCGCCGAGGTGACCACCGCGATCGGACGGTGCCGCACGAGGTGGGTGACGCCCGCGACGATCGTCCGCAGCACGCCGACGGTCGGCGCCGGACGAGCCTCCATCGCCAGGCCGAGCGACCCGACGACGCCGATGAGGGCGAGGACCGCCATGGCGAGCATCGCGGTCCGCGCTCCCCCGACTCCGACCGCGAGGCCCACGATCGCCGGCCCGCTGATCGAGGCGACCGTGTACGAGAGCGAGTCCTGCGCGTAGGCGCGGCGCGGCTCCGGGATGGCGCTCGTGACGAAGCTCGACATGCCGCCCATGTAGACGGGCGTCGCGAGCCCCGCGAGGAGCAGCAGCAGCACGATGAGCGGCGTCGGCACCTCGCCGAGGAAGGCGGCGACCGCGAAGGCGACGGCGGTCGTGAGCGCGGCGCCGACCAGGAGCCGGCGGGGGCGGCGGACCCGGTCGAGCACCGTGCCGACCAGCGGCGCGGCGATCACGGCGGGGAAGAGCGCCGCTCCGGTCAGGGCGCCGCCGAGCGCGACGTCGCCGAGACGCTCGACGGCGAGGACGGGGAGGGCGACGACCATGCCGGCGCTGGCCAGGCGGAGGGGGATCGACGCGGCCTGGTAGCTGACCGCGCTCATGCGGGACCGGGGATCGACATCACCTCCGATGGTGTCACGGCTGCGGGACCGGGTCGGCCGGGGAGGCAGGCCACCGGCGTCCGAGCGGCCTGCGGAGCCTGCCCTAGGCGATCGGCGTCCGCGCCGCGAGCTCGGCCGCCGCCGCGACGCCCAGGCGCCAGGGCGCGCCGTGGCCGGGCAGGAGTGTCCGCGCCCCGGTCCCGGCGAGGACCCGCAGCGAGTCGAGGGACTGCGCCGTGTCGGCGGTGGCGGCGCGCGCGACCAGGTGCGGGCCGGTGCGCGCGGAGTAGGGGTCGAGCGTGACCAGTGCGTCTCCGTCGATCACCGCGTCGCGCTCGGGCAGGTGCAGCGAGACGTGCCCGTCGGTGTGCCCCGGAGTCGCGAGCACGCGGGGCGATCCGGGCACGTCGAGCACCGCTCCGGCGGTCAGCGGCAGGGTCCCGTGCACGGGCGGCACCGCGAGCGCGCCCGCACGGGCCATCGCTCCGAGCACCGGGATCGCGGAGGGGTGCAGCAGCGGGTACACGAACGGGGTGCGCTGGCGGCGGTAGGAGTAGGGCTGCGCGGCGAGCGGCTGGTCGGCCACGTGCAGGTGCACGGGGACGCCCCGCCGGACGAGGCTGCGGGCGACGCCGAGGTGGTCGACGACGGTCAGCCGGCCGGCCTCCTCGATCAGGTAGAGGTTCGTCCAGGCGTGCTCGAGCCGGTGCACCCCGGGTGCGACGTCCCGGTGCAGGCTCGCGCCGCCCCCTCGCCGCTGCTGCCGGCCCTGCTGCTCGCGCTGCTGCTGCTCCATCGTGCTCCCGCCCCTCCGGGCCCGCGCCCGATCGCGACGACGCTACGAGCGTCTGCGACGGATCGGACAGGGCGTTGACGGCGGGGGTCCGCGTCGTGCAGGGCTCAGCGGCGCCGCCCGCGGAGGGCGAGCTGCACCGCGGCGAGCAGGAGGAGGACCGCGAAGAGGATCCCGGACACGCGCGCCGGCAGGAGGAAGGAGAGCGCCACTCCGGCGAAGGAGAACGCCGTGGCGGTGAGCCCGACCACGAGGCCTGCGCGCACGTCGAGCAGGCCTCGCCGGGCGTTCGCGATCGAGCCGGTGACCGCCGTCGGGATCATCGCGGCGAGCGAAGTGCCCTTGGCCAGGAGGTCCGCGAGCCCGAAGGCGCCGACCAGGACCGGCACGGCGATCGCTCCGCCGCCGATGCCGAAGAGGCCGGAGGCGACGCCCATCCCGATGCCGAGCCCCGCGAACCCGGGCCACACGCCCCAGCCCTCGGCGACGTCGCCGGTGTCGTTCGAGCCGAACACGGCCATCCGCACCGCCGCGGCCACGAGCAGCGCCACGAACATCCAGCGCAGCACCCCCAGAGGCAGCCGCGCGAGCAGCCAGGATCCGGCCACCGCCCCGAGCATCGCCGCAGCCGCGATCACCGCCGCCGGGACCCAGGCGACCTGGCCGGCGAGGGCGTAGCCGAACGCTCCGGCGACCGAGGTCGGAGCGATCGCGAGCAGCGAGGTGGCGGAGGCGCGGCGCTGGTCCATCCCGGCCCACGCGATCAGCATCGGCACCATCACGATCCCGCCGCCGACGCCGAACGCGCCCGACAGGGTCCCGCCGACCGCGCCGATCAGGGCCAGGACGAGCAGGGCGCGCGGGCGCATGCGCGCGGCCGTCCGATCGGGGAGGGGCGCCTGCGGGGCGGTCGCGTCGGTCACGGCTCCATGCCACCACAGCACCGGGCCGAGGGCGAATCGACGGGCGTCGACCGCGTTCCTGAGAGGATCGGCCCGGCCCGGCCCGCCTCTCTGGCAGTTGCCTGGGCGGGCCGGATCCGACCGTGACGTTCGGCGTCGACGGAGCGTCCTACCTGCATACCCCGCCTGATCGAGCGATCGGGCCCCGAGCGAAAGAGGAGACCATGGCCGAGACCACCGCGACCACCACCCGTCAGACCAGCACCGGATCCGGACGCACCGTGATCGAGGACGGCGTCATCGCCAAGGTCGCCGGCATCGCCGCGCGCGAGGTCCCGGGCGTCCACGCCCTCGGCGGAGGAGCGGCCCGAGCGATCGGCGCCATCCGCAGTGCGATCGGCAACGACGACCGCGGCCAGGGCGTCAAGGTCGAGGTCGGCGAGCGCCAGGTCGCCGCCGACATCACCATCGTCGCCGAGTACCCCGCGCCGCTGCAGAAGGTCGCCGAGGACGTGCGCTCCGCCGTCGCCGACGCCATCCAGCACATCGCCGGCATGGAGGTCGCCGAGATCAACGTGACCGTCCAGGACGTCCACATCCCCGAGGACGACACCCAGGAGTCCGACCCGCGCGTCGTCTGACCCGTTCCCCCCGCACCGACGCCCCGG